>NZ_JBMPPF010000006.1:0-198883 GCF_049339385.1 Undibacterium sp. SXout7W | reverse complement strand
GTTTTGGCATAGCGTTCAAAGCTTCCTTGGGCAAATGTAGTCTGTCTCATGGCTTTAATGATTGACGGTCGAACATGCTTCTATTAACGTTTCTCAATCAGGTTGCGTTTACTTAATCAGAGATTCCATAAGAGTTCTGACATCATTAAAATTGGCAAATGATCTATATAGTGAGTTCTGTTCGCAGGGTCTTTTTCAGAGATTTTTAAGCTGATCCGTTATTAGTTTGATTTTGATCAATAAACTGTGCCGGAACGATTTTTTGCACATGCAGGTCATACAGATGTAGATTTTTGGTAGTAGTGTGACACTAAAGAAGTCCAATACCGTCATCCATCACAGTTGAAATTATGCTGACCTTGTGAAGGAATGTCATCGGAAGCTGGAAGAAGCAATCACAGAATGGGAAAACGGATGTCTGAAAAAAATGTATTTTCTTTGCAAGGCAAGCGAGGCCTGATCATTGGTCTTGCAAATGAACACAGTATTGCTTATGGATGTGCACAGGTACTGAGCCAACAAGGCGCATTGATGGTGCTGTCTTGCGTAAACGAAAAAGCGCAACAATTCGTTGCGCCGCTGGCGACAGCGCTTGATGCGCCGCTGATCAGTTGCAATGTGGAGGATCCTACGGCGATAGCCAATCTGGTGGCGCAAGCGGCAGAGCATCTGGGACAACTGGACTTTGTTATCCACTCGATTGCCTGGGCACCAATGACCGATTTGCATGGCAGAGTCACGGACAGTTCCAGCGAAGGATTTTTGCGTGCGATGAATATTTCTTGTCACTCATTTGCGCAACTGGCACATCTGTGCGAGCCACATCTGAGTCCACAGGCGAGTTTGTTGACCATGAGTTACCTTGGCGCGGACGCGGCTGTGCCGCATTATGGATTGATGGGGCCAGTCAAAGCAGCACTCGAATCCATGGTGAAGTATCTTGCGACAGAACTGGGCGTGCAAGGAACCCGTGTGCATGCTATTTCACCTGGTCCAGTGCCTACCCGTGCTGCCTCTGGCCTGGAAGAATTTGATGTGCTGATGCAGAAGGCGCAACAACGTTCTCCTTTACATCGTCTGGTGACGCTGGAAGAAATTGGAAATCTGGCGGCCTTTCTGATCAGCGATGCCTCGTCGGGAATGACAGGTCAAACTTTATATGTCGATGCTGGCTACCACATCGTTAACTAGGAAAACAAGATGAGTGAACAACCGGGAAGTAATACCGATACACGTGAAGTCATTGCCAATGTGGTGTACGACGACATTGAGATAGGGCAGAGTGCCAGTCAGGTCCGTACGCTTAGCAATGCCGATATACAGGCTTTTGCTGCGTTATCTGGCGATGTGAATCCTGCGCATCTCGATGCTGCCTATGCGGAAAATACGTTATTCCACGGCGTGATTGCACACGGTATGTGGGGCGGCGCACTGATCTCCACTTTGCTGGGAACCGAATTGCCAGGTCCCGGAACTATTTATCTGGAACAGAAACTGCAGTTTGTTAAGCCAGTCCGGGTCGGCGATACCCTGACGATCACGGCGACGGTGACAGCAAAAGACGATATCAAGAAGCGGGTCACGCTGGACTGTAAGATCGTTAATCAGAATGGTGCTGCCGTTGTTCTGGGATCGGCGCTGGTGATCGCGCCGACGGAAAAAGTGAGTCGTCCGCGTTCGCATCTGCCGGAGTTAAAATTATTTGATGGCGCTCAGCGTCAGCAAATGATGCTGGCAAGCGTCAGCCATTTAGCGGCGATACGCTGCGCGGTTGTCCATCCTTGTGATGCTGACTCTTTGCAAGGCGCACTCGATGCTGGCAAGCAAGGTCTGATTATTCCTGTACTGGTCGCACCCAAGGCGAAGTTGGAACAGGTCGCTATTTCCGCTGGACTGGATTTGACCGGGATTGAGATCGTCGATGTTGCGCATAGTCACGCTGCTGCGGAACAGGCGGTAGCGATGGCGGCTGCCGGAACGGTTGAAGCACTGATGAAAGGTAGTCTGCATACTGATGAATTAATGCATGCTGTTGTTGCCTGTCATGCACTACGCACCAAGCGTCGTTTATCACATGTCTTCCGGTTTGACATTCCGATGTACGACAAAACGCTGTTGCTGACTGATGCGGCACTCAACATCGCTCCGACCCTGATGGACAAAGTCGATATTCTGCAAAATGCCATCAGTCTTGCGCATGCCTTGGACATTCCTTTACCTAAAGTCGCGATTTTGTCTGCCGTAGAAACAGTCACGCCTAAAATTGCCTCCACGATTGATGCCGCAGCATTGTGCAAAATGACGCAGCGCCAGCAGATTACCGGAGCGATCGTTGATGGACCACTGGCGTTTGATAATGCGATTTCAGCTGCCGCCGCACGTATCAAGGGAATTGATTCGCCTGTCGCGGGCAATGCCGACATTTTGTTGGTACCCGATCTTGAATCCGGCAATATGCTTGCCAAACAGCTGGAATATCTTGCTGGTGCTTCCAGTTGTGGCGTGGTGATCGGTGCCAGAGTGCCGATTGCGCTGACCAGTCGTGCTGATGGCGCTGCATCCAGAGTCGCTTCAGCGGCATTGGTGAAATTACTCGCGCATCAATACAGGATCAGCGCACCATGAACAGCCCCTCCAGTGAGCGTGTGGCCGCAATTCTGGCAGTGAATTGCGGTTCATCATCGATCAAATTTGCCTTGTACCCGGTCAGTGCAAAAAAGGTGCTCGCAGCAAGTTTATCTGGTACCGTAGAAGGTCTGGAACCAGGCGGTCAGGTCGTGATTCAGGTATGCGATCTGACCTCCGGTAGCGGAACTGAACAATTGAGTCTTTCCTTACCGGAGCAGGCATTAGGTCGCACATCAGAAAGTGCATCAGAAGGGGCCTCAGACGATAAGTTCACCCAGGCCTTGCTCCGATTACAGACATATTTACTTGCTCACAGTACGGGGATACAGATCGTGGCAGTCGCACATCGTATCGTGCATGGCGGTGATCGGTACTCTGATTCTGTGGTGATGAATGATGAGGCGATGGCGTATTTGCAAACGCTCAACTCTCTGGCACCTTTGCATCAGCCACATAATCTGGAGGGCGTGTTGGCATTTCAGCGAGTGTATCCCCTGATACCGCAGGTAGCCTGTTTTGATACCGGGTTTCATGCGACCATGCCAGAAGTCGAGCGGACACTGGCGTTACCTAAGGCTTTACGTGACAGCGGAATCCGTCGTTATGGATTTCATGGGCTGTCTTATCGTTATGTCTCCCAACAACTCATGCAGCATACGGTGGCGGCTGTCGGACGAGTGGTGATGGCGCATCTCGGCAATGGAGCCAGTATCTGCGCAATGCGTCGTGGTCTCAGTCAGGCAACGACGATGGGATTTTCTGCATTGGATGGTTTGATGATGGGAACCCGTTGCGGATCACTGGATCCTGGTGTTGTATTGCATCTGTGCCAGCAGGGCTGGGATGCGCCACGTCTGGAAACGATGATGTACAAACAATCGGGCTTGCTGGGCGTTTCTGGTATCTCTGCTGATATGCGTCGTTTGCGTGAAAGCGAACACCCTGATGCCCGTCGGGCAATTGATCTGTTCACTCACAAAGTAATACGTGAATCGGGTGCGCTGACGGCATGTATCGGCGGACTGGATGTGCTCGCATTTACCGGTGGTATTGGCGAACATGATGCCATGCTGCGTGAGCAGGTTGCACAAGGTTTGGCATATCTGGGCGTCAAGATTGATACGCAGAAAAACCAGCAGGCTCGTGGTGATGCTATCGCCGCGATTCATACCCCCGACAGCACTGTTGAATTATGGGTAGTGCCGACGGATGAAGGATGGATTGCGGCATCTGATGCAGCTACTTTGCTGAGCTAGCCAGCCATCGCTTTTTCATTGATAAAAAAGGTGGCGGAGTAAACAGATAGCGTAGTCGTCGCCAGCCGGATTGTTCCGACAGTTTTTGGATTAATACTGGCAGAAGTAATCCGGCCAGCATGCCTGCAATAATATGCAGACTGGCATTGTGCACATGCAGTAATTTGCTTAATACGATTCTGCTACCGCTGCCAGTCAGAATATGGATCAGAAAAATAGGCATGGAACAGCTGCCCAATAAAGCTAGCCAGTAGACCTGGGAAGGTATCAGCAACAATCTTTTTTGTGCCAACAGGCAGGAAACACTACATACCATCAGGATACCGAAAATAGCAGGTAATGCTTGCCAGAAGCTTTTGTCCGAATAGCGCAATCCCAGTGTTCCATGAAACAGATATTCTACGGCGATAAAAGCCAGCAGGCTGATGAGGCTGGCGAGCAGGGCCCGTTTCTCGATGATGCTCCTGAGTAAATGAAATTGCGTTCCCAGTAAAAAAAAGATCAAATAATTCGCTAAAAAATTGAATGGGAAAGGCCAATCCAGCCAGAATTGTGATGCCCATAAAACCATTGCTGGCAGCAGAATTTTCCAGGCAGATAATTGTCGCTGGACGCGGAACATGACGCTGCCAAATAGCATCACAACAAACAGCATTACGACAAACAAAGCATATAAAAACCAGAATTGTGCCCGTGGTTGCCAGAGCAAAGACAGCACCTCTGGAATGCTGGTTTTGGCTGTCGTGTAATGAGACAATGCGACTTCTGTAAAACCTTGCAGCAATGACCAAAGTACATACGGATACATCACACTGTCCGTTTTTTCTGCTATTAATCCGCTTTGGCCATATTTTTGTAGCGATGGTACAAAAAACAGGCCGGACAAGAAAAAGAACAACGGCATGTGAAAGCTATAGATGATGCTGTCTATCAGGCTGAATAGTGTTGCGTCCATTGGCATGCCAGCATTAAAAATACCTCTGCTGACATGGCCATATACGACGAGGATGATCCCGATACCTCTGGCATAGTCCACCCAAATATCGCGGTTTTGCATGTTGAATGTCAATGTGAAAAGTACCTGTTGTCTGGCGGATGATGTTCACATCGCTCTGAACGTCAGAGCGTGGCAACAGATATTGATGAGTTCTGACAGACAGGAATTATTTACCATTCAAAGGCTTCGCGACCGCCTTGATTTCTATGGCTTCACGTTTTTTATCTTTGTGTTCGATGACCAGCGTGATCGGAATCAGATCGCCATCTTTCACCTGCGCTTTTAAATCCATCAGCATCACATGATAACCACCGGGCTTCAACTCAACGACTTTGCCCGCCGGTAAGTCAAGCGACGGTACTTCACGCATTTTCATGACATTGTCAGTCATTTCCATTTTGTGCAATTCCACGCTCGCAGCAGCGGGTGATTTGACTTCAAGCAAACGTGCATCCTCGGTTGACTGTATCTGCATAAATGCACCAGTCGCTTTTTGCTGTGCGACGGTGGCTCTGACCCAGGCATGATCGATTTTAATATCTGCCAGAGCACTGCCAGCCATCAGGCCCAGAAAAGTGACAGTAGAGAATTTGTGTAACAAGGTCATACGAACATCCTTAAAAAACTGGTGAACTATTTATCTGCTTATCTCGTTATCGGATTAACTGATTAGAATTTAAAAACACTGAATTGCATCGTGCGGTGCCTCAGGATTTTCCGGCGGTAAAACCACCATCCACCATCAGTGGTGTACCCGTAATAAAGCTGGATTCGTCACTGAGTAAGAAAACGACAGCGCTGGCAACTTCTTCTGATTTACCCAAACGCCCCAGCGGATGCAGATCAATCAGAAATTGTCGCATATTGTCATCCAGTGCGGATAATAAAGGCGTATCGATATATCCGGGACATACGGCATTGACCCGCACACCTTTGCTGGCTGCCTCCAGTGCCAGCGTGCGCGTCAGGTTAACGACTCCACCTTTTGCCGCTGAATAGGCTGCGGTCATGCTTTGTCCCATCACGCCAAGAATAGAAGCGCAATTGACAATACTGCCGCTTCCTTGAGCGTACATCTGGCGCAAAGAGGCACGCGCAATACGAAAAACACCCGTCAGATTGATATCCAGAATGTGCAAAAAGTCTTCGTCTGTATATAAATCAGCCGGACTCATCCCGCCTATCCCCGCATTATTGAATACCCCATCCACACTGCCGAAATCAGCCACGGTTGCAGCGATTAACTGATCAGCTTGCGCACTTGAGCTGACATCTGTTGCGACAAAAATACATCGGCCTGTGTAGCGGCTGCTCAGATCGCTGGCGGTTTGCACGTGTTCGTCATGGGGCAAGTCAGCCATGATCACGTTGGCACCCTCTTGCATGCAGAGTTCCACAGTCGCTAGTCCGATACCACTGGCACCGCCGGTAACAATGATATTTTTATTTTGTAGTCGCATAACGATATCCTCCGTAACGAATGGCAAGTCATAACTGTGTGCTTGCATTTTGATGACCAATATCCAGATGTTGTCTTTCGATCATAACAGGCTATCAGCGTGACTAAGAAGTTTCTGCCACTGCTAATACTGGTTGATAGTTTTTTACATAATCTTCAAATGCTTTTATTCCCATCGGTTTTCCGAACAGGTATCCCTGATAATCATGGCAGCCATTATGTGACAAGAACTGCCGCTGATTTTCTGTTTCTACACCTTCTGCGATCACTACCAGTCCCAGCGTATCGGCAAGTGCAATAATCATTTTAGCGATCGCAGCATCGTTTTGGTCGATCAACATATCTCTGACAAATGCCTGATCAATTTTCAACTGATCCAGTGGCAGACGTTTTAGATACGATAATGAAGAATATCCAGTGCCAAAATCGTCTAACGAAAATCCTACTCCCTTGTTTTTTAGCGCATGCATTTTTTCAATAATATCCTTTACATTATTGACCAGCATGCTTTCGGTTAATTCTAGTTTCAGCTTATGTGGATTGGCACCGCTATCGGCGATCAGTGATAACAGGTTTTCTACAAAATTTGTCTGATGAAACTGAAGGGCGCTGACATTGACAGCCATCGTCAAATGAGCCGTAGCAGGATGCTGCGCCCACGTTGCCAGTTGTTGGCAGGCTGTTTTTAAAACCCAATGACCAAGTGGAAGTATCAACCCAGTTTCTTCGGATAAGGGAATGAATTCTGAAGGGGGAATCATGCCGCGTGATGGATATGGCCAGCGCAACAGCGCTTCTGCGCCGGTCAGATGTTGGCCGTCTTCGGAGAGTTGGGGCTGATAATGTAGTTCAAACTGCGTTTTATGAATGGCATCCCGTATGGCACTTTCCATTGCCACCCGCGCAGTTACCGCAAGTTGCATTTTGGGATCAAAAAAACGTATTGTATTGCGGCCAGCATCTTTGGCCTGATACATCGCCAGATCCGCCTGTTTCAGAATTTCATCGACGCTTTCTTGATGACCGCCAAATAAGCTCACCCCGATGCTGACTGTAGAATGAAAATCGATGGTTTTTTGCTGATCAGATCCGGCATTCATTACAAATTGAAATGGATGATCCAGTGCAGCCCGGAGTTTTTCAGCCGCTATTTTTACCTGATTGACGGTGTCGCTGCCAGCTTCGAAATTTTCTAGCATCACGACAAATTCGTCACCACCCAGTCGCGCCACCGTGTCGCTTTGTCGCACGGATGTCTTTAAACGTTCAGCGACCTTGATCAGTAGGCAATCGCCGACATCATGTCCCATGGTATCGTTTAGCGTCTTGAAGTTGTCCAGATCCAGAAACATCACGGCACCGCCATGCGGATGCCTTCCGCTGCTGCTGAGTGCGTGTCCCAAGCGCTCGAGTAGCAGTCGGCGATTGGGCAGTTGGGTCAGTGGATCGAAGAAAGCAAGCTGATGTAATTGATCTTCTGCTGCTTTGCGGGCGGAGATGTCGATGTCAATATTCACATAATGCGTGACAACACCATCATCGCCAGAAACCGCCGAAATAGTCAGCCAGTTCGGATAAATTTCGCCATTTTTGCGCTTGTCCCAGACTTCACCTTGCCACCGCCCAGTGCTTTCTATACAGGCTTCCATCTCCGCATAAAAAGTGTCTGTATGTCGCCCGGATTGCAGTATCTTGGCAGTTCTTCCAATAGCATCTTCCGGGGCATAACCAGTATTGTTGGTGAACGCTTGATTCACGCGCAGAATGATCCCGTTTTTGTCGGTAATCATCATGCCTTGCTGTGATTCAAACGCAATCGCTGCAATTCTTAATTGCGTTTCGTTTTCCCGTAACTTGTCTTCAGATTTTTGCAATGCTTCAAATGGCGCACGTATGCTGGTGGCGAACGTTGCCATATATAACAAGGTGTAGGCGACCAGTTTATAGGTATGGCCAAAGATATTTTGGAAATCTGAAGGCGTGACATAGGCCGTGAAAGCAATTTCGCCAACCCCCATTAAAAAGCTGGAGAGTGCCAGAAGATAATACCGGCTCTGCCTGTTTTTTTCGCCACGCTGCCACAGCAGAAACGCAACCAGGATATTCATCGCACATAGCAGGTATTCGAAGTTAGCCTTGAACTGTGTGACTCCCTGGCCTTCGATAAACGTGACGGGTAGCACATCAATATGGTAGGACCCCATAAAAATAAGGACTCCGGAGGTCAGCATACCGGTACATAACCAGAACAGACGCGGCAAGGGTATTTTCCATCCCATAGCAACGACTGCCATCGTCAATACCTCAAATGTCCGTCCCATCAACCAGAAAAAAATTGCCCTTGGCGTGCTGCTGTGTTCCAGAAATGCTGGCATACCTGCATAGGTCAGTGCATGCAGCAAATCGCAGGTTCCGACAATCAGAAAGCCACAGATCAGTATTTTTGAATAGCGCGCTTCAGCCATGTCAAAGGTATGCCATGACAAAGTCACGACTAGCATCGCAATGATGATGGCAAACATTTCCATCAACAAATGGATTGCCAGCATGCTGGTTTTTCCACCGGTCAGATACGTTAGCGGTGGGAGTGCCATAGTGGCAATTAGCAACAGAACCCCCAGTACTCCGAAGATCAGTACCCTGAGTCTTAATGTGTGAGCGGATGTGCTGGCAATGCTCATTGTGTGCTTATCGGCCCTGTTTGAAGTGATATAGCTGAGTCTGATCCACAGATGTTTTAATGTTCTGATGTGTCACAAAAAAATAGCAAAAACGCGCGGGAGTGTGCTGAAATTGTAACCTGTTGTTGATTGCCTCACCAGTAAGATAGCGCCGTAGATATTGTCATAAGCCAATTTTCTATCGATTTACAACAATGCGAACGAGTTCAATGTGAGGCTGTTGAGGATGATGTGGGTAGCGATGATGATTTTATCTATTTTTTAGCAAACTCTGCGCCCTGTAAGAAGAGGCACAGCAATCATGTGATGACCTTTTTGATCGGTACTTCATCATGAATTTTTTGAAGAAAAACGCGGAGGATAGGGAAGAAAATAGGGGGGAGAGAGTATCGGGCAGGTTGGGGCAATATCTGAATGTTGTTTGTTCCAACCCGCACGATGAGCTGATTACATCAGGATAATGTCGTATTGTTCTTGATGAAACACATTTTCGACTTGTAACGAAATTGGCTTGCCGATGAAGTCGCCTAGCATCGCAAGATGTTGGGATTCTTCTTCCAGAAACATATCGACCACGACTTGTGATGCCATGATACGGAATTCTCGTGGGTTGAACTGTTTTGCTTCACGAAGTAGCTCACGTAAAATTTCATAGCAGATGGTTCGGGCAGTTTTTACTTGTCCTTTACCACTGCATGCAGGGCAGGTTTCGCATAGCACATGCGCCAGTGATTCGCGTGTTCGCTTACGCGTGACTTCGACCAGTCCGAGTGCTGAGAATCCAGAGATGGAAAGCTTTGTCCGGTCGCGTGACAGGGCTTTGTTCAGCTCTGCCAATACGGCGGTTTTATGTTCTTCATTCTCCATATCAATAATATCGAGAATAATGATGCCACCGAGGTTACGCAAACGTAGCTGCCTCGCAATTGCATGCGCTGCTTCGAGGTTGGTTTTGAAGATCGTATCGTCAAAATTACGGCCTGCAACAAAACTGCCGGTGTTGACGTCGATGGTTGTCATGGCTTCTGTCTGGTCAACGATCAGGTATCCACCAGATTTCAGATCTACCCTGCGGCCAAGAGCCCGCTCTATTTCTTCTTCTACGCCATGCAGATCGAATAAAGGACGTTCGCCTGTGTAATGCTGCAACTTGGGCAGGACTGAGGGCATGTAACGGGTCGCAAATTCCAACAACATCAGATAGTTTTCGCGTGAATCGACTTGAATATTGATCGTCTCTTCATTGACGAAGTCACGCAATACGCGTTGTGCCAGATTCAGATCCTGATATAGCAAGGTGGTCGGTGGCTGTGTCTTCGCTAATTGTGTAATGGTGGCCCAGGTGCGACGCAGATAATCGACGTCAGCTTTTAAATCTTCGTCAGAGGCGTCTTCTGCCATCGTTCTTACAATGAATCCGCCTTTTTCATCGGCTTGTTGCAGACTTTGAACTTTACTTCGCAGAGCTTCGCGTTCTGCTTCATTTTCGATTTTTTGCGAAATACCGATGTGAGTATCCTGCGGGAGAAAAACCAGCATGCGACCCGCGATGGATATCTGTGTTGACAGGCGTGCTCCCTTGGTACCGATGGGATCTTTGACTACCTGTACGGTAATTGCCTGGCCATCGAATAAAAGCTTTTCTATCGGAGTTAAGGGGGCGGAGGTATTGTTGCCACTTTCTTGTGGGCGGGCATCCCAGATATCGGCGACATGCAAAAATGCGGCACGTTCCAGACCGATGTCGATAAATGCCGATTGCATTCCGGGTAGTACCCGTACCACTTTACCCAGATAAATATTACCGACGAGGCCGCGCGATAAGGTGCGCTCTATGTGCAGTTCCTGAACTGCACCTTGAAAAATCAGGGCTACGCGTGTTTCTTGTGGAGTGATATTGATGAGGAGATTTTCGCTCATGGACTTCAGATGTTAAGGGATAAAAATTCCAGCCTGACGTAACAGTTGGCAAGTTTCAAACAACGGCAGACCCATGATGCCAGAATAACTGCCACTGATGTGGGAAATAAAGCGTGCTGCTGCTCCTTGTATGCCATAGCCACCGGCTTTATCGTAGGGTTCACTGCTATCGCAGTAGGCTTTCATTTGTGCCTGATCCAGCCGGTCAAAAGTGACTTCCGATTTCTGAGTGATCGTGTGCAGGCCGTCGGCGTGCCTTACTGCAAGACTGGTTAGGACCTGATGAGTGCGGCCTGTGAGCAGACTGAGCATGTGCATGGCTTGCTGATGGTCTGCTGGTTTGCCTAATATTTGCTGATCAATGATGACGGAAGTATCTGCTGAGAGTATCGGCCTGGCAGGTAATTTCCGCATTTGCATGATGTTCCATGCCATATCGGCTTTCTCCTGCGTGACACGACTGACATAGGCTTCTGGCAATTCATCAGGGAGTACGATTTCGGACACGTCAGGGCCACGAGGAGCTGCATCTCTGAGCAGTATCAGGTCGAACTGGATGTTGATCTGATGTAGTAATTCTCTGCGTCGTGGGCTTTTTGAGGCCAGATAGATTTTATTTTCGGTAAGCATAAATATAAAAATGAGGACTTACGCAAAATGATCCATGCAAAGCATGGCGATCAAGGCAGTACGGGCTTCGGCATTTGTAGAACCGGGAGTCATAACCTCGCTAAGGTGGTTTTGCGTAAGTTCTGAAAATAAATGACGGGGATGACATTCATACCGTCTCATACCCGATGATAAGGGTGGTTTTGCGTGATTGACCATGCACGATAAAGTTGTTCCGCTAGTAAAACGCGTACCATTCCATGAGGTAATGTCAGACTGGAGATACGGATCAGCATATCTGCTTTTGCTTTGAATTCTGCATCCAGGCCATCTGCTCCGCCGATGATAAATACGACATCCCGTCCATCTTGTTGCCATTGCGTGAGGTTCTGTGACAGAGCGATGCTGGTCCAGTCTTTACCTCGCTCATCAAGTGCAATGATTCTGGCATTTTTGGGGATGACAGCTTCAATTTTTGTCCGCTCCAGCGCCATGACTGTTTCGGCAGTCTTACTCCCTGAACGTTCGATAGGCTTGATTTCTTTCAGGTGAATACGGCATTCGGGTGGCATACGTTTAGCGTATTCATGAAAACCGGTTTCTATCCAGTCCGGCATTTTATGTCCGACTGCTGCGATGATTAATTGCATGATGATTTGATAAAAAAAGAAGAAAACAAAATCGCAAAAAATACTGACATTCTGGCGAGATGCGTCAAATGAAACAAATGGCTGCACCAGGCAGCCATTGATACTTCATCGTTTGACGTCGTTTGTTGCAATACGTCGTAATTTACTATTTTTACAGCAATTTTATTCTGCAGCTTTTTTGCGGGTTGTCGTGCGCTTTTCAGCTGCCTGTTTGGCAGATGCAGTCGCTGTTTTGGTAGCAGCAACCTTGACACGACCACCGGTAGGAATTTTTGCAGCTTTTACCGTCGTTCCATCTGCCGTTTTGCGAGCAGCTGGTTTGCGGGTTGGTGTTGAGTCAGTATCGCTGGTGACTTTGGTTGTTCTTGGTTTACGAGCTGGTTTTTTCTCGTCTTCCAGCGTCGTTTGAATTGCCATCATGTCATACGTGACTTCCAGAGGTGCTGCTTTACCAGCCGTTTTACGTGGCGCACGCTTTGGCTTTTCTTCTGTTTCAGGTTCGGATGCTGTGCGCTTTGATACACGTTTTTCCGCGCCAAGCTTGATTGGTTTATCACCCCAGAGTTCTTCCAGGCGATAGTATGCGCGAATCGCAGGTTGCATGATATGCACCACCATATCACCCAGATCGACCAGCACCCATTCACCAGTTCCTTCACCTTCCATGCTGACGATATTGCCGCCGTTTTCTTTTACTTTGTCACGAACCGATGCTGCTAACGCTTTTGTCTGGCGATTTGATGTACCGGAGGCAACCAGCACACGGTCAAACAGACTGGTCAGATGCGTCGTGTCAAATAGCTGTATATCTTGCGCCTTGACGTCTTCAAGAGCGTCTACGACCAAGCTTTGTAATTTTTTGATATCCATTATTTTAATAAATTGTATGTTGTTGTAAGTAGTCTAGCACTTTGTGAGGGACTAGCAATTGAGTTGTCGGGTTATGTTTCTTTAATTCTGAACGCAGTTGGGTAGAGGACACATCTTGCGCCAGGTTTCTTTCCATACAGGTTCCACCCTGAGGTCTGGTACGCATTTCTTGTATGCTGATCGAATGCGTATGCCACATTGCCGCTACTTCCGGTGCAACGTGGTCCAGATTGAAACCCGGACGTGCCGCAGCAAACAGATGTGCCACGTCCAGTAACTGTTGCCATTCACGCCATGTATGTAAATTTTGCAACTGATCTGCACCCATCGCAAATACGACAGATACTTGTGGTCCCACTTCGTGCCGTAACTGACGCAAACTCTCTATGGTGTAGCTTGCTTGCTGGTTATCTGCCCGTTGTATTTCCTGCAGATCAATGGAAACATGGCAAGCAGACCAGTTTTCAAATGCTAATTCCAGCATCCGAACTCTTTGCTCTGATGTAGCCGTCAGAGCGGATTTTTGCCACGGTTGCCCTGTTGGAATAATTCTTAACTCATCTGGTTGCAACAGGTGAGTCGCGCATTGTGCCAGAGCTAAATGGCCGACGTGCACAGGATCAAAACTGCCTCCCAGCACGAGTACACAGCGAGATGAGATAGTTTCTATACCCATTCCTTGTGTACCAGAAATTCTGTTGCCAGCGCGGCTTCTGGCGTATCCGCTTGCGGCTGCCAGTTGTAGCGCCATTTGACGATAGGCGGCATGGACATCAGTATGGATTCGGTGCGGCCCCCTGATTGCAATCCAAAATGCGTTCCCCGATCAAATACGAGATTAAATTCAACATAGCGTCCGCGCCGATATGCCTGAAAATCCCGTTCTCGTTCACTATAGGCCAGTGTTGCGCGTTTTGTAAGCACCGGAAGATAGGCTGGAACGAAGGCATTACCAACTGATTGTGTTAGTGCAAAGCTATGCTCAAAACTGATTTCATTAAAGTCGTCGTAAAAAATACCGCCGACGCCACGGGCTTCCTGACGATGTTTGAGATAGAAATACTCGTCACACCATTTTTTGAAACGTGAATGCAGTTCCGAACCGAAAGGTGTCACTGCATTTTTACAAGTCTGATGAAAATGACGTGCATCCTCTTCAAATCCGTAATAAGGCGTCAGATCCATGCCGCCACCGAACCACCAAACCGCTTCTTTGCCTTCTGCATGGGTTGTGAAAAAACGCACATTCATATGCACTGTCGGTGCGTATGGATTACGTGGATGCAATACCAGCGAGACACCCATGGCTTCCCATTGACGGCCAGCCAGTTCCGGACGGCTGGCGGCAGCTGATGGCGGAAGGTGACTGCCCATCACATGAGAAAAATTCACACCACCGCGTTCGAAAATATGACCTTCTTCTATGACGCGCGAGGTGCCGCCTCCACCTTCAGGCCGCTCCCAGCTATCGGTCAGAAATTGTTTGCCATCGACTTCTTCCAGAGCCGCAACGATGCTTGCCTGCAAAGACAAAAGATAATTTTTTACGGCCTGAGTATCTGTCATACGTTTATCTTCTTCAAAAAGCAAGACGGGCTGGACAGTGTCCAACCCATCTGGATTTACGCAGGAGACGTGCTCCTGTTCAGCGTATTAATGTTTGCGATTCAGTGCACGCCAACCAATATCCCGACGATATTGGGCGCCGTCAAAATGAATTTTCTCAATGGTTTCGTATGCATGTTTCTGCGCCAGTTTGACGGTATCGCCCAAACCCACTACGCATAATACACGTCCGCCATTGGAGTTCAGTGTTTTCTCATTCAGCGTAGTGCCAGCGTGGAAAGTAACGCAATCTGGAGTTTCTGCTGGAATGCCTGTGATTTTGTCGCCTTTGCGAGGTGCATCCGGGTAGCCAGCGGCCGCCATCACGACACCCATTGCAGTGCGTCTGTCCCATTCCAGTTCAACTGTATCGAGTGTGCCGTTGACTGCGTGCTCCATTACGTTGACCAGATCGGTTTTCAAGCGAGCCATGATAGGCTGGGTTTCCGGATCGCCCATGCGGCAATTGAATTCGAGAGTCTTCGGATTGCCTTGGTCATCAATCATCAAACCTGCATACAGGAAGCCGGTAAATACGATGCCGTCTTTTGCCATGCCTTGTACAGTCGGAATGATGATTTCACGCATGACACGTGCATGCAATTGCGGCGTCACGATAGGCGCCGGAGAATAGGCTCCCATGCCGCCGGTGTTTGGACCTTCGTCGTTATCCAACAGGCGTTTGTGATCCTGACTGGTAGCCAGCGGCAAAATGTTTTTGCCATCTACCATCACGATGAAACTGGCTTCTTCTCCTGCCAAAAACTCTTCAATGACGACACGTGCACCGGCATCGCCGAGTTTATTATCAGACAGCATCATATCTACTGCATCATGCGCTTCTTGCAGGGACATAGCGACGACTACCCCTTTGCCAGCAGCCAGGCCATCTGCTTTGATCACAATCGGCGCACCTTTGGTATCAATATAAGCATGTGCTGATTGCAGATCCGCAAACGTCTGATATTCAGCCGTAGGAATAGCATGCCGATGCATAAATGCTTTGGCAAAATCTTTGGAGCTTTCTAATTGCGCTGCTTCTTTAGTCGGACCAAAAATTTTCAGATCACGATCACGGAATACATTCACGATACCAGCGGCCAGAGGAACTTCCGGGCCGACAACGGTCAGTCCGATATGTTCTTGCACAGCAAAATCCGCCAATGCAACAGGGTCAGTAATATCAATATTTTTTAAGCGACTATCCAGTGCAGTACCGCCATTGCCTGGAGCGACAAAAATGGTTTGTACGCGCTCAGATTGTGCGAGTTTCCAAGCAAGTGCGTGTTCACGGCCACCGGAGCCGACAACGAGTATTTTCATTTTTATTCTTCAATGATGGCGTTGGTATAAACTTCCTGGACATCGTCCAGATTCTCAAGTGCGTCCAGCAATTTCTGCATTTTAATGGCGTCGTCACCAGTAAAGACGGTTTCTGTTGCTGGTTTCATCGTTACTTCGGCCACTTCTGGCTTAAAGCCGGCCGCTTCCAATGTAGCGCGGATGTCAGACAGGCTGAATGGCGCGCATAAAACCTCAATGCCACCTTCTTCATCGGTCACGACATCATCGGCACCCGCTTCCAGGGCAGCTTCCATGAGCGCGTCTTCATTCGTTCCGGGAGCAAAAAACATTTGTCCGCAGTGTTTAAACATAAACGCCACGGATCCTTCTGTACCCATATTGCCGCCAAATTTGTTGAACGCATGGCGAACCTCAGCCACGGTACGGACACGGTTGTCTGTCATGCAATCAACGATCAGCGCTGCACCGCCAATGCCATAGCCTTCATAACGAACTTCTTCATAGCTTGCGCCTTCCAGTGTGCCCGCACCGCGTTGAATAGCGCGAATGACGTTTTCTTTGGGCATATTGGCATCAGCCGACTTATCTACCGCCAGGCGTAGTCGCGGATTGGCATTGATATCTTCTCCACCCATGCGGGCTGCCACGGTGATTTCTTTGATGAGACGGGTCCAGATCTTGCCGCGCTTTGCATCAGTCGCGGCTTTCTTGTGCTTGATATTGGCCCATTTACTATGTCCTGCCATGATCGTTCTTTCCTGAATTGGCAATAGCTCACCCGTGGGCGGCACATTTGCCTAGCTTGGTTTTATAATGAAGACCAGTATTTTACCATATTGGCTTAGCCACTTTTTCTCAAATCACTCGTCTATATCATGTCAAAACCTCTGCTGATTGCCAAAAACTCCGACCTTGAGCTATTTCTGTTGTCTGACTGGGCAAATCGTCATGGCTGTATTACTGGTGCGACGGGTACAGGTAAAACCGTCACCTTGCAGGTCATGGCGCAGGCTTTTTCTGAGGCGGGCGTTCCAGTTTTTATGGCGGATATTAAGGGTGACTTGTCAGGTCTGGCGAAAAGTGGTTCCCCTACGCCTAAAATCCAGCAGCGTATTAATACGCTGGGTTTGACTGAGCCAGTTTGGAATGCTTGTCCAGTTACATTCTGGGATGTATTTGGCAAGCAGGGGCATCCGGTACGTGCGACGGTGTCAGATCTTGGCCCGTTGTTATTAGGTCGGATGCTGAATCTGAATGATACGCAAGAAGGGGTCTTGCAGCTGGCATTTAAAATTGCCGATGATCATGGCCTCCTGCTGCTCGATGCCAAGGACTTGCGCGCGATGTTGCAGTATCTGGGAGACAATGCGTCCGAATTCCAAACCGAGTACGGGAATATTTCAGCAGCGAGTATCGGTGCGATTCAGCGTGGTTTGCTGGCAATTGCAGAGCAGGGCGGAGAGCAATTTTTTGGCGAACCCATGCTGAATCTGGATGACATGATGCAGACGGATATTCATGGACATGGTTATGTCAATATTCTTGCCGCAGATCAGTTATTGCAGTCGCCACGTTTATATTCGACATTTTTATTATGGATGTTGTCGGAACTTTATGAGCATTTGCCTGAAGTGGGTGATCTGGATCAACCTAAGATGGTGTTTTTCTTTGATGAAGCGCATCTGCTGTTTGATGAGGCTCCCAAAGCCTTGTTACAAAAAATCGAACAAGTCGTGCGTTTGATCCGCTCTAAAGGTGTTGGTATTTATTTCGTCACACAAAATCCGCTGGATATACCAGACACTGTTCTTGGTCAATTGGGGAATCGTGTTCAACATGCGCTGAGAGCCTATACACCGCGTGATCAGAAGGCGGTACAGGCTGCAGCCGAGACTTTCCGCCCAAACCCTGCTCTGGATACCGCGCAGGTGATTGGTGAGCTTGCCGTCGGAGAGGCGCTGGTGTCATTTCTTGACGATAAAGGTCGCCCTAATATCGTGCAGCGTGCTTTTATCATTCCACCCGCTTCCCAAATCGGGCCGGTTGATGTTGCAGAAAGGCAGCAAATGTTGGCTTCCTCGATTGTGGCAGGTGTCTATGAAAAAACGATTGATCGCGAATCTGCATACGAGAAGCTCAAAGGCCGTGTTGTTGCAAATACCTCTGGCCAGACTGACAGTCGGGCTAACCGAAATGTAAATCCGGCGATATCTGTACCTGACGCAGTGGCTAGCCCGGATAGTAATGCTTGGGGGAATGCATCGCCAGTGCCGGCATCTATCCCGTCAATCCCATCAAATACTGCAAGGCAAACAACAGAACCTCGTACACCAGAAGCGAGCGACACAGTTAACAGCAATGGTGTTACGGAGTCTCTGAAAAACGTTTTTGGCAATCTGTTAGGAGGTACTGGCGGTATCCGGCGTAGGGATAATGTTGTCGAAACGATGGTGAAGTCTGCAGTACGCACTATTGGTTCTCAGGTGGGGCGCGAGATTATTCGGGGAGTGCTGGGTTCTATCATGAAAAAATAATGTTCGGGTCGTCGAGCATGCACCTTGGTTTTGGCGATGGATATTGTTTTAGCAGGGCTGGTAATGGGGTTCTGTCGCCACATTCATATCGCTAATATCCATCAGTCACAGGACTTACGCGAAATGTCCGCGCAACGTATACGGACGAAGGCAATGTGGGGTTTATGGGACTTATGCAATAAGGAGCCATCATGCCCCGAGGTGGTTTAGCGTAAGGCCTGAGTATTTGCATTATTCATTTTACTACCTTGACTACCTTGTGAACCGCAGACATGATCGCAGTACTTACATCGTTTGCATTGCTGACAATCATATCAATTGTTGCGATAGCTTTTGTGTTTTAACCAGTACGCCCTATCAGGCAGCTTGTTGAGACAAGCGTCGAAAAATTGAGCCAATATCATTCTGGTTCGAAGCCTGAGCGGTTAATGTTGCTGCTTCAGATTGTCCGGCCATAGCATCGTTGGCTGGTATTGTTGTAATTATTTCCTTTGGCGAGGAGATTTCTCCATTTAAGATTCGTTTCGGTCTGGGGACGGCTTGTTGGTAGTGTTCTCGCGGTGTAAACATGATGTTCTTTTTGCATGAGCTGGTGATGTAAGCAGTGTAGGAGGTTCTGCATTGTAAAAATGTTACGCAAAGTCAAATTTAACGGCTTATAACATGTAATTTCGTCAAATATTGTTATTTATTTGCTATGTAGAAATGAAAAATCTTAAACGGGCGTTAATAAACATTTTTTGTAATTTTTTTTTTGCGATTAATAAGCTTGCCCGATGCCAACTTTTAACTGGCGCTACAATCTTGAACATGCATACAAAACACACACTTCCCTATGCCAGACGGCAATATCTATATGGACTTGCAATAGCGATTGCCGGTGCCATTCTATTTTCAACCAAGGCGATCGTTGCCAAGCTCATCTATCGGTATAACGTTGATGCGGTAACACTCATTACGTTCCGCATGGCATTTTCTCTACCTATCTTTGCTTCTGTTGCGGTATGGCAAATGCGTGCAGCTTCAGTGCTGAGTAATGCAGACCGGTGGCGTTTGATTGTCCTTGGATTGATGGGGTATTACCTTTCTTCATTCCTGGATTTTTTAGGGTTGCAATACATCACTGCTGGACTGGAGCGGTTGATTCTTTTTCTGACTCCTTCATTTGTTTTGCTGATGTCCGCTTTTTTTCTGAAGCGCAAAGTCAGCTTGCTGGAATGGGCCGCGCTGACGGTCTCTTACCTTGGGATTGTGCTGGTGTTCCTGCATGATCTGCAATTTGGCGGTGCCAATGTGCTGTTGGGGTCAGCGCTGGTGCTGGGAGCGGCTGTTTCGTATGCGATTTATTTGATTCAGTCCGGACAATTAGTGCAGCGTCTTGGTTCTTTGCGCCTTGTATCGTATGCCATGTGTGTTTCCAGTGCCGCGTGTATCGGGCAGTTTTTCGTCTTGCGTCCTGCAGCCATGCTGATACAACCAGCACCCGTCTATTGGTTATCGATCATTAATGCCCTATTTTGCACCGTGCTACCTGTATTTATGACGATGATCGCAGTACAGCGTATTGGTGCTGCCACCGCATCGCAAGCAGGTATGATAGGGCCAGTGTCGACCTTGTTTTTAGGGGCATTCTTTCTGGCGGAGCCGATTACTGCGTGGCAATTGGCTGGTACAGCGTTAGTGATGGGCGGGATGTATTTATTGTCGATGAAAAAAACTTAGGGGATGAAGATGGTCAAAGCAATCAGAATGCATCGTATTGGCGGTCCTGAAGTCATGGAGTATGTCGATGTTGAATTGGCGCAGCCGGGTCCTGGTGAGGTATTGGTACGTCATAAAGCTTGTGGCTTGAATTTTATTGATGTGTATTTTCGTACAGGCTTATATCCACAGCCTTTACCAGCCGGTTTGGGGATGGAAGGTGCTGGTATTGTCGAGGTGGTGGGTGAGGGTGTTGATGTCGTTCGTGTCGGCGACCGTGTTGCATACGCCGGACGTCCTGTAGGCGCTTATGCCGAGGCGCGCATTATGCCTGTAGATAATCTGGTGTGTTTGCCAGACAGTATTGATTTTGACACCGCCGCAGCGATGATGTTGCAAGGATTGACTGTGCAATATTTGTTTCACCGTACTTTCCCATTGAAAGGCGGAGAAACCATCTTGTTTCATGCTGCAGCAGGAGGTGTGGGTTTGATCGCCTGTCAGTGGGCACGTGCTATTGGCGTCAATATGATAGGTACCGTTGGCTCCGACGAGAAAGGCGAGTTAGCTAAAGCCCACGGTTGTGCGCATGTGATTAATTACAACAAAGAAAATTTTGTTCAGCGAGTTCGCGAAATTACTGATGGAAAAGGCGTGCCAGTAGTCTATGATTCTATTGGTAAAGATACATTTATCGGTTCCCTTGATTGTTTGTCTCCACTAGGCATGATGGTAAGTTTTGGTAATGCTTCGGGACCTGTGCCAGCATTCACTTTGAATGAACTGGCCTCCCGTGGTTCTTTGTTTATCACGCGCCCCAGTTTAATGAGTCACACTGCAAAACGGGCAGATCTTGAGCAGATGGCAGCGCACTTATTCTCGATGGTGGAAAGCGGTAAAGTGAAAATTGATATACGCCAACGCTATCCACTCAGCGAGGTCGCTCAAGCGCACAGGGATCTGGAGTCAAGAAAAACCACGGGATCTACCTTACTTATTCCATAATCATTCCCTAACGTAGAAAAATATTATATGAAGTCATCTATGCCTCCGGAATCGCAAGTCAAACCTGAAGAGGGAAGTCCTAAATTCGGACGTTTACTGATCGTATTGTTGATGGCGGTGATGTTGGTCGTGCTCATCACCGTTGCGTCGGAGGCGTATTACACCAACTGATGACCAAGCAATGCTCCAGCAACATTTCTGTATCGCGACGATTGTCTAGCTTACTGACCACATTGAACAATGGATACCATTCCGTTAAATACGCCCAAAAAAAGTGAATTTTCCAATTCCAGTCGCCTTCTCATATTGCAGGCGCTTGTGCCGACGGCCACCAATCTGGTGTCGTCGCAACTGGAGGCGTTTGCCGGGCGATTGACCGAAGCTTTGTACAAAATTTCAGATCAGACTATACGTCCAGAGGAAGCTGCTTGTAGTTTTCAGGCATATCAACTGCTGAAGCGCAATGGCACCACATTTTATCGTCTGGTTGCATCGCAAATTAATGCTGTGCTGGCGAAAGAGGTCAGTGTTTTTAATACGCGGAAAAATACTCAGTCCAAACCAGAAAGACAAGACTTTTCTCTCGTCACTTTTGAGGAAATGGAAAACAAAGTACTGACCAGTAATCTGAGTCAGGCGCTGGAGGTCAATAACGCAGAACAATTGGTCGCACTGAATATCCGTATTGGTCATGTCTTGCGGCGTACGCCGATTGCAGTATCTCAGAATCCGTTTCGTCCCGATTTATTTGTGACTGCTGTTATACAGGCGTGGAATGAGTTTGAGTCGGGCAAGGAGTCCCAGCACTTAATCTTGCGCCTGATGCAGCCAGAGTTGTTTTTGCAATTGGGTAGTATTTATCAGGGACTCAACGATGCGCTGGTTGAGCGAGGAATCGTGGTCGATATAGTGCAAGCACAGCGTCAGAACCAGAAGGCGAATACCTTTTCTCGTAACGATGATATTTCTGGTCGCGATCCTTATCTTGAGTCGAAACTGAGAAATATTTTCTCTGCGCAGCCTACGGCTACTAAAAACGGCTTTCTCGGTATGGCATCTTCACCCGCCAGAGATGAATTGTCCGCGGCGACAATGGCTGGTAACGATCATTACGCACCACTGACCTACCAGTCTGGCGATGCGCCCAATATGGTCATGATAGACCGTCATTTTTTTGATTACCTGACTGGTCTGCAGAAACAGCTTCATGACCCAGCTCAGGCTGCGAGTGCCGGACATTTACGACAATTATCAGAGCATGCGCCGACAGATGGGCTCACGCACATTGATCAGAACACTATTGAGCTGCTGGCCAGAATTTTTGATTATGTATTCAGTGACCCAAGTATTCCTGCAGACATCAAAGGTCTGATAGGGCAATTACAGATACCAACGCTGAAAGTAGCTCTGCTGGACAAGGATTTCTTTTTCAAGGAAACACACCCGGCCAGAGTGCTGATTGATACCCTGGCAAAATCCAGCATGTTGCTCAATACAGAGTCGGCCAGCGAAGACCCCTTGTATCAAATGATAGAAGGCATCGTTGAACGGGTGCAGCAAGATTTTGATCAGCAGATTGAGTTGTTCTCCGATGTTGTTGCTGATCTTGAGGCGTTTCTGAAAGAAGAGGAAGAGCAGACCGCGCATGCTATCAGCGAGCCTGTTGCCCAGGCATTGAAGCAGGAAAAAATGCGTCTTGCCAGGGAATTTGCTGAAAATGATGTAGCCATACGTGTCGAAACAGGCGAAGTTGCCGGATTTTTGGAGACATTTCTACGTGAGCAATGGATACGCATTCTGACGATTGCTCACAACGTGAAAGAAGAAAAGCCGAATGCGCTGGAAAACGCATTGCGGACAATGGATGATCTGATCTGGAGCCTGAAGCCCAAAAACAGTGCCGAAGAACGCAAGGAGTTGGTCAGCAAGTTACCCGCAATGTTGTCGTTGCTGAATGCCTGGCTGAATGCCATCAAATGGGATGAGCCTGATCGCGTACTGTTTTTTTCAAAATTAGCAGAACGCCATGCTGCGATTGCCAGAGCGCCGTTGGAACTATCACCACGCCGTCAACTGGAGATTGCTGTCAATATTGCCCAGCGCGCCAGCGAGCGACGCCTGAACCGGCATGCACAGGACCAGATTGATCAGCCTGTAGATGAGTGGGTGCAGATGGTGGACAATATGGAGCGTGGGGTGTGGCTGGATTTTACAACGGCCAATGGCGTCACCACGCGTTTTAAACTGGCTTGGGTGAGCCCTAAGCGTACCCGATATATTTTCACCAATCGTCAAGGTCATGACGCATTTTCGATTTCGAGTGAAGAGCTGATACAAAAATTCAGGCAAGGTATTGCGGTGCAACTGTCGGCAGAATCTGTGGTGGATCGCGCTCTGGTTGAGGCTTTGCGCGACCCGCCTGCCGAATAGCCTGACTATTTTTCCAGCGGTAATTCTATCTTGACCGTGCTGCCGCTTTTCCCCGGCAGTGCCTTCAGTGCGCTGTCGATCAGATAAGGCATGTAAAGCGATATTTCAGGATTCATCTGTTCTGAGCTAACTTTGAGGTCAGCGAGTTTTTTGCCTGATGCCAACTCTGCCATATCGATTTGTAACTGGTGTAAATAATAGCTGTGCACGTTGAGCTCTGACATTCGCATCATGTAGGGTGCACCTGCATAACGGGGATAATAGAAACCACGGTTGAAGTGAACGCGCCAGAATGGGTCATATATCGGCGAACCCCATAGCGGATTGTCGTACTGAACCTCATTTAACATCGTTGCATACTGAAAGCTGACTTTGATGGCGGCGGGATGTGTGCTGTCAGCCTCTTGCATACCGGCAGCATCCAGTTTTGAACGTAGTTGTTCTTCATATACTTTATATTCCAGATTGTTTTCCTGAGCAGGCAAACGCTCAACAATATACGTTTGGTTTTTCGGTAATCCCGAGGTCAGGTCATGAAAAATACTGACCTGACTACTGAATGTAGTGGCGCATCCGCTCAGAAATATCAGCGTTGCCACACTCGTGATAACCCCGGTAAGAATTTTTTTCATTTTGCTACCCCTGATGTCAATCATCAAATCATATCCATGATCAGAGACATGTGTATTGAAATATGTAGCGATTAATGTTGCTATTTGTAACGATGTTTTTGGCGCAGAGCAAGTTTCAAGCGTGTCACGCGAAAATAAGCCAACAGCGAGAGCATCATATTAAAATAGGCGTATCTACCAAATAATCTCTTGTAAATCGCCACTATCTCGTATGAGCTTATACCGGCTCTTCTTCGACTTGGTAAAATGACGTACTTTGCAAACGCAACAATTGTTTGCCCTCTTATCCATCCGAGAGACATGAAGCCCATGCGAACTGATAACGCAAATACTCCCCAAACTATTTTTCGTAAAGACTATGTTGCCCCCGGATTTTGGGTCGATACGGTCGAGATGGGTTTTGATCTGGATTTGAAATCCACACACGTCGCCACTCGTATGACGATGCGCCGGAATCATGAAAGCAGCGAGAAAGAATTGGTACTGTTCGGTGAATCGCTGAAATTATTGCAATTGCGTATGAATGGTATTGATCTGAAAAAATCAGATTACGTCATTGATGGCGAAATTCTGCGCATTGCCAATGCCCCTGATGAGCTTGTGCTAGAAATTGAAACTCGCATTAAACCGCTGAAAAACACCTCATTGTCAGGTTTGTACGCATCTAATGGCAATTTTATTACCCAATGTGAGGCAGAGGGTTTTAGAAAAATCACCTGGTTTCCAGATCGCCCGGATGTCATGGCTAAATATACAGTCATGTTGCGTGCGGACAAGAAAAAATTTCCTGTTTTGCTCAGCAACGGCAATCTGATTGATGAAGGCGATCTGGGTGATGGTCGCCATTTCGCCAAATGGGAAGACCCGTTCAAAAAGCCTTCCTATTTGTTTGCGCTCGTCGCAGGTAAGCTGGTGTGTCAGGAGGAGCAATATCGCCTGAAGTCTGGTCGCGAAGTGCTGCTGCAGGTCTGGGTGGAAAAAGGCAATCTAGACAAAACCCAGCATGCAATGGATTCGTTAAAAAACAGTATCCGTTGGGATGAAGATCGCTTTGGTCTGGAACTTGATCTGGACCGCTTCATGATCGTTGCCACCAGTGATTTTAATATGGGAGCGATGGAAAACAAGGGATTGAATATTTTCAACACCAAGTTTGTCCTCGCCAACCCGAGCCTTGCGACTGATATTGACTATGCCGGAATCGAATCGGTGGTCGGCCACGAGTATTTCCATAATTGGACCGGTAATCGTATTACTTGCCGGGATTGGTTCCAGTTATCGCTCAAGGAAGGATTGACCGTATTCCGCGATCAGGAATTTTCGGCTGATCTGGTCGGAACTGCGACGGGGCGTGCAGTAAAGCGTATTGAAGATGTGCGCTTATTGCGTCAGGTGCAGTTCTCAGAAGATGCCGGACCAATGGCGCACCCTGTGCGCCCTGACTCCTTTGTCGAAATTAATAATTTTTATACGGTGACGATCTATGAAAAAGGATCGGAAGTCGTGCGGATGTATTACACCTTGCTCGGACACGATGGTTTCCGTAAAGGGATGGATTTATACTTTGAACGACATGATGGTCAGGCGGTCGAATGTGACGATTTCCGTCGCGCAATGGCTGATTCCAGTGGACGTGACCTGACTCAGTTTGAACGCTGGTATAGCCAGGCAGGTACGCCGCGTGTGCAGGTGCAAACCACTTATGATGCCGCACAACAAACCTATGACATTCAGTTGACGCAGTCATGTCCGGCGACTCCGGGGCAGGCCGAGAAATTACCTTTCCATATTCCGGTAGCGATGGGATTGCTTGGGTCTGACGGACAGGATATTCCTTTGTATTCCGAAACGTATCCGACGAATGCAGGACAGACCAATCTGGTGTTGGAACTGACGGAAGTTGCTCAGACTTTCCGTTTTACGGGCGTTGCAACGAAGCCCGTGCCGTCGTTATTGCGTAATTTCTCTGCACCAGTCGTGCTGGAAATTGATTACACCGATGAAGAATTGGGTTTATTGCTGGCGAACGACAGTGATCCATTCAATCGCTGGGAAGCAGGTCAGCGACTGATGATGCGCCGACTGGTCAAACTGACAAAAGCAGTGCAGTCTGGTGAGCCACTCGAACTCGATACCATGCTGATCGAAGCCCTGCGTGCAACGCTGAATAACCAGCATCTCGATCCTTCATTCCGCGAACTGGTGTTAACTTTGCCGTCAGAAGCCATGATTGCCGAAGAGTTTGCGGTAGTTGATCCACAGGCGATTCATACCGCCCGCCAGTTTGTCCGCGCCACTCTGAGCCGCTATCTGCGAACTGACCTATTTCAGGCGTATGAGCATAATCTGACGCCAGGGCAGTACAGTCCCGATGCGCAATCCATGGCAAAACGTGGCCTCAAGAATCTGGCCTTGTCCTATTTGCTTGAGTCCTCAGATGAGCAGACTTTCTCTTTGGCTAAAGCACAATTTGACGAAGCAGAAAATATGACAGACAGGCTTGCTGCGCTGACGGCTTTAAGCAATTTCAGTGGCACCGAAGAGCAGCAGGCGGTGGCGTTGAAAGCTTTGCACAAGTTTTACAAGAAGTTCAAAAAAGAAGCATTGGTCATCGACAAGTGGTTTATGTTGCAGGCAACAGCACGGACAACCGATGTTGCAACAGTACGTGAACTGATGACGCATCCGGCATTTACGTTAAGCAACCCGAACCGTGCGCGTAGCCTGGCGTTTAATTTCTGCAATGCCAATCCTGCACGTTTCCATGCTGCAGACGGCAGCGGATATCTATTGTGGGCTGAACTGGTGATTGCGTTGAACAAAATAAACCCACAAGTAGCCGCACGCCTGGCGCGCAGCCTTGATCGCTGGAAGAAATACCCTGAGAGTTTGCAGATACCAATGAAAGCTGCGTTAGCAAAAGTGGCTGACACCCAAAAACTCTCAAAAGATGTGCTGGAAGTGGTGAGTAAAGCTTTGGCATCCTGATTAAAACCAACAGGATTAAGGCAAAACAGTCCTGGCGGCATGATGGCTTCTTGTTGTAAAGGTTTTGTATCAGCTACGTACAAGCCTGCACCGCCTTCGTCGTCATGCCTTGCCGGGGCAATTTTGTGTAAGTCCTAACCAAAAGGAAAATGATGAAACGTGTAAGTCTGACCCAATACCTGGTCGAAGAACAGCGTCTGAATAACTCAATACCGGCAGAATTGCGCCTGTTGATCGAAGTTGTCGCTCGTGCCTGCAAAACCATCAGTCACGCAGTAGGTAAAGGTGCTTTGGGTGAAGTTCTGGGAACTGCTGGCAGCGAAAATATTCAAGGCGAAGTACAAAAAAAGCTCGATATTTTATCGAATGAGATTTTGCTGGAAGCGAACGAATGGGGCGGTCACCTGGCTGCCATGGCGTCGGAAGAAATGGAAAGTATTCACCCTATCCCTAATCGCTATCCGATGGGCGAATATATGTTGTTGTTCGATCCACTGGATGGTTCCAGCAACATTGATGTGAATGTGTCTATCGGTACTATATTTTCTGTACTGAAAGCACCGGAAGGCATGGGAGTGCCAACGGAACAGGATTTCCTACAGCCGGGTAGCAAACAAGTTGCTGCCGGTTACGCCGTCTATGGCCCACAAACTGTGCTGGTACTGACAACAGGCAATGGCGTCAACTGTTTCACTCTTGACCGTGAGATGGGCTCATGGGTGCTGACTCAGCGCAATATGCAGATTCCTGAAGATACAAAAGAATTTGCGATTAACGCATCGAATACACGCCACTGGTATCCGCCGGTGACGCGTTATGTTGACGAGATGCTGGCTGGTAAAACCGGGCCGCGTGGTAAAGACTTTAATATGCGCTGGATTGCATCAATGGTGGCGGATGTGCATCGTATCCTGAACCGTGGCGGCATCTTTATGTATCCTGCGGATCAGCGTGAACCGGATAAAGCAGGTAAATTGCGTCTGATGTACGAAGCAAATCCTATGTCTTTCATCGTTGAGCAGGCTGGAGGCGCATCCACTGATGGCAAACAGCGCATGATGGATATTCAGCCAGAAAAACTGCATCAGCGTGTTGCTGTATTTATCGGCTCCAAAAATGAAGTGGAACGGGTAACGAAGTATCATCAGGAATAATGAAATCATCCCTCTTCCGTTGGCAATCGGAAGAGGGTGACTCAGAATCCTCGGTGATGACAATCAAGGATTGTTGACTTCACCAATCTGAATGCATTCGTTTGAATTGTGAATAAAACGCGAGGCGATTTGCTTCGCGTTTTTTTTGATCAGGACTGACGTAAAACCACCTGGCGGCGTGATGACTACTTGTCGCACAAGCGACGTATTCGTCACGTGTAAGTCCATGCAGCCTGCACCGCTATACCTTGCTGGAAATTGTATAGAAGTTTTTTTGATAAAAAATTAAGAGTAAATAAAGATGACTTTACTTCAACTCATATATTAATTAGATTAATTATGACGATATTCGATATTTGACATATCACTATAAGCAAGGCAATCTTGCTACTTACTTTAACTGACTGATTTTTTCGGAGCCGCATCATGCCAGAATACCGTTCACGTACCACTACTCATGGCCGCAATATGGCGGGCGCACGCGCATTATGGCGCGCAACTGGAATGAAAGATGGCGATTTCGATAAACCTATCGTTGCCGTTGTTAACTCCTTCACGCAGTTCGTTCCTGGCCATGTTCACTTGAAAGATCTTGGTCAGATGGTTGCGCGTGAAATTGAGGCGGCAGGCGGCGTGGCGAAAGAATTTAATACCATCGCGGTGGATGATGGCATCGCCATGGGACACGGCGGTATGTTGTATTCGTTGCCTTCACGTGAATTGATTGCTGATTCTGTTGAGTACATGGTCAACGCGCATTGTGCTGATGCAATGGTCTGCATTTCTAATTGCGACAAAATTACACCGGGAATGTTAATGGCCGCCATGCGCCTGAATATTCCTGTTGTGTTCGTCTCAGGCGGTCCTATGGAAGCAGGCAAAGTGCTTGAAACTTTGCATCCAAAACAGACTGGCGAACAAAAAATCATGAAAATCGATCTGGTCGATGCCATGATTAAAGCTGGTGATAGCAATGTCAGCGATGAAGAAATCGGACGCATCGAGCGCTCCGCATGTCCGACTTGCGGTTCCTGCTCAGGCATGTTTACTGCCAACTCCATGAATTGCCTGACGGAAGCACTGGGTTTGTCTCTGCCAGGTAATGGCACGATCCTGGCAACACATGCCGATCGTAAAGAACTGTTCTTACGCGCTGGTCGCCTGGTCGTAGAATTGGCGAAGCGTCACTACGAGCAGGACGATTATTCTATTTTGCCTCGTTCTATTGCCAATAAAGCGACCTTTGAAAATGCCATGGCACTGGACGTGTCTATGGGCGGTTCAACGAATACCGTTTTGCATTTGCTGGCAGCCGCTCATGAAGCTGGGGTTGATTTTACGATGGCGGATATTGATCGCATTTCACGCAAAGTACCTTGCCTGTGCAAAGTGGCGCCGATGACAGATAAATACCATATCGAAGACGTACACCGCGCTGGTGGCATTATTTCTATTCTCGGAGAATTGGCGCGTGCGGGTCTGTTGGATACGTCCCGCCCGACAATCCACAGCCTGACGATGGCGGATGCGATTGCTGCCAATGATATTGCCGTGACTGATGACGCTGCTATTCGCCAGTTATTCAGTGCGGCACCAGGTGGCGTGCCGACACAAACAGCATTTTCCCAAAACAAGCGTTTCGACAGTCTGGACACAGACCGTGTCGCTGGTTGTATCCGTGAGAAAGCGCATGCTTATTCGCAGGATGGTGGTTTGGCAGTGCTTTACGGCAATCTGGCAGAAAAAGGATGTATCGTTAAAACTGCAGGCGTTGACGAAAGTATTTTGAAATTCACAGGCAAGGCTCGTGTATTTGAAAGTCAGGATGCTGCTGTTGAAGCGATTCTGGGCGATACCGTTCACGAGGGCGATGTGGTGATCATTCGTTACGAAGGCCCTAAAGGCGGCCCAGGTATGCAGGAAATGCTATACCCAACGTCTTACATTAAATCTAAAGGTCTGGGCAAAGCCTGCGCTTTGTTTACTGATGGGCGTTTCTCTGGCGGATCCTCTGGGCTGGTGATCGGTCATGCATCGCCAGAAGCTGCTGAAGGTGGTGCAATTGGCTTGGTGGAAGAGGGCGATATCATTGAAATCGATATCCCAGCGCGTACTATCCATCTGAAACTCAGTGATGCAGATTTGGCAGCGCGCCGTGTAGCGATGGAAGCGAAAGGTGCCGATGCATGGCAGCCTGTCAATCGTGATCGCTTTGTATCGCAAGCATTGCAAGCGTATGCTGCGTTGGCGACTTCTGCTGATCGTGGCGCGGTCAGAGATATTTCTCAACTCAAGCGTAAGTAATTTTAATCGCTGTATCTATGACGAAAACGGCGGCTTGTGCCGCCGTTTTGTATGAGATAGGAAGTATTGAACATGAATACTTCATATCTCATATTTCATGTTTATTACTTATATTGTCTACATCGCTTATCTGGTTTGTACATCAGATTTGATCACTTTGCTTGCTTTTTTCAACAATGCCCCTATCTGAATGGCTTACATAAAGTGATGTCGGGCGATCTTGCCACGCATTCGCTGAAATAATGTCGATAATGTTGCCGTAGTCAAAATAGAGTGAGCGTTCGCTTCTTTGGCGATGATCATGGCAGGTCGTTTATACTGCTGGACTATCAAAGTGTCGATAGCGACGAAGTAAACATAGTATTGATGAATCATTGGCGCTGTATATGGGCGATGTTTTTGCCCATCAAGGAACATAGTCTCTTCGCGGAGTGAGTTCCCCTGGCGCGATGATTACTTTTAAACAGGATTTGTCGGATAAATTGAGCCGGGATATGGCTATCATATGGCAGTATTGTTCAGCCATATAGCGCCGGTATCTCTAGTCTGTCCGACAACAAAATTCGCGAGAACTGTATGTCAAGCAATCCTCAGCAGGCTGATCAGCAACCACTATTGGAATATGTTGATTCCTGTCATTTACCGACCACATGGGCTCATTTCCGTATGCACGCCTTTGTTGAGCCTGCCACAGGGAAAGAGCACATCGCCCTTACCTTGGGCGATGTGGCTGATGGCCAGCCCGTATTGGCGCGTATCCATTCAGAATGCCTGACAGGGGATGCCTTGTTTAGTCAGCGTTGCGATTGCGGTCCGCAGCTGGAAATGGCGTTGCAAAAAATTGCGCATGAAGGACGTGGTGTGCTGATGTATTTGCGCCAGGAAGGGCGTGGTATCGGCTTGTTAAACAAGGTTCGCGCTTACCACTTGCAGGATCTGGGCGCTGATACGGTAGAAGCCAATCAGCAACTGGGGTTTGCGGCGGATTTGCGCAATTATGGTTTATGTGACCCGATGCTTAAACATCTGGGGATCAGCGCTTTAAAACTGATGACGAATAACCCACGTAAAATCGCGGCAATGCAGGGATTAAATGTCACGATTGCTGAACATGTACCGCTCATTATTCAACGTAATCCGCACAATGACCGGTACCTGACCACCAAGGCGACTAAGCTTGGACATTTGATACAGACAGATCTGTAACGACAAGCCTGAGTGCGTAAAAAGTAGTGCCGGCACTCAGCGATTTTCCTCGCGATGTGCTTCAATTCGCTGCATTTAATTGGCACTCAGATGCACTCAGATGTAATCAGATATCGACCTGCGTATTCAGCTTGTCAAATTCAATCTGTACTTCTGCCAGCACCTCCGTCAGTGCGGCCTGATCCATACCCAGACTTTCCCATGAGAGTGCGCTGACTTCGGGTCGCACATCCTCATCATCATCGGATGCGGTCGCTTGCAGGGCATGTGCGATTCCGTTGGCTACATGGATGATGGTTGCCAGAAAGCCGAGTCCCGGCTCATCGGGTTGATGATGTCCGGCGATCGCTTTTTTCATTTGATCTGAAAAATTCCACTCTTCCGCCAACGCATTGCCGACTGCCGCGTGGTCAATCCCCAGCAAGCGGCGCTCTGCTTCAAACTGGGTACATTTTTGTTCCTGTGCGTAGGTGATCGCTGCTGCATATTGTGCGCTGTGATAAGTCACCAGAACCAACGTGCCGATGTCGTGCAATAAACCCGCAGTGAAAGCGACATCCTGATTCAGATTCAGACGACGTGCCAGAATCTTGGCTGCGATCGCCACGGCATTGGAATGACGCCAAAAATCTTTATGATTAAATCCAGGGCAATTATTTTCTGGAAAGCAACCCGTCAACGCAGCTGTGGTAATGATTTGTCGGACAGTCGTCAGACCCAACAGCGAAATCGCTTGTTGTATGGTCGTTACCTTGATCAACGTTGAGTAATAAGCAGAATTTGCATAGCGCAGAGTTTTTGCTGTCAATGCGCTGTCATGTGTGACCTTCAATGCCAGTTCGTGCGTATCAACATCGTCGTTATCAAGACTGTTCAGTAACTCCATCACTACGGCGGGTAACGTAGGTAAATCTTTGACGTCTTCAATAATTTGTTGAATGGCGATAGCGGTCATGTATTACTCCATGTTTTTTTGAAGTATTACTTAAATTGCATAAAAAAACTATCAGTATCAAGGAATGAGAAAGACAATATCGACGACGTATCTTTTTGCCGACGACATCGTGCTGTTGCGCCAAGAAATAGCGATAAAAAATTTCTGATGGGCAATGTCAGACTTTAGAATCCAGGCGTTTTTCGCTGATACTGATTTTGGCTCTCTCCAGCATATCGATGGCGGCAGGTCCTCGCATCAGTGTCACTGCGACAGCCAATGCATCGATGTATGTCAGATGAGCAAGGCGCGATGTCATCGGTGTATAAATGTCCGGATCTTCCTCTACGTCAACACCGATATGCACATCGGCCAGTTCTGCCAATGGTCCTCCGCTCGCGCAAAGCACTAGCACTTTTGCTCCGGCATTTTTCGCGAGTTGCACGCTGTTGATAATGTCGCGTGTACGACCTGTGCGCGAAAAGGCGACGACGACGCAATCACTATTTAACAGAGAGGCTGATTGCGCTTGCAAATGGGCGTCGCAGAATACGGTAGTCGGAATACCAAAGCGGAAAAATTTTAATTGCGCATCAATCGCCAGCGCACCGGAATAACCCAGTCCGTAACATTCGATGCGTCTGGCGCGCGCCAGCAGATTGACTGCGGCTTCAAAGCTGGCCGTGTCCGCATTATTGCGCGCTTCCATCAGTGCTGCGATGGTACGGTCGAATACTTTGGGGAGTACATCTTTAACCTGATCTGCCTGATTCACATCCAGATGCAGATAGGGAATACCTGTGGCCAGGCTTTTGGCAAAAGCGAGTTTGAAGGTTTTGAAACCATCAAATCCCATACTTTGCGCGAAACGGGCGACGGTTGGTTCACTGACATCGCATGCTTGCGCCAGAACCCGGATCGACATTTCCAGTGCGTCATGCGGCTTTTGTAAAAGAAATTCGGCCACCTGACGTTCTGCACGGCTTAACGCTGTACTGGCTGTTCTTATACGTGCCAGCAAACCTTTTTCAGAAGGTGTGGAGGGTTTGATGTCAGAAAAAGGATTTGCCATAGTGTGCATGTTTCTTCGCAGTTGTTCCGCTGTGAGTACCAATATCAGTACAAATATTAGTACTGATATTAGTACTGATATTTGTGATTAAGGGCACCAAAAAACATCAATGGTACAACCTGCCTGATGCAGTAAGGAAGCAACAGGTAAATTTTGTGCTGTTGCTGTGTCGAGTATTTTGCGCTTTTCTGTGCCAGTGATCACCAGCCAGATGCGCTCTGTGTTGAGCAAGCGTGGCAGCGATAAAGACATACGACTTTGACGGGTTTGCGGATGTAGCGCGGCAAGGCAGCTCAGATCGTCATGCTGGGTCGGCGCACCGGGAAATAAAGATGCGATGTGTCCGTCAGTCCCCATTCCCAATAACACTGCGCTGAACGCTGCCGGGAACTGTTCTGTCAGGCGAGCATGAATCGCCTCCGTCGCTATTTCCGGTGTACTGGCGGTATTTTTCAGCGATACCAGTTGCCACTGATGCGCTGGTGCCGACGTGGAAAGACAGCGGCGGAACAATCCCTCGTTACTTTGCGCATCCGCATCTGCCACCCAGCGCTCGTCGGTAGCGACCAGTTTTATCGGGTGTTGTAACGATGTTTTGCTCAATCGCTGATCCAGCCGTTGATAGATGGGTGCCGGCGTCGAGCCTCCCGCCAATGCAAAGCTGGTTTCTGCCGGCGCTTGTTGAATTACATCAAGCCATTGCTGGCTTAACGCTTCGCTCAGAGAAGAAAAATGATCGAATGTATGAAATTGCATGTTCATGATGATGTGATGATTAGCCTTCAACGAATTCTTCGCCCCAGGCGGCACCATGCTGTGCCAGCAAATAGCTAGACGCAGATGGTCCCCAGCTACCGGCAATATAAGATTTCAGACCTTCACTATCGTTTTGCCACGCGCTCATAATCGGGTCTATCCATGCCCATGCTGCGCTCAGTTCATCGTCGCGGACAAACAGTGTCAGATCACCATGCATCGCATCAAGCAGCAGGCGTTCATAGGATTCCACGCGGCGTGAATTCGATACTTCAGCAAAATCCAGATTCAGTGCCACATCTGACAGACGGATACCTTCGCCCGGTTCTTTTGCCTTCATATACAACTGCACACTTTCTTCCGGTTGCAGAGAAATGACCAGACGATTTGAACGCAGTGGTCCCTGGTTTTTACCAAAAATCGAATAAGGAATCGGTTTAAAGTTGATCGTAATTTCTGCACTACGGCTGGCCATACGTTTGCCTGTGCGCAGATAGAAAGGAACGCCAGCCCAGCGCCAGTTATCAATCTCGGCACGGATGGCGACAAATGTTTCGGTACGCGACGCTTGTGGCACGCCGGGTTCTGCCTGATAACCAATCACTGGCTTGCCATCAACGGCGCCAGCACGGTATTGACCGCGCACGGTTTTTTTACTGACTTCATCGGGTGTAAATTTATGCAGGGCGCGTAATACTTTTACTTTTTCATCGCGAATAGCATCTGGATTGGCATTCACAGGTGGCTCCATCGCCACAATCGAAACCAGTTGCAGTAAGTGATTTTGTACCATGTCGCGTAGCGCGCCAGTACGGTCATAAAAATCCCCTCGGGATTCCACACCGACCTGCTCGGAAATCGAAATATGGACATCTTGTATCCATTTACGATTCCACAAAGGTTCCAGAAACGAATTGGCAAAACGCAGTGCCAGCAGGTTTTGCACCATTTCTTTGCCGAGATAATGATCGATACGATAAATCTGATGCTCGTCCAGATAAGTGCGCAGGGAATGGTTGATTTCTTTGGCAGATTGCGCATCGCGACCTAATGGCTTTTCTACGACAACACGGGCATTGCCCTCAACCAGACCGTGTTTTGATAATTGCTCAACGACAGGAATAAAAATATCCGGGCCAGTGGCCAGATAGAACAGCGTGGCGTTTTGAGCCGAGGTGTGAATGGCGGCCTTCAGCTTTTCAAAATCTTCAGGAACGCGTGCGTCAATTTTGGCGTAATTTGTCAGCGTCAGGAACGCTTCCAGCTTTTCAGGCGTGCCGCCGCTGACTTTGGACGCGTATTGCGCCACGCTGTCGCTGACACGCTGGCGGTATTCATCATCTGTTAAACCTTCACGGGCCGCACCGATAAATTTGAAATGATCATCCAGCCTGCCGTTCACAAACGCGCTGTATAAAGCAGGGATGATTTTGCGCTTGGCAAGATCGCCAGTGCCGCCAAATAAAACAAATGTGGTCATGCTGACTCCGTGAAATATTCTGATTAGTCTGGTTGTGTTCTTTTGCTGGTATTAGCTGGTATTACATTGCATTACTAGAGCGGCAATACTATGTCTGCAATACTACGGCGGCATAACAGCGGCGGTGCTGCTGGTGAGGTGTTTGCTACCACTTCATTTGCTGATTTCATGCTGTAAAGAGAGCTGCCATTGCCGTATGGTGGCTCCGCATGTTGTCCGGTGTGATCCGCCCTGGCTTGCGCTTTGGCTTCTATGTGCAATGCCATTCACTCTGCGATTTCCGCCCCATCTGCCACATCGGTAGCATTGCTTTGCCTGTAACTTCTTCTGCAAAGTTACAGTGCACGCGACAATATGACATGTTCCAATTATGCCTGATTTTAATCAAAAATGTAGTTTCATTACGATAAATTTGATTGTTGTGATTAAAAAATAAGCTGAATAATAAAAATATGAAAGTTTGTTACAGAAAAAGAAGATTTATGCTATCTTTGCCGTCATCCCAGTATTTCGTTTATTCCTCTTATTGTGAGTATTCCGAGTATTCAGTTGCTCAGGCGCAGTCTCTGATCTGTGCAGGCATTTCCGGTAAGTGCTGTTGCTGACGACGCGTCGCATCATCAGCCTGCCGATGCAGAGTGCCCCAGATCAGCAGGCTGTACTGAAACGAAACCGCTTTCTTATATCGTGTGATTATTTTGCTCTTCGCGAGCAACAGGTGAGTTTATGACGACATCTCCTTCCTCTGCCCCAGTGGCGTTACATCCCGTCATTGATCAGGTGACGCAACGTATTGTGGAGCGCAGCCGTTCGTTGCGCAGTAACTATCTTGCCCAGCTTGAAAAAATGCGTGGCCGTGGTCCGCGCCGCGCCAGTTTGTCTTGTGCGAATCAGGCACATGCGAATGCGGCAATGGATAGCGGCACCAAAATCTGGCTGAATCAGGCGCAGAAGCCGAATATCGGCATTGTGACTGCTTACAACGATATGCTGTCGGCACATCAGCCTTATGAATCCTATCCGCAGCAGATTCGTGAAGCAGCGCTGCGTTTCGGCGCAACGGCACAGGTGGCAGGTGCAGTACCTGCTATGTGTGATGGGGTGACGCAAGGTCGGCCTGGCATGGAACTGTCGCTGTTTTCGCGTGATGTGATTGCACAGGCAACCGCTGTAGCGCTGTCGCATGATGCGTTTGATGCGACGGTATGTCTGGGCATTTGCGACAAGATCGTGCCGGGTTTGCTGATCGGTGCGCTCGCATTCGGTCATTTGCCCACCGTATTCATTCCCGCCGGACCGATGGGTTCTGGCTTGTCAAATAAAGAAAAAGCCGCTGTGCGCGAACGGTATGCGCAAGGCAAGGCGACCAAGGAAGAATTGCTGGCTGCCGAAAGCGCGGCTTACCACAGCGCCGGTACCTGCACGTTTTACGGCACCGCCAATAGTAATCAGATGTTACTGGAAGCCATGGGGCTGCATCTGCCTGGTGCCGCATTCGTGCATCCATCCGATCCTTTGCGTGGCGCATTGACCGATGCAGCGGTAGAGCGTGTGCTGCAACTCACGGAACAAAGTGGCAACTACAAGCCAATTGGTCAACTGGTCAATGAAAAAACCATCGTCAATGCCGTGATCGCGTTACTGGCCACCGGTGGCTCCACCAATCATACAATTCACTGGATCGCTGTGGCGCGCGCTGCTGGCATTCTGATTGACTGGCAGGATTTTGATGAGCTGTCTTCCGTTGTGCCTTTGCTGACCCGCGTGTATCCCAACGGTACTGCGGATGTGAATGCATTCGAAGCGGCGGGCGGCCCGACGTTTGTGATGCGTGAATTGCTGTCGGCCGGCCTCATGCATGGCGATGTGATGACGGTGTATGGCGATCAGGGCTTGCATAGCCACACCGGACGCCCTGTGCTGACCGAAGCAGGCCAGGTCGCATGGGAGGCATTGCCCGCCCTATCGACTGACACTGCGGTCATGCGCAATGTGACTGAGCCATTTGCTGCAACAGGTGGTCTGCGCTTGCTGCAAGGCAATCTGGGACGTGCGATTGTGAAAGCTTCTGCCGTACCGGAAGACGCATGGATCATTCAGGCTCCCGCCAAAGTATTTTCCTCGCAGGACGCACTGGTGAATGCCTATAAGGCTGGCGAGTTGAATCAAGACTTCGTGGCCGTCGTGATTTTCCAGGGGCCGCAGGCCAACGGCATGCCTGAGCTGCATCATTTCACGCCGGTGCTGGGCAGTCTGATGTCGGCTGGCTACAAGGTGGCGCTGGTGACCGATGGCCGCATGTCCGGCGCTTCCGGCAAAGTACCAGCAGCCTTGCATGTCAGTCCGGAAGTGGCGCAGGGTGGGCCATTGGGCAAAGTGCGCGATGGTGATCTGATTGAGCTGAATGTCCATACCGGTGAATTGCGCGCGTTGGTTGATGAGCACGAGTGGGCGCAGCGTGATGTGCAGGCATTGAACAAAGAAGAAGTTTTCGGCTTTGGCCGCGATTTGTTTGCTGCGCAGCGTCGCGTGGTAACAGCGCCGGAACATGGTGCATCAACACTTTTTATTGATTAATTGCTGAATGACTGAATGACTGAATAGATGAATGAATCGATTCAGTCATTGAGCCATTCGTCGATTCATTCGTCGATTCATTTATTGATGATGAGTAGAAACAACGAAGCAGAAGCAAATCGCAGCAGCAATTGAATAGCAGGATGAGTATCAGAAAACATTAAATCAGAAGAAATGATGATGACCGAAGCGACTGAATACAAGCAGAAACAGATGGCATGAGTGTGATGCAGGGCATGCTCTGATGTTGGCAACCCTGCTCACCATCACGCTCACTATCAAGCGCACAGGCAAACTCAACACCAACTTCGATCTGACTTGTAAGCGCAGCAGTCGCATCTCCCTTGTATATGAGAAACAACTAAAGAGACCAATATGAGACACACACAACAAAGCATCATCACCCAGCTGGAACAGATCCGTGTTTTGCCAATTCTGGTGACAGATGATGTCGATCAGGCGATACGCTGCGTCACGACGCTGGCGCAAAACGGTTTGCCAGCGGTAGAAATCACCTTGCGCACGCCAAACGCCATGACTGTCTTGCGTGAAGTCGTGAATGCCTGCCCGACAGTGACGGTCGGTGCTGGCACGATCCTGACGCAAGCTCAGCTGGATGCTGTTCGTGATACCGGAGCGGCATTTGGTATCAGCCCTGGTATTACGCCTGCATTGGCGAAAGCGGCTGCGGAGTCGGGCTTGCCTTATTTTCCGGGCGTCGGTGGCGCCAGCGATCTGATGTTGGCGTTGGAACATGGTTTTAACGTGGTCAAATTATTTCCATCTGACATTGTTGGTAGTACCAAAATGGCGAAGGCGCTCGGCGGCCCGTTCCCGGATGTGCGTTTTTGCCTGACCGGTGGCGTGACGGTGGAAGCTACTCCGGCTTTGCTGCAACAATCCAATGTGCTGTGCGTGGGCGGCTCCTGGATGTGTCCTGCATCGCTCATCAATGCGGGTGACTGGGCGGCCATCGGCAGCCTTGCCAGTGCCGCTGCGGCTGCTGGTAAGTAAAAATATACTGGGGGTAGTATATTTTTACCCGCCTTTAAATACGGCGAGAGTAATGCGAAAATTGAATATACTCCCTTAAATTTCACTAATTTTAGTAAATTAAAGCAAGATCATGGCTACTTCTGTTTCCCGTACTCCGCTCTGGGTGTTGTTGCAGCAACGCGCTACCAACATGCCCAGCCTGAAAGAATTGTTTCGCGCTGATCCGCAGCGGTTCACGCATTTTTCTGCGTCTGCCTGCGGTATTTTGCTCGATTATTCCAAGCAGCGAATGGATACCACGGCGAAACTGAATCTGCTGGCGCTGGCGCGTCAACAGGATGTCGAATCCCGCCGCGATGCCATGTTGCGTGGCGAAGCCATCAATCACACCGAAAACCGCGCAGTATTGCACACAGTCTTGCGCCTTCCCCGAGGTGAAGCATTTAATCTGAACGGTGAAAACATTGCCGCTGACGTGCATCAGGTGTTGGCGCAGATGCGAACGTTCAGCGATGCTGTGCGCGAAGGGCGCTGGTCAGGCTATACCGGCAAAGCCATCCGCACTATCGTGAATATCGGCATCGGCGGCTCCGATCTTGGCCCGCAGATGGCATGTATCGCGCTGGCTCCGTGGTCGCAGAAAAATCTCTCGCTGCATTTTGTCTCGAATGTCGATGGCCGCCACGTCGCCGACGCGTTGGCGAATGCCGACCCCGAAACCACTCTGTTTGTGGTGGCTTCCAAAACCTTCACCACGATGGAAACCCTGACCAATGCGCGCACCGCACGTGAGTGGATGCTCTCTCATGGTTGCCCCGTGGACCAGATTCGCCAGCATTTTGTAGCGCTGAGCACCAATGTGAAAGCGGCGGCAGAATTCGGTATCGCTGAAGAAAATGTGTTTCCGTTCTGGAACTGGGCGGGTGGACGCTATTCGATGTGGAGCGCGATCGGCCTCTCGATTGCGCTGTATGTCGGCGCAGATCGCTTCGAGGAAATGCTGGCGGGCGCACATGAAATGGATTTGCATTTTGCGCAGGCGCCCTTGGAACAGAATTTACCCGTGCTGATGGCGCTGATTGGCGTTTGGAATATTAATTTCATGGGCCTGCAAGCCTTATCCATCGCCCCCTACCACCAGCGCATGACACGCTTGCCAGCCTACCTGCAACAGCTGGAAATGGAGAGTAACGGTAAATCCGTGACGCGTGCAGGGCAGCGGGTGGATTACACCACGTCGCCGATTTTATTTGGCGAAGCGGGCACCAATGGTCAGCATGCGTATTTTCAATTGCTGCATCAGGGCGCAACCATTATCCCGACTGACTTTATCGTCGTGGCGGACGACGATGCCGGTTTGCCGGGACACAACCAAGCCTTGTTAGCGAACTGTTTTGCCCAATCCAAGGCAATGGCGTGGGGTAAAAATATCGACGAAGTCCGCGCCGAATTAGGAGATTTGCCAGAAAAGATGCTGGCGCCACGCGTGTTTGAAGGCAACCGCCCGACATCTACCGTGCTGCTGGATTCACTCACGCCGCGTTCTCTTGGCGCCTTGATTGCCCTGTACGAACACAAAGTGTTTGTGCAGTCCGTGATCTGGGACATCAATGCGTTTGATCAGTGGGGAGTGGAGCTGGGAAAATCATTGGCGCAGCAATTAATCAGCCTCGATCCTGCGGCAGTCAAGGAAGACTACGACAGCTCGACCAAAGGTTTGTTGCATGCCGTTAAGCGCAGTCATCAGATCAAGAAAGTTGCCTGACCATATCTGGTCGTGTAACAGCCACACCCAAAATAGCAACACGGAAATTGCATTAAAGAAATTCTAGCGCAACATCAGCATCTACCTGTATTTAGCAGCACTTATCAGTATCTGTCAGTGTTTGTCAGTGTCTGTCGGTGTTTGCATAGACGCTGATGGTCGCTCCATGATCAACAATGATGGTTGCGCTTGATATTGCAACAAGATATTTCATCAATCAAATACGATCCATCGCTTAAAATTTGTCAGCATGAATGCCCACTTGAATGCCTATCTCCTACTACCATCAAAAATGAACGACATCAGCGACGACAAAGACCAGAGCCTGCGGGAAGATATCCGCAGATTAGGCAGACTACTTGGCGATACCGTCAGAAATCAGCACGGAGACGAGATCTTCGATCTGATTGAACAGGTACGCCAGAATTCCATCCGGTTTCGTCGCGATGCTGACGAAGCGGCCAGAGCCGAGCTGGAAACAACACTCGACACGCTGACCAACGATCAGACCACGCAGGTCATTCGCGCCTTCAGTTATTTCTCCCATCTGGTGAATCTGGCAGAAGACCAACATCATATTCGTCGTACGCGCGCCCACCAGATTGCTGGTTCTGCGCCACGTCAGGGTAGTCTGGCGCACACCATCGAGGCCCTGTATAAGACCGGCCACAGCACGCAACAGTTACTGGATTTTTTTGAGACTGCGCAAGTGTTTCCGGTACTCACCGCGCACCCGACCGAGGTGCAGCGTAAGAGTATCCTGAATTGTCAGATGGTGATCACGCGCTTGCTCGACGAGCGCGACCGGATGCAATTAACACCAGAAGAGTCCGCTGCAAACGAAGAAGCACTGGCGCGTGCCGTGCTGACTCTGTGGCAGACACGGATGTTACGTACGTCTAAATTGTCGGTGTTGGATGAAGTGGAAAATGGTCTGAGCTTTTACGACTATACCTTCCTGCGCGAATTGCCTCATCTGTATGCAGGTCTGGAAGACTTGCTGGCAAGCAAAGATCCCGCTGTGGCAAACACAGAATTACCCAGTTTCATGAAAATGGGTAGCTGGATCGGCGGTGACCGCGACGGCAATCCGTTTGTGACCGCCAGTGTGCTGGAAAAAACACTGGCAATGCAGGCAACGCGTGCGTTTAAGTTTTATCTCGATGAGTTACACACTCTGGGTTCGCAGATTTCGATGGCGAATCTGTTGGTCAGTGTGTCTGATGAATTACTCGCACTGGCGCAACGTTCCCCCGATCATTCACCCCACCGTTCTGATGAACCTTATCGGTTGGCGATCAGCGGCATGTATGCCCGCCTGGCAGCAACTTCCAGACAATTGCTGGGTCTGGAGCCAGTCATACACGCCAGCGGCGACGCGCCAGCCTATCAGACTGCCGAAGAGTTCGCTGCCGAGCTCGATATTGTTCATCAGTCTTTGCTGACCAATGGTTCTGCGGCGATTACCCGTGGCCGTCTGCGTCATTTGCGCCGTGCCATCCGCGTGTTCGGCTTTTATCTGGCACCGGTGGATTTGCGCCAGAATTCTGATGTACATGAGCGTGTGGTCGCCGAATTATTGCAAGCAGTCAATCCTGAATTGCGTTACCTGGAACTGAACGAAGATCAGCGCATTGAGGTTCTGGTCAAAGAAATCAGCTCAGCGCGTCCGTTGGCATCACCTTATCTGACGTATTCTGAGGAAACCCAGTCTGAGTTGGCGATTTATCGTGCCGCAGCCACTGCGCAGCAGCGTTATGGCAAAGGGGCAGTACCGAATTGCATTATCTCGAAAACAGATGGTGTGTCCGATATGCTGGAACTGGCGCTCTTGCTGAAAGAGTCCGGTCTGTTGCATCCGGCGGAAGCGCGTCTGGATGTCAATATTATTCCTCTGTTTGAAACCATCGGCGATTTGCAAAACAGCGCACCCGTCATGGATCGCTTATTTGCTTTACCCGCCTATGCGAGATTGTTGAGCAGCCGTCATCATGCGCAAGAGGTCATGCTTGGTTACTCTGACAGTAACAAAGACGGTGGCTTCCTGACTTCTGGCTGGGAATTATATAAAGCAGAGCTGGACCTGATCGATATTTTTTCCAAACATCAGGTACGTTTGCGCTTATTCCACGGACGTGGCGGCTCGGTTGGACGTGGCGGTGGCCCTAGCTACCAGGCGATTCTGGCGCAGCCCGCAGGCGCGGTGCAGGGACAGATTCGTCTGACCGAACAAGGTGAAGTGATTACGGCCAAATACGGTAATCCAGAAGTCGGCCGTCGTAATCTGGAAGTATTGGCTGCTGCGACGATGGAAGCCAGTCTGCTGGCACATACGGAAGCTGCGCCACGCCCCGAGTTTTTGTCTGCGATGGAAGAACTGTCTGATCATGCGTTCAAGGCCTATCGTCATCTGGTTTATGAAACGGAAGGTTTTGAGCAATATTTCTGGGAATCGACCGTGATTTCAGAAATTGCCGGATTGAACATCGGCAGCCGTCCTGCTTCCCGTAAAAAATCTACTGCTATCGAAGATTTACGGGCGATCCCGTGGGTATTCAGCTGGTCGCAATGTCGTCTGATGTTACCGGGCTGGTTCGGTTTTGGCGCTGCTGTGCAGTCTTATTTGCAGGCGCATCCGGACAACGGTCTGGCAACATTGCAGGCCATGTTCAAGGAATGGTCTTTCTTCAGCACCGTTCTTTCCAATATGGAAATGGTGCTGGCCAAGAGTGATATCGGCATTGCCAGTCGCTATGCGCAACTGGTCAAAGATGATGCCTTGCGCCAGAGAATTTTCCCGAGGATTCAACAGGAGCATGAAACTACGATTGCTGTGTTGAAGGCTATTTCCGGTCAGGATGAACTGCTGGCAGCCAATCCTTTATTAAAGCGCTCGATCCGCAATCGCTTCCCTTATCTGTCGCCCTTGAATCACGTACAGGTGGAGTTGCTGGAGCGCTATCGTCAAGGTGACGAGGATGAACGTGTGCGCCGGGGTATTCATTTGTCGATCAATGGTATTGCGGCGGGATTACGTAATAGCGGCTGATCAGCGTATTACTTAAGACGAGTAGCACCTGGATGAAGGCATTGAATCTAGGTGCCAAACAAAAAGCCCTCTGTCCGTAAGGAAGAGGGCTTTTTTTCAGGGGAATAATTATTTTATCTGCCAGCTTAAAATAACAGTCCGCCCCCTTTTTTGAACAAGGCCATTTCCACGAAATTGGACATATGCTGGTTATTGCTGGAAGGCATAATCATCATTCCACCCAGATCAAGCAATCCTTTTTGCGCTGCCAATGCCTGTAAGCCGTCTTTACCGGATTTGGATAATTGAATCGCTTTCACCAGTGTTTTGGCGACAGCAAATCCTTCCAGAGTCAGAGAGGAGATATCCTCATCCCGAAATTTTTTCATCATATTGCTATGATCAATCTGAATTGGTGATTTTTTTGCCAGCGGATTGGGTACGACTTGTGAAAAGACCGTCCACTCCAGCGATTTTGCACCGGCGACTTCAGCCAGAGTATCAAGATTGATCAATGAAATACCTGCGACAAAGGTTTTTGGGGCATATTTGCGAAATTCTTTCAAAAACATGCCTGTACCCAGTGTGTCAGCGACAGTGATCACAACATTTGGATTGGCTTTGGCGAGGGCGTTGGATTCCTTGTCTATGCTGGCAGGGGAGTTACCAATATGAACGGTACCACTCAGAGTCATGTTGCGTTTGCGCAACTCTGTCGTAACGTATTGCACCAGATCCTGATTCAAGGCTGACTCCTGAACAGCGATGCCTACACTCTTGATTCCCAGTTTATCGAAGTAAGAAAAAATATATTGCATCTCTTGCTCAGGACTTGGACGCCAGAAAAGCACGTTCGAGCCATAGGATTTGACCGAGCCGATCAGCGGGGCAAACAATGTGTGACCACTCTGAGCAAATTTCGGTGCTGCGATGACCGCGTCCGTTACCGCAGCACCAATTCCACCGAGCAGATATTCGGCTTTGTCTTTCTCCAGCAATTCAGTCACTGCCTTGGCTGACTGCGCAGGGATTCCCTGATCATCGCGCGCCAGATATTTGATGCGTTTGCCGTTGATGCCGCCGCTGCTGTTAATGCTATCGAAATACGTCGTGATACCGGCAACATAATCGCGCCCTATACTGCCATTCGGGCCTGATAAATCGATTGCTTGCCCTACGACGATCGCATTACTCTCTGCCATGACATCGCACTGGAACACCAGTAAGAGTATAGGAAGTAATGTGCGAAAATATTTCAGAATAGTGGTAGTCATACTTAAGGGTAAAATTGTTGCGATGCAACAAGTCTGACACTCAAATATGACGAAGGAATGACGAAAGAACATTACCAGAGCATAGAAAGAACACAGGCAGAGCGTTGCCAGGACATCGAGGTACAACATTGAAATGCAGTACGGACAATATCAATCCTGATGTGATCGAATAGCGCTCTGATGTTGAGACAGAGTAACCAACGCAGAACAGAGATGACATCTGAACGGATACAGAAAATGACAGAGCAGATACTAGGGGTAGTAGGGTGGTCGGGGAGTGGGAAAACGACTTTGCTGGAATATCTTGTCAGAGGGCTGGTGACTTCTGGCAGGCGAGTCAATATGGTGAAGCATAGCCATCACGATATTATTACCGAGCCACCGCAGAAAGACAGTGCGCGCCTGCGCATGGCTGGTGCGTCCGAAGTGTTGCTGGCATCTCCCTATCGCTACGTGATTACCAGCGAATTACGGCAAGATATCGAACCACCTTTGACAACACTGATGAGCCGTCTGTCACCGGCGGATATCACGCTGGTTGAGGGGTATAAATGGGAGAGCATCCCGAAGCTGGAAGTGTATCGCCCATCAATGGCGCGGGACGCTATTTATGTCATGGACACACATATTGTTGCGGTTGCGTCAGATGTGATCGCACCGGACAATTTGCCATCGGAAGTGGTATGGCTGGACTTGAATCAGCCCGAAAACGTATTGAATTGGCTTATTAATGGATTGCAGCAAAATTTATTTTCAAAAAAAATAGAAAATCCCTAAAGAATTCCTCAGGATCAACCGTTAACAAAATTGTAGATAAGGGGAATTGTCATGGATGTTACCGGTATAGCAAATACAGCAACAACATTAGCTGATGTCGGCACCAGTCAGGCCGTCAGCATTGCTGTGTTAAAAAAAGCCAATGAAATAACTGCGGAAAGCGCGACTGCATTGATCGAAGCGGTCAGTGACAATAAATCCGTACCCAATCTGCCATCCCATCTTGGACGTAATATCAATACAACCGCTTGAATTTTCATTTCCATTTTAGGTAATCGCAATTACTCAGCGTCGCTTTTGACGATTGCCAGTAATTCAGTTCTAGTAGCATTCGGTTGAATATGACAATGCGATATGACATTGTTTCGATAAAAACTTGAACAAGTCAGACATTAAAAAACAGCGCACTCAGGTGTGCTGTTTTTTTTGGGGCAGAGTGGATTATTGGCTGATATTGTTTCTGTATCTGATGCTGCTCAAGCATGAAATAAGCTGATCAGCGATAATCTGGTCTTTATTTGTTACACGATTACAGGAGTCAATATGACATCAGCAACGTGGGGATGGTCAGATCGTCTGAGTCTCAGCTATACACCGATGGATGAAACGCACAAGGAGTTTGTCGAGTTATGTGCTGCGTTATCGGAAAACAATCCAGCGACATTTATTGAAAGGCTGGATCAGCTTATTGTTCACTCTGTTGCCCACTTTGAGCAAGAAAACCAATGGATGGCGGAAGGTAATTTCCCACCAGCCGGTTGCCATAAGCAAGAGCACGATTCCGTGCTGGAAATCATGCGCGAAGTCCGTCGCCGCGTCGAGGCAGGAGAAACAGATCTGGGTGAGCGTCTGGCAGAAGAATTGCCATTGTGGTTTGAGCACCATGTCGATACGATGGATAATATGCTCGCCCGTTTTATGGCAAATAATGCAGTGTCAAATAGCCCGGCTGAGGTTGTTGCGGGTTAATTTGCTATCTATCGTGTTTGAACTAGTTCAGAGGAAGCTCAGTCCGCCACGACTTGTATTCTGATATCCCCGATACTGACAACCTGACCAGCGCGAATTTTTGCTGTCTTGCGCAATTCTTGTTGTCCATCAACGCTGACATCGCCACTCGCGACAATGGCCTTGCCAGCACCACCACTTTCACATAAACCCACCAGTTTTAATAACTGGTTTAATTCAACGAATTCGCCTTCAAGGCTAAAGTTTACTTTTTGCATATTTTGTTCTTTCCTGCTGAATGACAAACTAAAAGGGGCGCAGCTTACACTAATTCGTTGCGATCTGGGCGCTTGCCTTGTCCAGCCATACGTCCAGATGAGCGATTAGATCACTTTGACTGAAGGAGCAACTTTCTTCCGTAAATAAGCTACCAGCTTCAAGCCTGTTCAATACATCTTCCATCACATTGCTATACCGCGTTGGTAATTTTCCGAGCAACTCAGTTTGCCCACGCCATACTTTACATAGCTCCTGCACTGACATCTGGTGAGCAGTGAAGGACTCGAGACTGTTGCGTAATTGTGAGAGCGACATAAAATAGAAAATAAAATTAGTATATAAATAACGAATGACTCAGTAATATCTGGCTTGGTTGCTAAATCCTATGGCTGAATCTTACTACTTAATCTTATTGCTGAATCTGGTCGTTGATATTGTACGTATATTATTCTGCTACATTCGTTAGTTGAATTCGCTGATCGACAATTTGCCCAAAAAAAGATTTCTCTGTGTAAGTTTTTGCTGTTTTGTTCGACTATCTGTTGTGGTACCGATTTTTCACCTTTATTTCCCCGTTATCGGGCTTATTTTTTCAGGAGATTGAAAATGAATAACAAAGCATTGATCGCAGTTGCCTTGGCAAGTCTGGTTGGTTCTTCCGCTGTGATGGCTGCCGAGCCAGCAAAAACAGAAAAATGTTTCGGTGTATCCAAAGCAGGTCAGAACGATTGCGCTACGAAGTCCGGTAGCCATTCTTGCGCTGGCCAGGCTAAAAAAGATAATGATCCAGCTGAGTGGAAAAAAGTACCCGCTGGTTCTTGCGAAAAAATGGGCGGTAAACTTGAAGCGCCCAAAGCTTCCTGAGTAATCACCTATCATCCTAAATGATGACATTGTTCTGTATTAGTCTGCATGGCGGATGTTGGCAGCAATGGTAGCTTCTTCAATGACAGCTTCTCAATATCCTGCGCTGATGCCGAAAGGTGCCGGCGTGGGTTTGCGTAGTCAGCACTATGTTGATTTTTTGCGGGCTCCTGTCGAAGTAGGATGGCTGGAAGTACATTCAGAAAATTATTTTGCTGACGGTGGTTATGACTTGCATGTACTAAAGCAATTACGTCGTGATTACCCTATCAGCTTGCATGGTGTTGGCCTTGGTCTGGGATCTGTTAAAGGCTACGATACCAAGCATGTTGCACATCTTAAACGCCTGGCGGAGACGATAGAACCCATCTTGATCTCCGAGCATTTATGTTGGGGCACGGTTGCAGGACAACATTTAAATGATTTGTTGCCATTGCCATTGACCTCCGAAACTTTAGAGCTTGTCTCTTCGCGCATCGACGATGTGCAACAAATTTTACAACGCCGGATATTGATCGAGAATGTGTCTAGTTATGTTCGTTGTGGACATGACGACATGACTGAGGCTGAGTTTTTGGCTGAACTGGTTTATCGTACCGATTGCGGCATTTTGCTTGATGTGAATAATCTGTATGTGAATCAAGTCAACCATCAGGAAGATGCATTAGCGGCACTAAGGTGTATTGCAGGATTACCCGCCGGCTCTGTCGGAGAAATGCATCTCGCCGGACATTTGCAGTCGGATCTCGTACTGATTGATCATCATGGTTGTCAGGTTGCTGATCCTGTTTGGGATTTATATCGCCATGCATGCCGTCACTTTGGCTCTCAGGTGCCAGTGCTCATTGAATGGGATACTGATATTCCTGAGTTGGATGTTCTGCTTGCCGAGGCGCGTAAAGCCGAATCTTACGCGGCTCAAGTGTTTTCGCAGTCATGAAGGGCTGATCGGCTTCGTCCTATGGATAAAATTTCACAATGGCAGCAACAATTTGCTGATGTCATGTCGTCGACAATGACGTCGAGCGACTTTGCCCCGCAACTGAAGCCTGCCAGCAATTTGTCAGATCGTCTCGCCCTGTATAGGGGAAATCAGAGTGCCATCTGGGGGGCAGCTCTGCAGCAAGCATATCCGGTCTTGTATCAGTTGGTCGGGCTGGAATTCTTTGAGCAAATGGCGCGCGCATACGGGCAGGCGCATCCTTCTCAATCTGGAAATTTACATTACTTTGGTAGCCATCTGGCGGAGTTTCTATCGAATAGTCATATTAAGGATGATTATCCTTATTTTGCAGAGGTTGCTCGTCTGGAGTGGGGCATGCATCTGGCGTATTACGCTGCCGATGCCTTACCGTTAACTTTGCCAGCTCTGATGGCTGTAGCAGCGGAGAGTGAGCACGATTTGCAGAAGGCCAGGTTGCTCTGGAATCCAGCTGCTGCTCTTTTTGAGTCCAGATATAGTGTTGTCGATATCTGGCACGCTCACCAGTCAGATGAGATTATTTTTCCTGAGACAATTGAGCAGCGTAATTACGGCATTATTTCCCGCCCTGAATGGCGAGTAAGACTTCAGTCAATCAGCAAAGCAGATCACCTTGCGCTGAATGCATTACAACATGGCTCTTTACTCGGTGATGCTCTTGACGTGGCATTGAGTGCGGATGCTGAATTCAATATTGCTCAAAGCCTTCAGACATGGTTTGCCGAAGGACTGTTTATCAGAGCGGAATTTTCACAGGATTAGATATTAACGTCTGCCAGTAACCTTATTCCGAAGATACCAATGATTCTGCCGATCATCTTCAACGCCTTCGCGAATGAAGGTGACATACAGAGTTTAGTGAAATGCATACGCTAGTGTAAGAAATGAATGTAGTTATCCGACCGATACATAGTCAATCTACGAGGAGAACAATATGAATGTATTTTTACGCCTTCACTCTTTCAGCATGCGTTTCGATCAATTGTTGAATGAGTGGGGCGGTAGCTTATTGAGTCTGGGTTTGCGCGGGTTTATTGGCTGGCAGTTTTTTAAAGCCGGGCAGCTTAAATTGTCAGACTGGTCTGCCACACTGTCCTTGTTTCGGGAAGAATATACTGTCCCTTTGTTGCCGCCGGAACTGGCCGCCTTTGCCGGGACAGGAGGAGAGGTGATTTTTTCAATACTATTGTTGATTGGTTTCTTCTCGCGTCCTGCCGCCTTGGGATTGCTGGCAGTGAATGTGATGGCAGTGATTTCGTATCCTCAGCTATGGCAGTTCGAATGTCCAGCCGCCATTAATGATCATTTTTATTGGGGAATACTGTTATTGGTGCTGATTGCTTTTGGTCCTGGCAGATTATCTTTAGACCATCTGCTCAAAAAAATGCATTGATCTGCCGTATAGCTACCAGTTGAGGTATTTTTTCAGAACGAATTTTATTCAGCGCTGATCTTTGTTGCAGATGCTGGTGACAGGTATTTATCCAGCATTGTCTTGAGATCAGCCCTGACGATGGGCTTGGAGAGATAGTCATCCATGCCGACCTCAATACAATGATCGCGCTCGTCCTGCATGGCATTTGCTGTGACTGCAATGATGGGGATATGATTCCCCGTGTCTTGCTCTTTTTGCCGTATCAGTCGTGTCGCCTCCAAACCACCCATCACCGGCATATGACAATCCATCAGGATTAATGCATATGAGTCTTGAGAAAGAATATCCAGCGCTTCCTGCCCGTTATTTGCCACCATAGTACGATAGCCAAATTTTTGAAGCATGCTGACAGCAACTTTCTGATTAATCAGATTATCTTCGACGACCAGTATCAAATTTTTGGTCTCATCAGCTTGTGCAGATGGGGTAGGTAGTGACGGTACTTGGGAGGGCTGAGGGTTTTCTATTGAAGCTATTGCCTCCTGATTTGTCTTGATTATCGAAGAAATATGTTCTGCTGCGGGCGTAGATATAAGGGCGGATGTTGCAAGCAATTCAAAGAGATTGGATTTCTTGATAGGTTGCTGCAAGACTCGATATAGATTTGGGATATTGTTTCTATTGACCACGTGAGCCGGGCTGCTTGCCAGTATGCATTGCAGATGCGGATGTGATTGCGTGATATTTTGAACGAATTCATGCGCGTCGCCATTACTCATATCTGCATCAACAATCACCAGCGGTATATCCTGCTTTTCAGTCAGGAGTTCGAGCGCTGCTTCTTTGGTATTGGCATTGACTGTTTGTATTTGCCATGAATGCAGATAACGACTCAGCAGACGATTCCAGCGTTCGCTGTTGGTCAAGATTAATACTTTTTTAAATGACGGAGTATCTGGCAGCATATTTGGTAGCGCTGCTTTCTCAGATACCGTCAATGCTGTAAGCGGAATGTCGAACCAGAAGCAAGAGCCTTTACCAACGGCACTATCGACACCGATCCGACCATGCATGAGTTCTACAAGTCGTTTGCAGATGGATAAACCTAATCCGGTTCCTCCAAAACGCCTTGTGATGGAATTATCAGCCTGTACGAAAGGTGCAAATAGAGTTTGTTGAACCTCAGGATCGATACCAATACCGGTGTCCCGTACTTCAAACCTGATATGCCACTTCCCCATTGTTTTACCCACGCCACTGACTTCCACTGAAATCTCTCCAGTGTTCGTAAATTTGATGGCGTTTCCGATCAGATTTAGTAATATCTGACGCACTCTTCCCGAGTCTGCGCTGAATATAGCCGGTAAATCTGGGTTGACATAACTCATCAATTTCAGATGTTTTCTGGCAGCGCGCTCAGACAGAATATCTACACAAGCTTCCGTCAATGTCAGCAAGTGACAATCGGTGTGCTCAATGTGCATTTTCTCGGCTTCGATTTTTGAAAAATCCAGAATGTCATTGATGATGGACATCAGCGCTGCTGCAGATTCTTCGACGGTATTGACCAGTTCAATTTGTCTGCTATCAAGAGGGGTATCTTTGAGCAAACTGTTCATGCCAATGATTCCATTCATCGGCGTGCGTATTTCGTGGCTCATCGTTGATAAAAATACGCTTTTAGCGTTATTTGCTTCTTCAGCACGTATTTTTGATAACTTCAGCTCTGTTTCAAAGCGATCACGGAGACGCATGAACCAGGTCAGTAATCCTGCGCAGACCAAAACAAAAATGGCTGCGGCAATTCCACTCCATTTCAGATTACGAGAATTCATTCGCCATTGATTTAATGCATAAGTCTCTGATAAGCCAATGACAGCGATCACTGGATAATGACGCGGGGAACGGAAGTGGATTGTATAAATATCAGGCTCAAAGACAGAGTCATTTTCTGAGAACCGGAATTGACCGAATTCTTTTTCGCTGTTGATGTCATCAAAAATCGGAAAGGTTTTGTAATTTTTACCGACAATGAAGTGTTCAGATTCTGTTGTACTGATAACGCTGCCCTGAAAATTAAACAAGCTGGCAAAGTTGATTTTTTGCCCCAGCATTTCTGTGTAATCTTCGAGGAAATAACGGGGATTGACGATAGCAAGCAAGATCAGCTTTTCGTCATGCATTTGTATTAGTTTTGCGAACGGTAGAGAGTGAGCCAAAGTGGGTGATTTGGATACACTTTTTCCATCCGGTCCCAGCTCATTGATGTCACGGATGAATAATGGGTACCCAGGTTCGAGCGTACTGTTTAATTCCCGGACAAAACCCATTTCTGTCATGTCGAGATGTTTGGCAATATTCTGACGATCTGAGCTAGCCAGCACATTGCCATTGATATCTAAAATGGAAACGGAACGCAAGTGGGTGGAATTAATCGTATTCGTCTTGAGAATTTCCCAGACTTCAGTGGCATTTTTTAAGCCGGAACTTTGATATTCCCAGTGATTTAGCGTTCCCGTGATCACATTTAGCGTATTGTCAGTTGAAGCCAGTGTGCGTGTGACATGGCTTTCGAGCATTTTGCTCAGCAACTCACCACGAGCATGAACTTCTTTGAGTACCAGAGCCTTATCACGGTTCAGTAAATAGACAGTACCTAACAGTATGCCCATGCTGAAGATGATCCCGATCAGCATCCAGAATGCGGATTTTCTGATCAGAACAATCAATTGGCTTTTCAGGGGCATGTAAGTGAAGTTGATTCAATCATTATTCTTTAATGACGATGGCATCGAGTTTGTGTTTGCGGGCAAATGTCAGCAAGCGGCCATCTTTTTTGGTGATATCGATAAACGCGTTGACTTTTTCAATCAACGATTTGTCACCAGGTGCAGTCGCATACGCATAATCAGTCAGATGAAACGGTTTTGGCGGTGCCACCAAACGTGCCCAATCGGTTGTTTCCAGCATACGGCGGCTATATGGAAAATCAGTCATAAAAGCATCTGCTCGTCCAGATTCTACCTCTTGTTCGCGCGTCATCGGCGGTTTGACTGAGAGTAACTTCGCTTGTTTAAGCGATTGCTGCATAATCGGTTCCATCAGCGTTCCCGCTTGTACTGCAATAACACGATCTGGCTTGTCAATATCCGCCCAGTTCTGGATCGCTGTACCCGCCTTGGTCGTAATGGCGTAGATGTCGCTTCTCAGATAAGGCTGACTAAATTGTAGTTTGGCACTACGTGCAGGCGTCACGCCCACTGCATGCATGGCGATGTCACACTGGTCATTGGTCAGATTATCGATCAACTGTGGAAATGAACTGTCGACGTATTTCAGTTTCACACCCAGATATTTTGCAAGTTCGCCCGACAAGTCAATGTCAATGCCTGATAAATTGCGGGTTTTTGGGTTGCGAAAGGTAATCCCGTAATAATCTGGCCAGATACAGACACGTATTTCTTTTGCATCCGTAATTCTTTGAAGCTGGTTGGGGGCCGCGACGGCATGAAGGGCCGTACCTGCGATGATGCATGCAAGAGAAATAACCGAGAATGTATTGGTGCGCATAGAGAACCTTTCTTTATCACTCAGCCAAGTGTAAATCAGATTACAGTCAAATAGCGGCAGGCTCGCTTCATAGAATCAATCATCATCACGCTTGTGACTTTTCTTAACAAAAATGATGCTGTTTTGCATATCATATGTTGCTGTATTTATTACTTAATTTGTTACTTTTTTTATATAAATTGAGAGTAAATTACTCATTGCCTCAACAGATGTGTTTAGCTTTTAAGAGGATTTACTCTAGATTGATATTAATTGCTATTCAGCTATAGGGTGTAATGACATACTAGCATTGGTTTTTGGAACGCTCGTGCCTTTTCATCTGGTCAAGATGCGGTTCTTATTTTAATAATAAATTTACGGGAGACAATAATGCGTCAATATCAAGTAGCGCTTGGTTTGCTGTCTGCGGCTGTGTTAACAGCATGCGGAGGTAATGGAAGTCCGGGGCCAACCATCGATTCCAGCGTAGCACGCGGCACGCTGGTCGCTAATCCGCCAGTGTTGGTACCAATTCCACAGGCAACGGGCCCAGCATTAACGAAATTAGATCCGGTTGTTTTTAAAGCGATGCTGGATGCAGCCAAGCCAGGTCTGACGCAAATTACGGGTGCTCCTAAGTGCGAAATCAGCACTTACTACATGAAATACACCACGGTTGGTGGTGCGAATGAGGCTACGGATGCAACTGGCGCTATTATGGTTCCTTCCGGAACTGATGCTGCGTGTACAGGACCTCGCCCAGTACTGTTGTATGCCCATGGCACAACGGTTGAGAAATCATTCAACATGGCAAATCTGCGCGATAACTCTGAGGCGAGCTTGGTAGCCGCGATGTATGCTGCGCAAGGATTTATCGTCGTTGCTTCTAATTTTGCGGGTTACGACACCTCGGCTTTGTCCTATCATCCTTACCTGAATGCAGAGCAGCAAGCGAACGATATGGTCGATTCTCTGCGTGCGGCACGTAAGGCATTCCCGAATATTGCTGCGCAGGATTCCGGCAAACTGGTGATCGCTGGTTATTCCCAAGGCGGCCATGTCGCGATGGCAACACAGCGTGCGATGCAGACAACGTATGCAAGTGAATTTAAAGTGACAGCGCTGGCAGGTATGTCGGGTCCTTATGCTATGTCTTTGTTGGGTGATGCTGTATTTGCGGGTAGTCCAAATGCTGGCGGTACGGTATTTTTGCCTATGATTACTACCAGCTGGCAAAAATCCTATGGCGGCTTGTATGCAAGTACCAATGAGGTGTACGAAGACAAATTCGCGACTGGAATTGAGGCATTGATTCCAGGTAGCCTGACTTTCACCGACTTGTTCACGACAGGCAAATTACCCGCTACCGCTTTGTTTGCCAAAGACTCCTTGCCAGGCCCATCCACACCAGCATTTGGCGCATTTTTTGGTGACGGTAATCTGATCAAAACCAGTTATCGCAATGCGTATCTGGCTGATGCACAGAAAAATCCTTGCAATGTCAATTCGGCTGATCCGCTCAATTGCGCACCTGCCAATGCGTTCCGTAAAGCAGGCGTTAAAAATGATTTGCGCAATTATGTGCCGACCGTACCAGTCATGTTGTGTGGCGGTAATGGTGATCCTACGGTGTTCTTTGCAAGCTCACAGGCGACGGCAGGGTACTTCCAAGCCAAAGGTTTGCCTGCAGCGGCATTGACCTTATTGGACGTGGACTCTACACCAACCAGCGCCGCAGACCCATTTGCGGCAGCAAAGGCCGGATTTGGTCAGGCAAAAGCCGCTGCGATCAATGCTGCCGTGGCAGCCAAACAAGATCCTGCAACAGCGGTCGCCAGTGTTTATCATGGCACATTGGTTCCTCCATTCTGTAATGCGGCGGCACGTGGTTTCTTCCAGCAAGTTCTGGCTAAATAAGAGGAGACCATATCATGAAAAAAATTCAATTTTCCGTCTGTGTGTTGTTTGCCCTTAGCTCGGCGTCTGTGTTGGCACAGGATAATACTTTCCGGGCTGGAATGATTAATCTGGGTCTTCATTCTCAATCCCCGGATTTAACCAGTAATGGGCCAGCATTTCTGACTCCGCAACCGGCGGGTGTGACGGTTGGTAATGCAACGACGATATTGTTTGGATTTACCCGCAAGCTGACAGATCATTTTGATCTTGATATCGTTATGGGTTTGCCACCTAAACATGACGTGTACGGTCGCGGTACGCTGGCAGCTTATGGAATCACTGCGAAAGTTAAGCAACGTGCACCAACTGCATTCATTAACTATAACTTTGGTGATGTGACGAACAAGTTTCGTCCATTTGTGGGTCTTGGTGTCAATTACACGCAATTTTTTGATGCAACGTCCACTCCTTTGGGTGATATCGCAACAGGTGGCCCGACTAAAATTCAGCTGAAGGAATCGTATGGTTTTGCCGCGCAAATCGGTGCCAGCTATAAATTTACTGATCGTTGGTCTATTGTTGGATCCGTTGCTACTGCTGAGGTAAAAAGTGATATGACGGCGACGACAGGCAGTATTGAGCGCAAGACGACGATTAACTTCCGTCCAGTGGTGCTGACACTGGGTATCGGTTATAGTTTTTAAATAAGTATGTAGAACGTTAAAACGGCCTCTTTGAAGAGGCCGTTTTTTTGGGGGGAATATATATGTTCTGACTGGGACTAATACTATTTATTGCTACCCGACATCATGATTCAGATCGATACCTGGTTTCTCCCACCTGCTTTTGCACGGTACAGTGCGGTGTCGGCGTTACTCATCAGCGTGGCAACATCCTCGCCTGGTTGGAGGGTGGCAACACCAAAAGAACCTGTGATATGCGGTAATGGTCGCAGGCTATCGATAAAAATTTTTGTTTTACTCAACCGTGTGCATAAGCGCTGCGCAACGCCGATCGCCGCTTTTTGCGATGTACCAGGCAAGATCACGATCATTTCTTCACCTCCAAACCGTGCGGCAAAATCGGTGGGGCGCAATCCTGCATTCAGTACTTTGGCCGCACTTTGCAGCGCATCGTCACCGCGTAAATGGCCATGTTCATCATTAAAGCGTTTGAAGTGATCCAGATCCACCATGACGATACTAAGCGGATTTCCAGTCGCATGCGCATGATCGACCATTCCGGGTAACTGATTGTTGAGCCATGCGCGGTTATGCAAACCTGTCAGCCCATCGACCATTGATAACTGGCGATAAAACTCGCCTACTTTCTGCCGGTTTCGGATTTGCGCATTGGCTGCCCGAATTCTGAAAGACAGTAATTGCAACAGGTTGCGCGCAACACCATTCGATTCGTCGATCAGCGTCCAGAGAGTTTCCGCTTCAATGACCAGCAACTCGCTGTCAGAGAGTGCCGAAATGGTGGCAGAGTGGATTTCTTCGTCCAGAACAGAAATCTCGCCAACGCATTCTCCCGGGAGATATTGAGTAATGGAGTTTTCCAGTAAATTATTGTTTTCGTTGATCTTGGTAATACCCAGAGATCCTTTTAAAACAATGAATAACCTGGCGCCTGAACTGTTTGCATCGAGGACTACTTGCCCAGTTCTGGCTTTGACGACATCACAGTCTTTGATGATGTGGGCAATGAGTTGTCGGTTATCGCTATTGATATCACGAAACAAATGAATGTCTTCAATCTGGTAGTCAGTGCTCTTGAAGTGAGTCAGGTGTTCCAAAATTGTTTTGTCCAGATACATGTAGGCGAAAATATATTTAAAGTACGATCTGATCCAGTGCTTCGAAACGCATTTCGGTTTCTCTGAAAATCGCCAGATACTCAGTTTCTGATAACGCAAGCGTATCCCATGCTACGCCTGACAGCAAGGGGACCAGATCATTTTCTTGTTGGCTTAAATCCAGTGCGTGCACAATTGCATTAGCAACGTGAATGACTGATGCCAGTGGATTGAGTCCCTCTTGTTCGGGATGGTGATGCCCGCGTATTGCGTCGCAGACAGCCTCCGAAAAATGCCACTGGTTTGCCAGTGCCACACCAGCGTCTACGTGATCCAGATGCAGAATTGCACGTTCTGCATCTATCAGTGGACAGTCCATGCGTTTTTGATAGCGATAGACTTCGCTGTAATGTTGCGGGTAGCAGTTGACCAATACCAGTCTGCCAATATCATGCAGTAATCCGGCGGTAAAGGCGAAATCATGTTTCATGTGCAGGGCGCGCGAAATCAATTCTCCGCAGATGGCAGTGGCGATACTGTGACGCCAGAAACCACGAAAATCAAATTCTGGGCAACGTGAGGCCGGAAATGACTTGCTTAGTATCGACATGCGGATCAGATTTTTGACACTTTTGACCCCCAGCATGGCGGTTGCCTGTTGCAATGTCACGACTTTAGAGTTGTTGCCATAATGAGATGAGTTAGCCAGTCGCAGCACCTTGGCAGCAATAGACTGATCCATCGCAATTTTTTCTGTAATGGCATCAAGGCTGCAATGATCGTTATCAAGATCGTTCAGCATTTCTTGCGCAACGGCGGGCAGCGTAGGCAAATCCCGTATTTGTTTGACGATATCTTCCAGCGGAACCTTCAGCTCACTCATCGCAGTCATTTGATCTCTCCCTGACGATATTGTTGAATATAGTTTTGTAGGTAGCTGGTGGGCGCATCGTACGGACCGTGACGGAAAATAACCTTGAGTCTTTCTATTTTCACTTGATGTTCTTGCTCCTGATCCGCTTCGGACGTGACTTCAGAATTGATTGAAAGCTGGTGAATATCATGTTGCTCAAGTGAATGTAGCATTTTATCTGTCAGCGTAGTTCCTGCGGGCAGCAGCACATGACCCAGCTTGTCCAGTACATCTTCAGCCAATACCATGCCTGATGTGGCTGTCGCCAGTGGCAGACGGCGGTAATGTTTGCTCATGATTTCCTCTTGGGTAATGTACGCTAAGCGCTTGATGGGGAACAGAAGAAAGATGAAATTCTCGCTGTTCCCAGCGTTCCTGTTCATAGTGTAATGATTTTTGAGGGAAATGAAATGGCTTTTGTGCAGTAGCTGTCTCCGGAATGGTAATTGAACGTAACAGTTGGTATCAGTGTATTTTTGTGTGAGTTTCTCTGATATATACTATCCCCAGTATCATGTCGTTGAATGAGATTGGCTTTTAAAACAAAGCGATAGCATCGATGATTAGCATATACTCCCCCTTAAATCAGAAAGATTGCAAATATATGCATGCTGCCAGGAAATTTTTCTTGCAACGTCCACGGTTGGCGTTGACTTTTTTTCTTGGCGTCGCCGTGGCGATTGTATTGCCAGGAAACTGGCATCTGGTGACGCGGGCGCTGATGGGCTGGAACGTCGGTGTCTGGTCTTATTTGCTGCTGATGGGGTGGCTGATGATGCGGGCTAATCATCACCGTGTAAGACAAATCGCCAGGCAAGAAGATGCCAGCGCGGTCACTGTTCTGGCATTGCTGTCTATCTCAGCCGTCATCAGTCTTGCGGCGATTGTGCACGAACTGGCAATGGTCAAAGGTGTGCCAACGGATCTGAGAATTTTAAAGTATCTGTTTACTGGTACAACCGTGCTTGGTTCCTGGGCCTTACTCGCTGTTATTTTCAGTTTTCATTACGCATTGCTTTTTTATAATGCGCCCGAAAACCAGCGCCCGCTTCATTTTCCTGATGATGAGCAAATGCCGGATTATTGGGATTTTTTATATTTTTCATTCACGATTGCTGTTGCGGCTCAGACATCCGACATTTCGGTCATGAGCAAGCAGATGCGTAAGACCGTGCTGGCGCAATCCATACTGAGCTTCTTTTTCAATGTCGCTGTGTTTGGATTTTCCATCAATATCGCCGCCAGTCTGGTCGGCAATTAAGACGGCTCACCAGCCTTCACGGCGATGCTCGCGCCACTCATGTTGATCCTCATATCTCCTGTCATACGGACGATAGTGGCGTGAATCCCTGGCTTCGCGCCAGGGGCGGCCAAAATTCTGTTCGACATAAACATGTTCCACATAGGGCCGTGCTGAATTGAGTACGATTGGTACTCCACCGAAACGCATGTCGATATTCAGGTAATACGGAAGCGCATTGCTGACTTGCCAGCCAGCGCCATTTGCCCAATACCATGTGCGATAGTCGGGCGAGTAGTAAATCTGTTGCGCAGGATAATAAATGTAGTTGTATTGACGGATAGGCTCACGTTGATACAACGGCGGATATTCTCTGCGCCATTCATGTTCGCGATCGTGTGCATTCGCAACGTCATGGATACCCGCCGCCAGGAACAGCAAAGCGATGGTATGTCTGATGGCTGGTTTCACTTTATATCTCCTTCAATTTGATGAAGATATAACGATCGGCTCTGCGACTACGCTGACACGGATATTGCCACGCTTGGTAACAACTGCAACCGGATGTTACCTGCCATTACTGGATTGGCATTATTGCTGTTATCTGGCAAAACGCGGAAATTTGTACCAGACAAACAGTGATTTCATGATAAAACGGTATCGCATTCATTTATTTTTTATAACATGGTACTTAACTATATTTGGGCAGGTTTTTTTCTGATCGGATTTGTCGCAGCGCTGGGGCAATGGTTGTTGCTTGGTGATGTCGATATATTTAAAAAAATAATAGACGGGACATTTGAATCCGCCCGCACCGGTGTAATGGATATCGCTTTGCCTTTAGCAGGTGTGATGACGCTCTGGCTAGGCATCATGAATATTGGTGAAAAGGCAGGAGCGATTCAATTTCTGGCACGGATGATTGCTCCTTTTTTTGCGCGCATATTTCCGGGAGTACCAGCAAATCATCCTGCCAATGGGCATATGGTCATGAATTTTTCAGCTAACTTGCTTGGGCTTGATAATGCAGCAACACCGTTTGGCCTGAAAGCGATGGAGAGTTTGCAGAACCTGAATCCGCGTAAAGAGGAGGCGAGCGACGCCCAGATTATGTTTCTGGTCCTGCACACATCGGGTTTAACCCTGATTCCATTGGCAATCATGGCGCAGAGAGCCGTGCTGGGGGCGCATGATCCATCTGATATTTTTATTCCCTGCCTGATTGCAACCTACGTCGCCACTGTCGTTGGTCTGATCGCCGTCGCTATATGTCAGCGTATTAATCTGTTGAATGCCGTTGTTGTGGGCTGGTTAGGGGGCGGTACGGCATTGATTGGCGGTATGGTCTGGTACATGAGTCATTATATGAGCCGTGCAGAGATAGAAACTTTCTCTAAAGTCAGTAGTAATTTATTGTTATTGACGATTATCGTTAGTTTTATCATCGCTGCAATGCGTCAGCGTGTGAATGTCTATGAGGCATTCATTGAGGGCGCAAAAGGGGGCGTACAGACATCGCTGACGATTATTCCTTATCTGGTAGGTATGCTGGTTGCGATCGGCGTCCTGCGTAATTCTGGCGTTCTTGGACTGGTCGTTTCTGCTTTTGACTGGTGTTTTGTTCAACTAGGAATGAATCACGATTTCACTCCGGCATTACCTACCGCATTAATGAAACCGCTGAGTGGCAGTGGCTCCCGGGCGATGATGGTCGATGCAATGAAGACTTATGGAGCGGATTCTTTTGTGGGGCGGCTGGCCTGTATTTTTCAGGGATCAGCAGATACGACGTTTTATATCGTTGCCCTGTATTTTGGTTCGGTAGGCGTACGCAAAACACGTTATGCGATTTCACTTGGCCTGTTGGCCGATTTTGCCGGAGTGATCGCGGCGATCTTTGTCGCATATTTATTTTTTCATTGATTTTATCGAAAATTATTTCAATCATTTTCGAATCAGAATCTCACATCAGAAACGACGCAACATTGTCCTGGCAATGTATAACGACGAAGGCTATGCGAGCTTGAGCGAGCCGTGTAGCACTGGGATTAATAACGTTACTGGGGTGATTTGGCGTCACTCCTGTAAATAAACTCAACTTGAGTCTGAGCCATTGAGAGGAGAGTCCCAATGGCTCATTCAAATTAGATTCAGTTCTTTGTACCGGAGGGGCTGATCCGTTGTTGCCACCAGTGTGCTTTGTCCTGTAATTGTCCGCAGTCCAGCGTGCTTAACACACGGTTCTGCATCAAGGCTTTACCATTGACCCAGACGTGGCTGACTTTATCTCGACTTGCGGCATAGACAATTTGCGAAATAGGATCGTAGAGCGGTTGCGTTTCCAGATCCGATAAATCAATCGCGATCACATCGGCTTGTTTTCCTGCTACCAGGCTACCGATTTGTTTATCCAGTCCCAGCGCCTTGGCACCTGACAAGGTTGCCATCGTGAGCGCCGCAGTGGCATTCAGCGCCGTCGGATTGGCAGATTGTGCTTTAGCGAGCAACGCCGCCATTCTCAAGTCACCCAACAAATCGAGTTTATTATTGCTGGCGGCACCATCAGTACCGATGCCAACGTTAATTCCTGCCGTTTGCATGTCGTGAATACGGGCGAAACCGGAGGCGAGTTTAAGATTGCTGGCGGGATTGTGTGCTACATGTACGCCTTGCTCCGCCATTAAGGTAATTTCCGCGTCGGTTGCATGTACAACGTGGGCTGCGATCAGATTAGAGCTCAGCAGCCCCAGATGATGCAGGCGCTGCAAAGGTCGCATACCGTATTGTTTCTGGCTGTCATTGACTTCATCGAGGGTTTCGTGAATATGGCAATGAATTCCCATAGCGTGCTGTTCAGACAAAGCGACAATTTTCTTGAACGTATCATCTGCTACGGTATAGGGGGCATGTGGCGCAAGACGAAAATCGATGCCGGGCTGACCTGCATAAGCAGATTTTGCCGCAATGGCTTTTTCCAGATATCCTGCGGCGTTGTCGGCATAACCGGTCGGGAATTCCAGAATGCTGCATCCGACCACAGTACGCATTCCGCTATGTAAACCGGCACGGGCAACGGCCTCATGGTGAAAATACATGTCGTTGACGGTCGTTGTTCCTCCACGGATCATTTCTGCCATGGCATATACGCTACCGTCGAAAACAAATTCGTCAGATACATGCTGCTTTTCTGCTGGCCAGATATGTAAATTGAGCCAGTCCATTAATGCCAGATCATCTGCCAGACCACGTAGCAGGCTCATCGCTGAGTGTGCATGTAAATTTACAAATCCCGGGAGCAGTGCATGACCGCTCAGTTCAATATGCTGCGCATCAGCGTACTGTTTCCTTGCATCTGCGGCAGGAAGAATGTCTAGAATTTTATCGCTTTGCATGACCAGGCAGTGGTCACGCAACACCACCGCATGCGGCTCTACGGGAATTAAAAAAGTAGGATACAGACAAGTAGCTTGGATCATCATCGCTTTCAGAAAATTTTTCTTCATTATAGCGGTCTCTGAATCTTATGTTGAATCTGGTAGGATGAAACCCTTTCCAGAAGGAGTATGTATGGCATATGTATTCGATGTTCCTTTGCCTGCATCAGTTCCGGTTATTGGGACTGATGAGGTGTTTCCCGTCCATAGAATTTATTGTGTTGGCAGAAATTACGCCGAGCATGCGAAAGAAATGGGTCACACAGGTCGCGAAGCACCATTTTTTTTCATGAAGCCAGCCGATGCCGTTCTGCCCGTATTACCCGGCATTGTTGGTGAAATGCCTTATCCTTCGATGACTGCTAATTTGCACCATGAAGTAGAGTTGGTTGTCGCGATTGGCAAAAATGGTAGCAATATTGCTGTCGCCGATGCTGCTCAATATGTCTGGGGTTATGCCGTTGGCCTGGATATGACACGACGCGATTTACAGCAACAGGCAAAAGAGCAGGGGCGACCATGGTGCACCGGAAAAGGTTTTGATTTTTCTGCACCGATTGCTCCAATTTATCCGGTAACAGGGATCAACGATATTGAGCACGCCACGATTCATCTTGATGTTAACGGGCAGCAGCGTCAGCATAGTGATATTGCTCAATTGATCTGGAGCGTGTCGGAAGTCATTGCGCATTTGTCGCAGTATTTTGTGTTAAAGGCCGGAGACTTGATATTTACTGGCACTCCCGCAGGTGTTGCTGCAGTAGTGCAAGGCGATGTATTAACTGCTGGCATTACCGGGTTGGGTGAATTAAAGCTAAAGCTGATTTAGAGCTGACTGCATACATGATTTAATAGGTGATACATGAAACTATATGGTTATTTTCGTAGCTCAGCATCGTACCGGGTGCGCATTGCTTTGAACTTAAAGGGACTTGATTATGAGCAAGTATCCGTGCATCTGGTCAAGAATGGTGGGGAGCAATTTGCTGATACATACCGCGCTTTAAATTCTGATGCCTTGGTTCCCGCTTTGGTCGATGAGCAGGGTGGGGAAGAAGTGACGCTGACGCAATCACTTGCGATGATTGAATATCTTGATGAAGTCTATCCAGAGTTTGCTTTGTTGCCATTACTTGCCGCAGACAGGGCGCATGTTCGTGCTCTCGCTTTGTCTATTGCATGTGAAATTCACCCGTTGAATAATCTTCGTGTTCTTAAATATTTAACCGGATCATTAGGTCTGAGCGAAGAACAAAAAAATACATGGTACAAACATTGGTGTGAGTCTGGTTTGGCTGCTGTTGAGACCAAACTGGCGAGTGATCCGCGAACAGGTCGATATTGCTTTGGTGATGAACCCGGTTTAGCGGACTGTTTTTTAATTCCGCAAATCGCGAATGCCCAGCGGTTTCAATGTGATTTGTCTGCTATGCCAGTCATGATGGGTATTTATGCTTCCTGTCTTCAATTGCCTGCGTTTATAAGAGCGCTGCCTGCCAATCAGGCAGACGCTGAATGACAAAAAAGGATGTCTTTGCGGACATCCTTTTTAAAATTTATGTAGAACTTGAATTGAAGTTGAATAAGGCTCGTATGTATTACGCCGACCTAAGATGGAGAAACGCTCAAGTTCTTAGTTAGGTTTTTCGTTGCCGGAGATTGATATGTTACTCAGTGTTTCATTCAATACAGAAATCAGCATTGATCTCGTCAGTTTAGATTTTGTGGTGTAGCCATCGATTGCCAATTCCTGACTGATTTGCTGCTCTGGTGCATATCCTGGTTGACCAGTACGTAATACAATGCGCAAATTCGTTAGCTTTAATTCATTGCGGATCAGCCCAACCAATTTTAGCCCTGCGTCCACAGTCTCCATCACCACATCAAGCAAAATTAACGCAATATCGGCATGTTGTTCCAGAATTAGTTGTGCTTCTTTTGCAGAATAAGCATGGAAAAACTCTAATGACCTGTTATGAATCTTGATACCATTAAGTGCTAACACTGTTGTTTCATGCACATTGCGATCATCATCTGCAATCAGAATTTTTAATGGGTGAGTCGCCAGTCCGGGATGAAAGCTCTCCGCCTCTTCATCAAGAAAATCAATGGAATCATCGCCAGCATCTGCGATTGAACATGTTAAAGATGAGAATGGTTTAAGTCCCGTCAATAAATGATGACGCTCATAAGCCACTGCATACGACGGTGCGTGATGGTATATCCCGACAGCAAAATTGCTGTTGCATGAGAATTCGGGACGTTTACTGTGTTGTATCATCAGTGTTCTCCCTGTTGCATCACACGATGCTTTCCTCCAGTTATCTTATGTGAAGCAGCTATCTTTATCAAGACTAATTGAGCGATTTGTTTTGTAAATAGATTCTCGTTGTAAAGTGCACTGTTTTTGCTCACAGAAGTGATTCCGTGAGGTATATTTTATATTCGCTGCACTTAAATAAAACAAATCAAATTCCAGTTTGATGGATTGTTATAAACTGAGTGCCTCAGAACCCGACCAGTGATGTCTCTGCCTCGCCATGCGAAGTTTGTTTTGCTGACCACGTTATTGCGATCGTCACCCACATTTTTATGTCATCCTCCTACTTACCCGTACTTCTCTCACTGATGCTGGCATCTTCAGTGCTGACGACGCTGGTATTAATGTATCTTCAATCGCTCAAAGTACATCTGCGTTCGGCTCGGTGCTGGATGCTTGCTTATGCATGTATTAGCCTCAGAAATTTGAGCGCTTTACTGGCAGTCATTAATTTGCCTTGGCTCGGTGCGTCAGTCGATTTTTTTCTGATCGCGTACGCTTGTTTTTTATGGTGTGGTATTCGTATTTTTAGCGGGCGCACAGTGTATGTCATGCCAGTCATGCTGACATTTGCAGTTTCTGTTATATGGGGGTTGATGGCATATGCAACGGAATTGCCTTTTGTATGGCGAGTGTTGCCGGCATATTTTTTTGGTGGATTTTTACTCATAGGTGCGGCAGCGACTATTTGGAAAACCCAAAGAAATACGGGATATCTTGGTTATCTATTGTTGGCGGGTTTGCTATTACTTAAAGGAATGCATGTACTGAATTATCCATTTTTACGCAATATCACCTGGTTTGCACCGATTGGGTTCGGTATCACCATTGTGCTTGATCTGGCGATAGGAATGATGTTATTGATCGCCGCTTTGCTACGGCAACAAAAAGAAGCCGAGCAGACCAGCGAACTGTTGCGTCAGGAAATTCAGGAGAGAAAGCTGGCAGAGCAGCTCTCCAGACAGCGTGAAAATCTGTTTGAAAAAGTGTTTCAGTTAGTTCCTGATGTGTTGTTGATTTGTCGTGAAAAAGATGGCTGTTTTCTCGAGGTAAATCGTCATTGGGAAAAAGTTACCGGTTACTCCAGAGCTGAATCTATCGGGCATTATTCTACGGATCTGCATTTGTGGTGCGAAGAAACCCAGCGGCGTGAGATGTTGGCGACGCTCAGAGCCAATGGGGAGGTGCATAATTTTCAAGCGGCATTTTTGCATAAACGAGGGCATCAATTTTATGTAGAAATTTCCGGTACACGTTTCGAAGTAGGGAGCGATTCCTATGTAATGTACGTGACACGTGATATCTCTGCTTTGCGTCAGTCTGAAAAAATTCAGCAACAAGTTAAAACGGCGCTGAATGAAAGAGAAAAATTATTATCCATCGTGTTTCAGCTCACTCCTGATACCTTGACTATTACCAAGCTGGCAACGGGTGAGTATATCGACGTTAATCGTAATTGGGAGCCATTAACAGGCTATACACGTGAAGAAGCGGTAGGGCATACGTCGACAGAGCTTAATTTGTGGGCGCACCCTGAGCAGCGAGCAGATCTGATTGCGCACATCAAGAATACTGGCGAAATCCGCGATGTTCCGGTCGCTTTTCACAGAAAAAATGGCGAAATTATTCAATGCCGGATATCAGGTTCTAAATTCGATTCAGATGATGAATCCTATCTGCTATTGACATCACGAAATATTGAGCATGAGTTGGCGACAGAGCGTGCACGTATGTTTGCTGAGCGTCTGCTGCGTGAGAGTGAGCAAAAATATTCTGCTTTGTTCCAGCTTTCACCGATACCTCTTGTTTTATTGGATGTGCGAGATCAGTCGATTGTTGAAGTGAATGATTTATGGCTGAAGCAGTTTTCCTACGTGCGAGAGGATGTCGTAGGTAAAAATTTCCTTCATATTAATTTCTGGGAGGATGGGGATCAGCCTGGTCAGATGCTACAGAGTCTTTTGGCTGATGTTGTACTGGATCAGGTGGAAGTTTTGGTAAAGGATAGCCTCGGTAAACGAGTTATTTGTATGATGTCTGCGCGCCTATTGACGATGAATCAGAATCGGATGTGTATTTTTTCTGTCATGGATGTCACCAGACAATATCAGGCGGAGCAAGAAATCAGAGAAATGACTGCTCAGTTGGAAGTTCGAGTCAAGCAGCGCACGTTGAAATTGGAGCAGGCAAATGCAGAGCTGGCGGAAGCGATGGATTCGCTTAAACATGCGCAGGACGAGTTAGTGCGGTCTGAAAAAATGGCGGCGTTAGGCTCTCTGGTGGCAGGTGTTGCTCATGAATTGAATACGCCCATCGGAAATAGTGTGACTGTTGCCAGCACCTTGCAGGATAAAACGCGGGAACTGTTACGAGATATCAGTGAAGGAAAATTACGCCGCTCGGTATTAGATCAGTATTTACAAAGTGCCTCAAACGGTACTGCTTTGTTGATGCGCACACTGGGGATTGCACGTGAACTGATTGGTAGTTTTAAGCAGGTTGCCGTTGATCAATCCAGTAATCAACGGCGACAATTTGACTTAAAACACGTTTTAGAAGAGGTCATTGTTACTTTAGCACCGATGTATAAAAAGGGCCCATATCAACTGACGACCGACTTCAGCGAAGGAATCTCGATGGACAGTTATCCCGGGCCACTGGGACAAATCATTACGAACTTTATGACCAATGCATTGACGCATGCGTTTGATGGACGCGATGCCGGAGAAATGCATTTGATTAGCTGCCTGATCGATCCTGATGCTGTACGCATTGTATTTTCCGATAATGGACTTGGTATTGATGAAAATGAGCAAAAGCGTGTTTTTGATCCATTTTTTACGACTAAATTAGGTCAGGGGGGGTCAGGATTAGGAATGAATATCGTCTACAATCTGGTCACCGGTGTGCTCGGTGGCGATATTCATCTTGATAGTAAGCCGGATGAAGGCACTCGATTTACATTGAATATTCCCCGTATTGCACCTGAGATCAAAACAGAGCTCAAGTCCGAGATACCATTTGAAGCCCGAACGGCTGCGAGTGATCCTGATAACAATCGTTAATTTTGCCAGAAGAAAATATTTTGGCTATTGCCAGTACATACTACCTTGATACGTATCTCAGATACTCCTGAGATATCTGCGAGAATTTCCGGGATTTTTGTAAGGCCGCCCAGAGATTGTCCTAATCATTGCGCTGGTAACGTATTGTTGCGATGCGGAACTCTGTTGTTGTGTTAATGTCAAAGCCCATTTCCGCTCTCTACAATCAACCTACCACCTACGTATGATGCCTTTGCCTAAGACCCGGTTTCACCTTACCGTTCTCTCCGTCGCCATTTTGGCTGCGATGAATTCTGCCGCTTTTGCTCAGCAAGCAGCAAGCGTTGAGTCAGTCCAGCCAGATCCTTCGGCGAAGGCCAGCAATACTCAGCAAAAGATTCAACGTGTCGAAGTTCAAGGCACTCGTAATTATGACGAGCGTCGCCAGGATACAGCAACTAAAATTGTCGTCACTCAGGAAGACATTATTCGTTATGGAGACACCACGGTAGGAGATGTTTTAAAGCGCTTGCCAGGGGTGACTATTGGTGGTGTTCAAGGACGTGGTGGCGAAATACGTATGCGCGGTCTTGGTGCTGGATACACGCAAATTTTACTGAATGGTGAGCCTAGTCCTCCAGGCTTTTCTTTGGACTCTATTTCACCGGATTTAATCGAACGAATCGAAGTCATGCGTGCTGCAACAGCAGATACCAGCACACAGGCGATTGCTGGCGGTATTAACATTGTTCTCAAAAAAACAGTACAAACCGCACAAAAAGAAATCAAAATTGGCGGTCAGATGGATGGAGGAAGATTCGGTACCAATATGAACGGACAAATTGCGGACAAACTAGGCCGCATGTCGTATTCACTATCGGGGAATCTGACACATGGGCAATATGAACGTCCTTCGGCAATGGACGAAATAGGTACAGATGCCAGTGGTAAAACTAACTTGTTGCGTCATACCGATATCGTTGGCTGGGGTACTTTCAACGCGATTGGATTTGCGCCGAGAGTGAACTGGAGCCTGGAGAATGGGGATACCGTCACGACTCAGAGCTTTATTAATGCCAACCGGTTTTCTGGATATAACAAAGAATCATCGATAACTTCTTTGGGCGTATTACCGGTCTATGTCAGCGATTTTCAACGTATTCAATCGGATTTCACTATGTTGAGAACGAATCTGAACTGGATACACAAACTCGCTGACAGCGCTAAATTAGATGTAAAGCTGGGTGTCAATTACAACAAGCGGAATTCCGATGTAAATTTCCTTGGCTATGACATTGGAAATACTCAGACGCTGGATCGAAAAGTCAGTTCGGGAGCCAGCGACAAGGGATTGACATTCAGCGGTAAATATTCTGCACCGTTTGTAGAAAATCATGCATTTGTTTTTGGCTGGGATGGCGCCTACAGTAAGCGCAACGAAAATCGCTTGCAGAATGACACGGTCACCAGCCTTGCCAGTGGTTTAAAGCCATTAAATCTGGATGAGACATTTGATGCCGATGTCACCAGGCTGGCGTTATTCGCTCAGGACGAGTGGAATATCACCAAGCAATGGTCACTGTATGCAGGCTTGCGCTGGGAGGGATTGGATACTCGCAGCGAAGGAAATACTTATAGCGAAGTACGTAATAAATCCAGTGTCTGGAGTCCCATATTGCAAACGCTATGGAAATTACCTGATAGTAAAAATGATCAGGTACGTCTGGGTCTGACACGTACCTACAAGGCTCCCGACACCAGTAAACTGATACCTCGTCGCTATATTTCGAATAATAACAGTGCCACTAACCCGGACACGATGGGTAACCCCAACCTGAAACCTGAACTTGCCTGGGGACTCGATGCTGCATTTGAACATTACCTGTCCGATGGCGGTATGTTGAGTGCCAGTGTTTATATGCGTCGCATTAACGACATTACTCGTACGCAGTTATCGAATGTCAATGGTACCTGGATCAGCATGCCTGTGAATGATGGGCAGGCAACCACCCGGGGAATTGAGTTGGAAGCAAAATTCCCGCTGCGCTCCGTGATGCAGAATGCACCGTCAATTGATTTCCGTGCAAATCTCTCGTTTAACTGGTCCAATCTTGAAACAGTACCTGGCCCAAACAACCGGATTGATTCTCAGACTCCTATCAGTGCAAATCTGGGCATGGACTATAAGCTTGATAAGTTACCGCTGACAGTAGGTGGAAATGTCAGTTTTCAGGATGGTGGCCCTGTTCGTATTTCCGTGGCACAGAGCAGTTACTCCGTACCAAAACGAGTGCTTGATGTTTATGCCTTATGGAAATTCACACAGAAGACAAACCTGCGCGTCTCGTTGGGCAATGCCTTACATCAGGATAATTTGTCGGCCAGCACATATTCGGATGCCAGTGGCTCATTACAGCAAACGACAACGACACCAACGACGACGACACTACGTATCTTATTCGAGCACAAACTTTAATAGCGGCTGAATATCTGGCGACAACGGATGTGAGTTCATTTTATCGTCTTGTTTTTATATTTTCTTTTGCGCCGACATTGATGTTATCGCCGGATAAGGTAAAAACTGGTATCGAGAAGTGCACCAGCAAATAGGGGCTTCTTCTAAAATGGATATATCTTTCCCATTTTCGGAGGAGGAGTCTTCAAACAGATTGCGGGATTTTCGTTGCTCTGGATGTAAACTTTTTCAAGTTATTGGAATTATTTAGGCTTGGGGCGACAGATCAGGGGCAAATATTCTGCTGGAACTGACGTCAGATTATTACCTTTGACTGTCATTTTTTCAGGTGCTTCTGCGTTTCCGCAGACCCATGTCACTGGTACAACAGGAGCATCTTCTACAACTGCCGGACGCAAACTAAGGATTTTTCCTTTGATGACACCATTGGCACGATTGCCAAATGTGATATGGATAACTCCATCCTGTACTGTGATAGCACTCACATAGTTATTCACGATTTTATCTGCAGCAGGAATGCCTGTGGCAGCATTATCAAGAGGGAACTTCTGATCGGATTGCCAGGCGAATGCAATCGGTTTTTTTGCGATATCAGCGAGTGGCAAAGCGATTTCTATTTGTTCTTTAACTAGTTTGATCAGATAAGAAGGGATAGCCATTGCAGCCAGAATAGCAATGACAGCAATGACAGCCATCATTTCCAATAAAGTGAAACCAGCGATTTTTTTCATGGTGTGTTGGTGAGCGGACATGTACTGACTATACCGGATAAGTTGTGTTGGTAACAATCAAACATCAGAAAAACATCAGAGAGAATCTGAAATGACATCTGCGGGTGTATCGTCGATAATGCCCCTCTTAAATAATATATGGGGTTGAAGTGCTCCAGAATAGAGAGTCCGTATGCCTGTTGTAAGCGTATCTGAAAATACGATGATGTTAGTCGTAGTCAGCTGGTGGTTGTTGCCATGAATGAATCGATTTCTGTTTTTGGATTCAGTACCTCATTGCTGGAATTATCGTCATTCATTTTGTCGGTTATCACAGTTTTCCTCAATATCAGGCAACGACATTGGGCTTGGTTATTTTCTATTCTCGCATCTGGCTTATACGCGGCAGTTTTTTTTGATGCTCGCCTCTATGGAGATATGGCACTGCAATTCGTATTTATTGGTGTGTCTATTTGGGGATGGTGGTTGTGGCTATCGGGTATCAAAGAGTCATCGGCATCTTCGCCACGATGGTTGACTATGGTGGAGCGCTGGGTCGTTGTTGTTGTTTGGATGGTGGTATTTGTGCCGCTTGCCTGGTTCCTGAAGTCGTATACAGATACGGATGTGCCTTATGTGGATGGCTTTCTGACTGCTGGTAGCCTGGTAGGGCAGGTGTTACTCTCTCGGAAAAAAATTGAAAACTGGCATGTCTGGATTATCGTCGACGTTATTTATGTTGGTTTGTATATGTATAAAAATCTGATGTTAACGGCCATACTGTATGCGATCTTTGTCGTGATGGCTGTAACGGGATTGAAGACCTGGAGTAAAGCATGCCAACAGTAAATCGTATTGCCATCCTTGGAGCAGAATCATCCGGTAAATCTGTTCTGGCTGAAGCGCTGGCGCAACGCTACAAAACGGTATGGGTACCGGAGTATTTACGTGAATTTGTTGACAGACACCAGCGCGCACCTAAAGAAGAAGAGCAGATTATGATCGCTCGGTCCCAGTTGGAGCGCGAGGCGGTGCTGACAGTTCAAGCCAATCAATGGTTGTTTTGCGATACCACGCCACTGATGACTGCAATGTATAGCCGACATTATTTCAAGCGTGTAGATACGGAACTGGCTGCTCTTGAGTCTTTACATAACTATGATTTTACGTTGGTGACTGCTCCTGATTTTCCTTGGACTGCCGATGGATTACAACGTGAGTCTGCAGCTGTTCGTGAACATATTCATCAAGAGTTGCTCCAGATGTTGGATGAGCGGGAAATTCCGTTCTTACTGGTAGAGGGGAGTCTGTCAAACAGAGTGGAGCAGGTACAGTTCGCCTTGGATTTTTTATTATTCTGATGTTATTTTGCCGCTTAACTATTTGCGTAGCATAGTAGCTTGGACTTACGCAAAATTGTTCCGTCAAGATGTGGTGACGAAGGCTTTATGGAATTGATAAGGATCCATAACACTACTGAAGTGACTTTGTAAATCGTGGTAGTGAGTACTTCGTATCAGTAAATATCTTCTTGGCACAAGATTGTGCTGAACGTCATCGGGTACGTATTAAAAAAAAAGCCTTTTGTTTCGTGTAAAAGAAACAAAAGGCTTTTTTGATAGCGTATTAATGTGGCGACTATTACTACTATTGCGCCTAACGCATTAGCTACTTTCCATTAAACTCTTCAGGTGGTCTGCCCGAGCTGGATGACGCAGTTTTTTCATCGCCTTGGCTTCGATCTGACGAATACGTTCGCGGGTTACTTCAAACTGTTTACCAACTTCTTCAAGAGTGAATTCGCTGGTGGTTTCCAATCCGAAGCGCATTCGCAAGACCTTAGCTTCGCGCGGGCTCAGTGAGTCCAGCGCTTCTTTGAGCTTTGTCTGTACTGACGCCTGCATCGCCGCTGCCATTGGCGACAGATTCATACTGTCCTCAATAAAATCACCTAATTGCGAGTCACCGTCGTCGCCGATAGGCACATCCAGTGACACTGGTTCTTTGGCAATTTTCAGAATTTCACGTACTTTACTTTCTGGCAATCCCATTTTTTCGGCAATCGCTGCAGGTTCGGGTTCGAGTCCACTTGCTTGCAATAATTGGCGTTTGACACGATTCATCTTATTGATGGTTTCTATCATGTGTACAGGCACGCGTATGGTACGCGCCTGATCCGCGATAGCGCGTGCAATTGCCTGCCTGATCCACCAGGTTGCATAGGTAGAGAACTTATAGCCGCGACGATATTCAAATTTGTCGACAGCTTTCAATAACCCGATATTGCCTTCCTGAATCAGATCCAGGAACTGCAGACCACGATTCACATATTTTTTTGCAATAGAAATGACCAGACGCAAGTTTGCTTCTGTCATTGCGCGTTTAGCTTCGCTGGCACGTTTTTCACCAGCAATCATCTGCTTGTTAATATCGCGCAGATCGCTCAACGGCAATGTCACGCACTGTTCCAGATCGATCAGTTTTTGTTGCAATTCTCTCGCTGCATGAATGTGACGCAGAATCAGCGTTGCATAGGGTTGTGTGCATTGTGACGCTTGCTCCAGCCATGCGGTGTTCGTTGCATTGATGCGGAAGTGTTCAACAAAAAATGCGCGTGGCATACCGCATTTGTTGACCAGTAAATCCATCATCTGCTTTTCAGCAGTACGCATTTCTTTCATCTGCTTGCGCAAGGTGTCACATAATTTTTCTGCTGTTTTGACAGTAAAGCGCATGCCTTGCAATTCGCGCGTGATGGCTTCCTGCGCGATATTGTAAGTGTTTGATTTATAGCCATCACTCACACGTGCTGCTTGCATTTGCTCGAAGTGCTTTTGTACGACAGCAAATTTCTGTAACACAGTTGCTTTTAACTGCTGTAATTGTTCATCGCTGATGCCACTGCCTTCTGCTACATCATCATCGCTGACATCGTCGTCGTCCAGATCGTCTGCATCAGTAGCAATGACCAGTGCGACATTGTCTGTATTCCGGTCAACGAGTCCGTCGATGATGTCATCAACACGGACTTCATCTTTAGCAATTTTTTCTGCAATGATGAGAATTTCCTGAACGGTACCCGGGCACGCGGAAATTGCTTGCACCATATCAATCAGACCGTCTTCGATACGTTTGGCAATTTCAATTTCACCACTACGCGTCAATAGTTCTACACCGCCCATTTCACGCATGTACATGCGCACAGGGTCGGTGGTGCGGCCGAAGTCAGAGTCTACCGTTGCTAATGCAGCTGCGGCAGCGGCTTCTTCTTCATCGTCTGTAACGGGCGTTGCAACATTGTCTGTCAACAGCATCATCGCAGCATCGGGAGCACGGTCATATACCGCGATACCCATGTCATTGAGTGTACTGATGACGTTTTGTATCATTTCCGGATCGGTAACTTCTTCCGGTAAATGATCATTAATTTCAGCGTGTGTCAGATAGCTGCGATCTTTGCCGATACGAATCAGTTTGGTCAGTTGCTTGCGATATTGCTCCAGTTGCTCTTCTGCGTTGGCAGAGTTGACTTCTGCACCTGTTTTTTTCGCTTTTGCTCTGGCCGCACGCTTCATTTCGGCGGATTCAGCGGCATTCAGTGCCTGAATTTCATCGTTTTCAAATTGAAATTCAGATGGTTTTCGGCCGCGCTTGGCTGGCTCTTTTGCGCCTGATAGCAGGTAATTGGACGTATCAATATCTGCGGTAGTGATATTGGCAGACGTTGTTGTAACAGCCGCGGCGATGGTTGTGGGTATCGTTGTCGATGTTGTGGGCGCGATGGACGCTGCGACTGCCTTGATGGCGTCGACAATGCCTTGATTGCGCGACGAGTCTGATGGCATCGTTGCTACAACTGGCGTGCCCAATGGCATCGTTTTTGCGGCGATTGATCCGACCGGTCTTGCTGGCGTTGCGTTGGCAGCTGTCACTGGTTTTAACGTGACTACAGGTGCCGCGGCAGCAAATTTACCTGAACCAATACGCGCTTCGCGTTTAATGGGCGCAGGCATATTGTTAACCGGCTGTTGATCTGCCAGTAACAATTTTTTAGCTACTTTCGGCGCTGTTTTTCTGATAATGACAGCACGTGGTTTCGGTGCTTCAATTGAGGACAGCGCTTCTAATCCGGCTTTTAAATCAGCGCGGATTTCGACTTTGGTTTCTGTCTTGATGGCTGGTTCTGCAGCTTCACCGCTCAGATGCAGATTTTCTGATGATGGCGCATCGGTACCAGCGAACTGAAACGGAGTGTCTTCAACATCTGGTGTTGCCATGACAGGCTCTGGCGTGTCGTCGTAGGGCAGCAGACTCATTGCTTCGATATCTTCTGCTGTCAGTGCGGCAACTGGCGTAATCGTTGTTTCTGCAGACACCGGTTGCAGACGCGAACGACGCTTGGTCACGACCGTGATGGGCGCTGCTGGGAGAGTTTCCTCAGTTTTTTCCGTTGCTGTGGGCGCAGGAGCAGCTTCTGCCGTTGTTTTCGGCAGTGACATAGCAGGTCTGTTCAGCTGGAGGGTTTTTTTACCTAGAGTGAGGGTAGAGCCTGTTTTTTCTACGGGAGGTTGAGTTGAATCAGTTGTGCTGTTTTTCATGTGACAAAATCAAGTACGACAACAAATGCTTGTCAATAGTGTATGGCAATGGCAGTAGCTGCTGACGATCATTAGTTGCAGATCAACGGCAGAAGCGGAAGAAAAAGCCCGCTGATCAAAGCGGGCAAATTCGTCTTGCTAAAACTGGGTCTCAAAATGAGACGAAAGGGCAGAATTATCCTCGGCTTAGGGCTTCTTGACAAGTTCGATCTGCAATGCGAGCAGTATTATTTTTGTTTACTTATGGCTGATTTTATCAATCAATCCGGAAAGCCTTGTCTGGCAAGGATATTTGGAAAAAAATTTCTGTAAATGATGATAACGATATTAATCGTTTTTCATGGAAAATAAATTGCTACCTGTATTTTTGTGCTGGTGACCGTAGCAAATTCTAGCAGGTTATTTTTGACAAGCTGTTAAGCTATTGTTTTTGGATTCGCTGATTGAGCACGTTATGAATGTATTGCGCGAAATTGTTGTCCTAATTGTTGTTCTTTTACGCATTCCCAAAAATTTTTCTGCATTGTTATTTTTGCTGCCTGTCATTGCCTTGGCGCAGACCGTACCTGATACGTTGGCGCAGCGTTTAAAAGCCTGCACGTCCTGTCATGGTCAGGAGGGGCGTGCTGCCAGCGATGGCTATTATCCGCGTATTGCTGGTAAGCCAGATGGGTATTTATATAACCAATTGAGAAATTTTCGTGATGGGAAACGTACTTATCCGCTGATGACGTACATGGTTGGGCATTTGTCGGATGCCTATCTGCAGGAAATAGCAGGATATTTTTCCCAGCAGCATCCACCTTATGCAGCACCGCAAAAACCAGAGGCCAGCCCGGATATGCTGGAACGAGGTCGCATTCTTGTACAGCGTGGTGACTCCTCCCAAAAATTGCCTGCCTGTGCTGGCTGTCATGGTGAAAAAATGACGGGAGTTGCTCCTTTTATTCCAGGCTTGCTAGGTTTGCCGCGCGATTACATCGTCGCCCAGCTAGGCGCATGGCAGACAGGCAGTCGTCATGCGGTTGCACCGGATTGCATGCAGCAGATTGCCAACAAGTTGACGGCTCAGGATGTCGGTGCTGTCTCGGCATGGTTGGCTGCGCAGCCAATACCTTCAGCGGCTGTGGCACCACATGCGCGCGATATTCCTCAATTTAAGTTACCAATCTCTTGTGGTAGCGTGTCTCATTAGGATCTGAGTGTGATGAAGAAAATTTTGCGGTATCTGGTTTCAGTCTTTGTCCTACTCATACTGGCAGTTGGCTTGTATGGCCAATGGTTGCTCGATGATCATCAATATGATGGCAACAAAATAACAAATATTGCTGTAGATGCGAGCATATTGGAGCAGGGGGCTTATCTGGTGCGTGCAGGTAACTGTATGGGATGCCATACCCAGCGTGGCGGCGCTGCATATGCTGGTGGAAGAATCATCCGTTCCGAGTTTGGTGATTTTGTATCGCCGAATATCACACCTGATATCAAGACAGGTATTGGTCGCTGGACAAGCGAAGATTTTTGGCAAGCGTTGCATAATGGGAAATCACCAGATGGAAAGTTGTTGTATCCTGCTTTCCCTTACCCGAATTACACTCAGGTTACGCGTCAGGATGCAGATCGGATGTTCGCTTATCTGAAAACGCTGACACCGGTATCGCAAGAAAATCAAAACCATCACCTGCATTTTCCATACGATCAGCGAGCCTTACTCGCGTTTTGGCGAGCCGCTTATTTTCGCCCGGGAGTATTTCAGGAACAATCTGAGCAGCGTGCGATGTGGAATAGGGGAGCCTATCTGGTGAATGGCCTCGGGCATTGTAGCGCTTGTCATAGTAGTCGTAATGCCTTAGGCGCAAATGCTGGATATCAGGATTTGTCTGGGGGAGAACTAGCGATGGTGAATTGGTATGCGCCATCCTTGTCGCAAAAAAATGAAGCGCATTTATTGCAATGGACATCCACACAATCACAATCTTTATTACAGAATGGTATTTCGGGTATCGCCAGCGTATCGGGCCCCATGGCCGAGGTTGTTGCTGAGAGTCTGCAATACTTGTCGGTATCCGATATAGCAGCAATCACTTCTTATCTGCAATCTATTCCAGTGCCTCAACAAGCACCAGAGGATATGCTGGATCGTAGCCTGTCCTCACAGGCCATTGGTAAGGAAACCATGGATAGAATCATGCTGCAGGGGAGTGCGCTGTACAAAACGCATTGTAGCGACTGTCATGGGGCAGGCGGTGATGGCGTTGCCTCCGTGTATCCGGCGCTGAAGGGTAATTATGCAGTACAGTCACATTCCGTGACTAATCCGGTCAGGATGGTGCTCGCTGGTGGTTTTCCGCCGTCTACAAGAGGCAATCCCAGGCCTTATGGCATGCCGCCATTTGGCCCTATGTTGACTGATAGCGAAGTTGCCGTGGTGCTGACATATATCCGTAACGCCTGGGGCAATCAGGGTAGTGTCATCACATCCGCAGAAGTTAATCGTTATCGAACTTCGCCGTTGGATTAAATCAGCGCAGGCTCCAATTCAGAGGCTTGCCTTGCTGGTCAGTGACAGTCGTCATTTCTTTAAACACTCTTGCTTGCAGGCTATCAGGTAAGCGAACCAGATCGACGCTATTGACCAACTTGTCACCATTCATAAATGCCCAGGTGAAAAATTTCAGGGTAGTGATGGTCTTTTCTGCATTGCTTGCTACTTGGGGGATCAGGATAAAAGTACCCATGGTAATCGGCCATGTTTTAGTACCCGGCTTATCCGTCAGCATTTCCTCAAAATTGGCCTGCGTCTTCCATCCACTATTCGATAGTGCCGCAGAAAATGATTCGGGGCTTGGTGAAATAAATTTGCCATCCCTGTTTTGTAATTGAACTGTATCGAGCTTGTCTTGAATGACATAGTTGTAATCAATATAGCTGATCGAATAAGGTGTTTTTTTGATAGCCGCCGCAATGCTGCTGCTGCCTTTCACCTGAGTCAGCTTGCTATGCCAGGTGAGGGTAAAATTTTTTCCATAACTCTGTTTCCACTCCGGACTGATTTTGCTCAGATAGTCGGTAAAGTTGTAAGTGGTACCAGAGCCGTCTTGTCGGACGATGACTTCAATAGGTTTGGCTGGCAAACGTAATTGAGGATTGATGGCAACGATTGCCGGATCATTCCATTGGCTGATTTTGTAACTGAAGATTCCTGCCAGTGTTTCCGCATTCAGGCGCAACTCGCCTGACTTAAGACCGGGGAGATTCACTACCGGAACGATGCCTGAAATGGCGGATGGAAATTGAATTAATTTGGATTTTTTCAACTCTGCCTGACTTAAAGCCGCATCGCTCGCACCAAAGTCAACGCTGTTTTCTTTGATTTTTTTAATTCCTGCTGATGAGCCAACCGCTTGATAATCAACGCGGTCAGTCACGGTTTTAGCATAGGCATCGGCCCATTTTTTATATAGTGGCGCAGCTGCGGACGATCCTGCTCCTTGAATTTCCATTGAGGACACGAATGGCGTAATGAGGGCGGTAAGAAGCAGAAATAATAGGGAGTGAATGCGGGTCATGGTGAAAAGCGAGAAAAACGCAGAAAAATGGCTGAAGATGCAGCAAAGAAACGGCGCGCATTATCTCACATTGCCTTTAAACGTTCTGATTGCGTGCTTTGGTAACACCTGCGTCATGTCATCAAGATAAGCTTTATAGTTGTTATTCGTAAATATATTGTTTATATTGTTTATATATTTTAAATTGGAGGTCCCTATGTCAACCGCAACAGTCAAAAAAGAGTCACCGGCAACTAAAGCACCGGTAGCGAAGAAAGTGGCCGCAGAAAAGAAAGTCACTACTACGGTCGTTAAAAAAACAGCCGCAGACAAGACAGAGGCTATTGCTAAAGCTGCTCCGGCAGAAGCTTCTGTACGCGTTAAAGCGCCGGTGAAGCCAGCGAATGATAAGGTCCCTTTTCCTAAATCTCCGGTTGAAACGGTAGATAAAGTGAAGAAATCAAAATTGATACGAGACAGCTTTACTATGCCTGAAGAAGAATATGCAATTCTGGGGTTGGTAAAGAAATCTTGTCTGAAAGCAGGCGTGGATGTGAAAAAAAGCCAGTTATTGCGTATCGGTCTGCTGTTATTGGGTGAAAAGGATGTGCCCGCTCTGAAAGCACTCATTGCCGACCTGTCGCCGTTAAAAGCGGGTCGCCCCAAAAAGGAAAAATAAGCTGTTTCATCACGAATAGTGATGCTTTGCATCCCCCACTTTTTCTCTGAAAGTGGGGGATGTTGTTTTTTTAACCTGTCATAAAACAGACATCTGCCTGTCATCTTGCTGAAGTAATCGTCATTTAATCTTCGTTCGTCGACCAAACGACATCTTGAGACATAACAAGGACGATGAATGCGATTACTCACGATACCAGCGGATGCTAATCCCAGTTTTTCCAAACTCAACCTGAGCCTGGCGACGACGCCTGAAGAAGTAAAGGAAGTACAGCGTCTACGTTACAAGGTATTCATTGAGAGCATGGGACTGTCTGCACTGTCGAATCCGGATGGCCTGGACAAAGACGAATTTGATGCATACTGCGATCATTTGATCGTACGCGATTCTAAAACCTTGAAAGTGGTAGGTACTTACCGGATTCTTGGGCCGAACGCCGCGCGTGAAATGGGGCGTTATTACTCTGAAACAGAATTTGATTTATCCCGTCTGCAAAATATCCGAGGCAGTATTGCAGAAGCAGGGCGCGCCTGTATTCACCCGGATTATCGTAGTGGTGCGGTGATTATGATGTTATGGGCTGGTTTGGCTGCTTATATGCGCCGTGAACGTTGCACTTACCTGATTGGCTGTGCCAGCATCAGCCTGACGGATGGTGGTCAGAATGCCGCCGCGATTTATCGTGGTCTGGTTGAAAAAGATTTTTGCCCGCGAGAATATCGTGTGACTCCACACGTACCATTCCCACTTGATGAGATTGATACCAGCAATGTGGAGGCACGTATTCCACCTCTGCTGAAAGGCTATTTGCGCGCTGGAGCCTGGGTTTGCGGTGATCCTGCGTGGGATCCTGATTTTCATAGCGCAGATCTGTTTGTCATGCTGCCATTGGCAAATCTGGATGACCGCTACGCTCGTCACTATGGCACTGGGGAGTAATGAATGTGAAGCCCGCTGATCAGTTCCTGAATCGCAAATTACATAAATCCGGGAAAAAGGAAGTGACCCGATTCCGGACGATATGGATTTCGGATTTACATTTGGGAACCAGCGGCTGCCAAGCAGCTAAGCTGCTGGAATTTTTACGGGCAACCGAATCGGAAACTTTGTATCTGGTGGGCGATATCATTGATGGCTGGCAATTAAAGCGCCGTTGGTATTGGGATCAGACGCACAATAACGTCGTGCAGACGGTATTGAAAAAAGCTAAAAAAGGGACGAATGTGATTTTCGTTCCCGGCAATCACGATGAATCGATACGCCAGTTTATCGATCTCGATTTTGGTGGTATCAAGGTCAGAGATGAACTGGTGCATACCACGGCGAATGGCAAGCGTATGTTGGTATTGCACGGCGATCGCTTCGATGGCGTGATTGCCTGCGCTAAGTGGCTGGCCTATGTCGGCGATAGCTTGTATACCGTAATTTTGAAGTTTAATCAGGTTTTTAATAACTGGCGCGCACGCGCGGGTTTGCCGTATTGGTCGCTATCGCAATATTTGAAATTAAAAGTAAAAAATGCGGTCAGTTACATTACGCAGTTTGAAGATGCACTCGCTGATGAGGCGCGCAGAAAAGGCGTTGACGGCATCATTTGCGGACATATTCACAAGCCAGAAATTCGTGATATCAACGGTATTCTTTACTGCAACGACGGTGATTGGGTAGAGAGTTTATCTGCTTTGGTGGAGGATGAGCAGGGAGAATTAAAGTTGGTCACCTGGCATGATATCGTTTATCAATCTCAGCATGCCCGTGACCGTCACGAGCTCGAAACAGAAGCAGATGCTGAATTAGAGGTCAGCGTTGTTACTGGATAATTTGTTGTCGATATGGCGATTGTGAGGCAGTGATTACGATATGGTGACTGATTAACAACCGTGTGTTTTGCTCCATATTTAGTACTTCGAGATGCTGTATAAATGAGCTAGTTGCGGCATCGGAGACGTTTTGAGGGCGAAGTTATTTCATTCAAATTTGGGCAGTAGTGACCTTGCCTTTTGATATCGGATTTCACTCATCAGTTGACCGCGCCTCTATCATCGACTTTCTATAACGCTACCATTTATCCTGGCAATGCATGAAGTGAAGAAGTACGGACGAATCATAACGTCGTTTGTACAGCTTGATGGTTCGTCCTGCCTAGTCTTGTTCTATTTAAAAATTGGCATGAAAATCATCCTTACCGGATGACCAGATCAGGAGGAATAATTGCCTTCAGGTAAGTGTTAAAGGTTTGTGCTTCATTCAATTTCTGAGTAATCCACCAAATATTACCTTTGCGCACACTGTATTCCTGCATAGGTGTATCCAGGCATTCTGCGACGACTTGCCCCAGATAAGGTTGATGCCCAATGATCAACACCGGTTCCCTGCTATTGGGCCAGTTGGCGGCCTGCAATATGGCGCTTGCCGTGGCATCTGGCCCTAATTCGGGTAAAAATTTGCACTTGCGACCATAGTTTTCCAATGCAGCCATAGTCTCTCTGGTGCGCACCGATGGACTTGCAAGTATCCGGCAACTGTCGGGTAGCGTGCTATCTAACCAATAGGCAATTTTGTTGGCTTGTTTGATACCTTTGCCGGTTAGCTTGCGAGCAAGGTCATCGGTATCCGCACTTGCTATTTCCGCTTCCGCGTGGCGCCAGAGTATTAAATCCATTATTCCTCTTCAGGTGCTGAAAGTGATCCCAGTTGTTGCATCAGATATTGTTGTGCGCAAAAACGAGGTTGTTTCAGGCGTGCCTTTTTGCGTTCGTACTGACCATCAGAGTCCAAGGTCCATGCATTCACGTTATCTTTGAGATAAGGATCCAAGCCTTCTGTAATCACGCGTTTTTTAAGTGACTTTTCCAGCACTGGGAAGGCGACTTCAATACGACGGAAAAGATTGCGATTCATCCAATCGGCGCTTGCCATATGAACGTCGTGCGCAAGGTCATTCCGGAAGTAATAAATACGGCTATGCTCAAGGAAACGTCCGATGATAGAACGTACACGAATATTTTCGGATAAGCCAGGAACTCCTGGGCGCAACGCGCAGGCACCGCGGATGATCAGATCAATTTTGACACCATCTGCTGAAGCGGCATACAACGCACGGATCACTGACTCATCTAGCAACGCATTCATCTTAGCGATGATACGTGCAGGACGCCCTTCGCGCGCAATGCGTGCTTCATTGCGAATCGCTTTAATAATTTGCGGTTGCAGTGCAAATGGCGCTAACCACAGATAATCGAGTTTTTTCGGTTTGGTCAGACCTGTCAGGTGAATGAACACCTCATTCACCTCTGCTGCAATACCCGGATGTGCCGTCAATAAACCGAAATCAGTATAAAAACGGGTTGTGGAGGGATGGTAATTCCCTGTTCCCATATGGGCATAATGGCGTAATAGACCGCCCTCTTCACGGCGAATCACTAACGCCAGTTTTGCGTGAGTTTTTAAACCGACGACGCCGTACACTACCTGTGCGCCGGCACGTTGAAGTTTATCGGCCCAATTAATATTCGCTTCTTCGTCAAAACGAGCCATCAGTTCTACGATCACCGTGACTTCTTTGCCCAGACGTGCTGCGGTAATCAGTGACTCCATCAGATCAGAATTCATCCCTGTTCTGTAAATGGTTTGTTTAATGGCAACGACACTAGGATCTTGCGATGCAGAGCGGATAAAATCAATGACTGTCTGAAATGGCTGGAATGGGTGATGCAACAGAATGTCTTGTTTGCGCAGTAATGTAAAAATATCTGCATGCGCATATTTAACTATCGCTTTTGCTGAGAACGGCGGAAACCGTAGCGATGGTTGTTTGATATGATCAACCAATTCACCCAGACGCACCATATTTACAGGGCCGTCAACTGGATAAAGACGATCACTATCCAGTGAGAATTGTTCTAGCAAAAAGCGGGACAAATCTTCCGGACAATTTTTTGCTACTTCAAGCCGGACGGCGGCACCAAATTGCCGTGTTTGTAATTCGCCTTGCAGTGCCTGGCGTAAATTTTTGACTTCTTCTTCGTCTACCCAAAGATCACTGTCGCGCGTTACACGGAACTGTGAGTAGTTGATCACATCACGACCATTAAACAGATCAGCGATATGCGAGTGTATGACGGATGACAATAAGCAAAATGATGTGCCACCATCAGAAAGTTCATCCGGCAAACGGATGATCCTTGGTAAAACGCGTGGTGCCTTCACAATGGCAATGCCAGTGCCACGACCAAATGCATCTTTTCCTGCTAATGAAACGATAAAATTCAGACTTTTATTGACTACCTGAGGAAACGGATGCGCGGGATCCAGTCCGATCGGTGTCAATAGTGGCCGAACTTCGCGATCAAAATATTCCTTGACCCATGCACGTTGAGCTTCATTGCGCTCGGAATGACGGAGAAGATGGATCCCTTTTTTTGACAATTGAGGAAGAATTTCCTGATTCAATAGCTCATATTGTCTTTGCGCCAATTCATGACACTCTTTACTGATACGCTTTAAAGTCGCCTGAAATGCAGGATGTTGAACCAGTTCGCCATCTACCGTGTTTTGTGCCAGCAGACTGGCTACACGGACTTCAAAAAATTCATCCAGATTACTGCCAACAATACACAGATAACGCAAACGCTCCAGCAAAGGAATGGTCTTATCTTCTGCTTGCGCGAGTACCCGCCAGTTAAAGGCGATTTGTGACATTTCTCTGTCAAGGAACATGACATTACGTGAAAATTCAGCGGTACTCACCTTCGATGAGTGTGCTTCAACCTTGCTATCAGAAAGTGAAGCAGTTTTTTGTTGATCGTTATTTTGCGCTGAAATGGTATCTTCTTGGTTTTGCATGATGCTCCGGATGTCATAAACGCTGTCATATATATGTAGTCTAATTCTATTCGCGTTTTATGACGGGTTTATGACGTAAAAAATGGTATAAATACTAATTATTTCATGAATTGGATTCTCCGTCATGATCTTGTCATAATTGGGTTGTAGAGTGCGGCACGTAGTAGTGAATACATGTAATTTAACTCTGAGGTGAACATGCAAATCAAACGTGTCGTAACATCCCTGATCGCCGCAGTCGGCGTTGCTGTCTCTTTCTCAGTCGCTCATGCTGCAGATATCACTGGCGCAGGCGCGACTTTCCCATACCCGATTTATGCTAAATGGGCCGAAGCCTACAAAAAATCTACGGGTAATGGTCTGAACTATCAATCCATCGGTTCCGGTGGTGGTATCAAGCAGATCAAAGCGAAAACAGTTGATTTCGGTGCATCTGATATGCCCTTGAAAGCAGAAGAACTGGATGCTGAAGGTTTGGTGCAGTTTCCTGCAATTATCGGTGGTGTGGTTCCGGTAGTAAATCTGGATGGAATCGCTCCAGGTAAAATGAAAATGACTGGCGATGTTCTGGCCGCTATTTTCATGGGCAAAATTACAAAATGGAATGCTGCAGAAATCGCTGCGATCAACCCAGGCATGAAACTGCCAGCAGAAGATATTACAGTTGTACATCGTTCTGATGGTTCTGGTACTACGTTCCTGTGGACTGATTATTTGAGCAAAGTAAATGCTGACTTCAAAACTGCTGTTGGTGCATCTACAGCAGTGAAGTGGCCAGTTGGTTTGGGCGGTAAAGGCAACGAAGGCGTTGCGGCTAACGTACAGCGTATCAAGAATTCCATTGGTTACGTGGAATACGCTTATGTTAAAAAGAACAAAATGACTTACACCTTATTGAAAAATGCTGATGGTCAGTTTGCTGAGCCAGATGATGAAAACTTCAAGGCAGCTGCAGCTGGTGCAGATTGGTCTAAAGCGCCAGGTATGTATCTGGTGCTGACGAATCAGCCAGGTAAAATCACATGGCCTGTGACAGGTGCTTCCTTCATCCTGATCCATAAGGCACAGGCTGACGCAGAAAAAGGCAAAGAAGTGTTGAAATTCTTTGACTGGGCTTTCAAAAACGGCGGTGCAATGGCAACAGAGTTGGAATATGTTTCCTTGCCAGCACCAGTAGTGAAATTGATTGAAGATGGCTGGAAAGCAAAAGTAAAAGACGCTTCTGGTAAAGCAATCTGGTAATACCTTGTTTTAAAAAATAGTTTTCGGCAGCAGAGTGTCGAAAATAATGTTGATTGAGGTAGCCCGGTAGAATAACTGGGCTACCTTCCGGTGGAAATGACACCTATGCCTACCCCAATGTCCTCCGTCACCATGACTTCACCAACTGCAATACCTACAGCTGCAAACCAATCATCTTCTCCATCTTCACAGATGAATAATGTGAATATGCTTGCTGTGATGCGCCGCCAGCGGTGGCAAGATTTCTTTTTTCATAAGCTGACCCTGAGTTTCGCGGCATTTGTTCTGGTCGTTTTACTCGGCATTATTGCTTCTTTGTTTTTGCGCGCAATGCCTGCGATGCAGGAGTTCGGCTTTAAATTTATTACGACGATCGAATGGGATCCGGTCAATGACAAGTACGGTGGCATGATTGCGATCGTCGGGACATTAGCTACGTCGATTATTGCTTTGCTCATCGCTTTCCCTGTTAGTTTTGGTATCGCATTATTTCTGACTGAAATTTGTCCGCCATGGCTTAAGCGCCCTCTAGGTACCGCAATTGAATTGTTGGCAGGTGTGCCAAGTATTATCTACGGCATGTGGGGGCTGTTTGTTTTTGCTCCTTTGTTCGCAGAATATGTGCAGCCAGCTCTGGCGTCCACCATCGGTAAGTTACCTGTCATTGGCGTGCTGTTTTCCGGCCCGATGATCGGTATTGGTATTTTGTCTGCCGGTGTGATTTTGGCGATTATGATTATCCCGTTTATTTCATCCGTCATGCGTGACGTATTTGAAGTAGTGCCGCCGGTATTGAAGGAGTCCGCTTACGGACTGGGTTGCACTAAATGGGAAGTTGTTCGCAAAATTGTATTGCCATATACCAAAATCGGTGTTGTGGGTGGCGTAATGCTGGGATTAGGTCGTGCCTTGGGTGAAACAATGGCGATTACTTTCGTGATTGGTAATGCTCACCAGTTGTCTTGGTCGCTGTTTGCTGCGGGTAATAGTATTGCCTCTACACTCGCGAATGAGTTTGCTGAAGCCGAGACAGTACTGCACACATCCTCACTATTTTTACTTGGTCTGATTCTGTTTGTGATTACCTTTGTTGTGTTGTCCGCTGCGAAATTATTGCTGCTGGGTTTGAGTAGAAAAGAAGGTGCTAAATAATGGAAAATTCAACAATGCAATCAGCAAGTAATCCAGTCTACCGCATGCGATTGCTCAGACATAAAATCGGCATCACCCTGTCTTCTTTGGCGATGGCGTTGGGTGTGTTTTTCCTGATGTGGATTTTGTTCACGCTGTTACTCAAAGGTTTTTCTGCGATTAGTATTTCGATGTTCACAGAATCAACCCCAGCTCCTGGTAGTGACGGCGGTGGTTTGATGAATGCGATTTTTGGTAGCTTTGTCATGGTTGCCTGTGCTGCATTAATTTCAACGCCGATTGGTATTCTTGCAGGAATTTATCTGGCTGAATATGGCGATAAAAGTTTGTTCGGCAGCGTGACTCGTTTCGTGACCGACATCATGTTGTCAGCACCATCGATTGTGATTGGCCTGTTTGTGTATGCAATTTATGTAGCGAATGTGAGACATTTCTCTGGTTGGGCTGGCAGCATTGCCATCTCTCTGATTGCTATCCCCGTGGTAGTACGCACTACTGACAACATGCTTGGTCTGGTTCCGGCAAGTTTGCGTGAAGCAGCATTTGCACTCGGTGCTCCGCGCTGGAAAGTTGCATTACTGGTCAGATTGCGTGCTGTAAAAGCAGGTGTTACTACGGGTATTTTGCTGGCAGTAGCGCGTATTTCAGGTGAAACAGCGCCGTTGTTGTTCACTGCACTCAATAACCAATTCTTTAACGGCAACATGAATAAGCCTATGGCTAACCTGCCAGTGGTGATTTATCAATTTGCGATGAGTCCTTATGATAACTGGCGCGATCTGGCGTGGGGCGGTGCTTTGCTGATCACGTTCAGTGTTCTGGGTCTGAATATTTTATCGCGTACTTTGTTTAACCAAAAAACACAGCATTAATCCGAATATCGATATGACTACTCCACAAGCGAATCCACAAAAGACAGCAATCGAGATCGACGGGCTGAATTTTTTCTACGGTGCTACCCGTAGCCTGCGCGATATCAAGTTGAATATTTACGATAAAAAAGTGACTGCTTTTATCGGTCCTTCCGGTTGCGGAAAATCTACTTTATTGCGTACGTTAAACCGTATGTATGATTTGTATCCAGGCCAACGCGCCGAAGGAAAAATCATGTACAACGGTAAAAACATTCTGGATGCTGATCAGGATATCAATCTGTTGCGCGCCAGAGTTGGCATGGTGTTCCAGAAGCCGACACCGTTTCCTATGTCTGTTTATGACAATATCGCTTTTGGTGTGCGCCTGTATGAGAATTTATCCAAAGGTGAGATGGATGAACGTGTTGAATGGGCACTGAAAAAAGCAGCGATCTGGACAGAAGTTAAAGATAAACTCAATAAGAGTGGCCTGAGTTTATCTGGTGGTCAGCAGCAGCGCCTGTGTATCGCACGTGGTGTTTCTGTTCGCCCGGAAGTACTGTTGCTGGATGAACCGACATCCGCCCTTGATCCTATTTCTACAGTGAAAATTGAAGAGCTGATCAATGAGTTGAAAGAAGACTACACGATCGCGATCGTTACCCATAATATGCAGCAGGCTGCGCGCTGCTCAGACTATACGGCCTATATGTATCTGGGTGAGTTGGTCGAGTTTGGCGAAACTGATCATATCTTCATGAACCCTGTGAAAAAAGAAACACAAGATTACATCACTGGCCGTTTTGGCTAACAAACGTTTTGTCCAAGATATTGCATGCCGTAAGGTATGCATGAAAATGGTGATCTGTTGATATTGTTATCAATGGTAGTTCACTTTACTTATTCAAGACGTTTTACACTTTTACGACAGCGAATTCAGGAGAAACATTGTGACTGGCGAACACTCTTCAAAACAATATGACATGGATCTGGAGACCATACGCTCCAAAGTTCTGTTGATGGGCGGATTGGTTGAGAGCCATTTCCACGATGCGATGTCATGTTTTCGGACTGGAAATGTCGAACAGGCAGAAGCCGTCATTTTATCGGATCTGGAAGTGAATCGTTTGGAAGTCAGTCTGGACGATATGTGTAGTCATCTGATTGTTAAGCGTCAGCCGGCTGCTAACGATTTACGTACGGTAGTGGCAACGGGTAAAGTAATTACTGATCTTGAACGCATCGGTGATGAATCAACCAAAATTGCACGTATCGCTCGTGACGCACATGCCAGCAAACATAATCTGGCAATGTTCAGCGGCTACGAAACTGTGCGTGTGCTCGCACATGGCGTAGCAGATATGTTGCATCAGGCTCTGGATGCATTTGCACGTCTGGATCAGACGAAAGCCGTTCAACTGATTGCGCAGGATGCTATCGTTGATAACGACTTCCGCTCCATTATGCGTAATCTGATCACTTTCATGATGGAAGATCCAAGCACTATTTCTTCTTCGCTGGATGCTTTGTGGGTAGCAAAAGCAATTGAGCGTATTGGTGATCATGCAAAAAATATTGCCGAACATACGATTTATATCGTTGAAGGCAGAGACATTCGTCACTCAGATTATGTCGCGACGAAACAGGAACAACAAAACTAATAACGATAATGGCTGCTGATACAACAATATTGATAGTAGAAGATGAGCCGGCAATTGTGGAGCTGGTCAGCTTCACGCTGCGCGCGGCAGGATGGAACACATTTGCAGTAAACAATACGGCAGAGGCTTGGGATTTTGTTCAGCGTCGTACTCCGCAACTTATTTTGCTTGACTGGATGTTGCCTGATCAGAGCGGCTTGCGTTTGTTATCTAAAATACGTTCTGACCGTCAGTTTAATGAAATTCCCGTCATCATGCTGACTGCAAAAAGCATGGAGGAAGACAAGATTGCCGGACTCGATCATGGGGCCGATGATTATGTGACCAAGCCTTTTTCCCCACGTGAGTTGACGGCGCGCATTAAAGCTTTATTGCGTCGTAAAAGCCCTGAGCACGCACAGACTGCATTAGCCGTTGGTTCTGTTGTATTAGATCCTGTCAGCTGTACAGTCAAAATTGATGATCAGAAAGTGGATATTGGTCACGCCGAATACAAATTATTGAAATTTTTTATGGCGCACCCCGAGCGCGTATTTTCTCGCAGTCAGTTGCTCGATAAAGTATGGGGCGACCATGTCGTGATCGAAGAGCGCACGGTTGATGTGCACGTGTTGCGCTTGCGTAAGGTACTGAAAACCTCAGAGTCGCTGATCAAGACGGTACGTAGTGTTGGTTACATGCTTTCAGAAAAATAATTCACATTCAAGCGGTTAGCGCACGAGTAGCCAGATGTTTTTCCCATCGCATCATTGATACTGCGCTATTGTGTGCTCCCGTCTCTTTTTGCACACCAAGATGTCAGATCTTATCTGCGCTTTCCTGTGTCTCTGGTGGTCGCCGTCTAATACTGCATGTTATCAGCTTAACATAACAAATATGCCATTATCGTATTGTTGTCATTCCGCAATTAATCAGGATTATTGATGTCTCCACGTCTTATTTTTTGGACTTCTGCACTGGTACGTGTCGCGCTGGTTGTACTTGCCACGGTGTTCGCCTGTTATATGTGGGGCATGGTTTATGGCCTGTTGCTTGGGTTTCTGGGAATGTGCGTTCTTTTCATCGTGCAACTCTCTTATCTGCAACGATTGTCCGAATGGTTAGATCATCCGGCGAGTGCTCGTTTGCCGGATGGTTGGGGAGCATGGACTGATATCTTTTCGCGTTTATACAAAATGCGACGCGGCGATGAAAAAAACCAGGCCGAACTGACGGAGTGGTTGGCACGCTTCAGACAAGCGATGACCTTATTGCCTGATGGTGTGGTGATTATGGATGATGTATTGTTCCTTGAATGGTGCAACCCTTCTGCTGAGCGTCATATGGGACTGAGCCTTGCACAGGATAAGGGGATGCGTGTCACCAATCTGGTAAGAAGCCCCGAATTTATTGATTACATCATTCTTGGTCGCTACGAAACGCCATTGACGCTGTCTTTCAGAGACAGAAAATTAATTGCCCATATTATTCCATTTGAAAATCGTAGACAGATTCTGGTCACACATGATGTGACTGAGTCGGAGCGCATTGACATGATGCGCAGAGACTTTATTGCAAATGCCTCTCATGAATTACGTACTCCTCTGACAGTCATTAACGGCTTTCTGGAGATCGCAGCGATGCAGCCAGATCTTGATATTGCAACCCGCAATGCTCACATTAAACTGATGACTGAGCAGGGCGAGCGCATGCAGCGTCTGGTTGACGATATGCTCACGCTAACTCGCCTTGAATCGGTAGATCATCCATTACGTCCAGATCGCATTAATATGCGCGGACTATTGGAGCAGATATTGCAAGAAGCAAATGCGTTGTCAGGTGGACGTCATGAAGTGACACTGGAATGCAATGGCCCCGATATTCGTGGTAGTACCGATGAAATTCGCAGCGCATTGACAAATCTGGTCACGAATGCAATTCGTTATACCCCTGAACATGGGAAGATACAACTGCGCTGGTTACCTGCTACCCAAGGACCTAAATTTATTGTTGAAGATAACGGTATTGGTATCAGTGCTGAACATATTTCCCGGTTGACCGAGCGTTTTTACCGTGTTGACAAGAGTCGTTCCAGAGAAACGCAGGGAACCGGACTCGGCTTGGCAATCGTCAAGCATGTATTGTTACGACATCACTCCCATTTGCATATCGAATCTACGCCGAATGTCGGTAGTAAATTCTGGGTGCAATTTCCCGCAAGCGCAGTAGTAGAGTAATGATTAAGAATTATCATCAAGCGTAGTAGATATATTAATACTTATTTAATATTTCAATAACATCAATAATGACAGGGATAAGCTGTCATATTGTTGTGTTGAAACAGAGTTGATTTGTTAATACTTGTTAAGATTAGCGGATTGACCGGATTCTGCGAAGAAAAATTCTGGCACTGTCTTGCCTTCACCTTTAAATACGTTACACTCAAAATTGATACAGCATGGATGCGTACGAATACCATGCGATACCTTCATTTTTGAGGAAATGTTCAATGGAAATGAACGTTTTGGTGCTGGATGATGCGCAAATCAATATCACCTTGCTTTGCCGTCTTTTAGATAAGTTAGATCGCTGTAAATCCATCAGTTTTCTTGAGCCTGAGGCTGCGCTTTCCTGGTGCGGTTCCAATGTGCCAGATCTGGTGATGGTGGACTATATGATGCCCAGTATGAACGGGGTTGATTTCATTCGCCTGTTTCGCCAGCAACCGCGCTGTCAGGATATTCCTGTGCTGATGATTACGGCCAATGACGAGCTCGAATTACGTTATGAAGCTCTGGATGTTGGTGCGAACGATTTTCTGATTAAACCTATCGATAAAATCGAATTCCTTGCGCGAACTAAGAATATGCTGGCACTGCGTCGCAGTCAGCGTTTTCTTGAAGATCGTGCCAGCTGGCTTGATTCTGAAGTAGAAAAAGCAACAGCAGAAATACGAGCGCGTGAACGGGAAACAATTTTACGTTTGTCCAAAGCCGCAGATTCGCGTGATCCTGAAACGGGGGCACATATTATTCGCATGGCCAATTATTCTCGCATTATTGCCAGCCAACTTGGTCTTTCTGAAGAGGATCAGCAGTTACTTCTGGAAGCAGCGCCGATGCATGATATCGGGAAGGTTGGTATTCCTGACCATATCTTGCTCAAGCCCGGCAAGCTGACTGACGATGAATTTACCATCATGAAAAAACACACTACGCTGGGTTACGACATTTTGGCGGGAAGTCAGTCTGAAATGCTGAATGCAGGTGCAGTGATTGCCTTGGCTCATCATGAAAAGTTTGATGGAAGTGGCTATCCGAAAGGGCTGGCAGGGGATGATATTCCTTTGTTTGCCAGAATCGTTGCAGTAGCCGATGTGTTTGATGCACTGACTTCTGAGCGCCCGTACAAGCTTGCCTGGGACACAGAAAAAGCAATCGCTTTTTTAAAAGAAGGTTCGGGCAAACACTTTGACCCTCGTTGTGTCGACGCGTTCATGGCACGCTGGGATGAGATCATCCAGATTAAATCCACTTATACAGAGGATGAGCAGCAAACGCACGCTGGTCTTGAATCATAATTCTGGCCACTTGTTATCTGTTGGCTTCAAATCACACACGCCATTTCCGGATCGCAGCAATACGCATATGTTTAGCACTTGGTTTGCTTTGCTCCGGTTGAGTTAATGCATTAAGTACCAATACGCTTCATTGCTTTCCATACATTTTATTACGTACGATGTTACCCAAGCCACCTTAAGGACGGTATATGAACATAGCCCAGATAGTGTTGAAAAATATTCCTGAGGATTTCCATTTGTTAGGTCAGTTACAGGGTATTGATCCTCAGTTGGTATTCGTTTTTGGTGATGTCGCACATTTTGCTGATACCTCGTTGGCGGCTGAACTCCGACAGTATTTTCCTGAGGCGCAGTGCGTTGGGTGCACTACTGCAGGTGAAATTTCTGCTACAGGTGTCACTAATCGCTCTACCGTCGTTACTGCGATTCGTTTTGCAGAGGCACACTTCAACGTTGTTACGGCACAGCTTGAAAGCATGGAAACGTCATTCGATGCTGGCGTTGCTTTAGCGCGTAAGCTAAAGAGCCCAACGTTAAAGTCAGTGCTTTTGTTTGGGCAAGGAGTGCATATCAACGGTACCGCCTTGATTGATGGCTTAGTGAGCGTGTTGGGGAATACGATTGCTGTAAGCGGCGGGCTTGCTGGAGACAATGGTGCTTTCAGTAAGACATTCACATTGTCAAATCAGGGCATATCAACGAACGATATTGTTGCTGTTGGTTTTGAAGGTAACAGCCTGATGTTTGCACATGGTAGTTTCGGTGGCTGGAAACCTTTTGGTCCAACTCGCAAGGTGACTCGCTGTGTCGGTAATATTCTTTACGAACTTGATGGCACTCCTGCACTTGACGTTTATAAGCGTTATCTTGGCGAATATGCCAAAGATTTGCCAGGGTCAGGGTTATTGTTTCCTTTTGAAATGCTGACAGATCTGCGCGAATCCTTAGGACAGATAAGAACTATTTTAGGTGTTAATGAGAACGATGGCAGCTTGATCATGGCCGGTGCGATTAATCCTGACGGATATTTGCGTCTGATGCATGCGCATACAAATGATCTTGTCAGTGGCGCAGAGACTGCTGCGCAGGCCGTGATGGATGACATCGGTGCGTTCTCAGGACAGGCGCTTGCCTTGCTGGTCAGCTGTGTAGGGCGTAAATTAGTGATGGGCGGCAGAGTTGATGATGAAGTCGAAGCTGTACAGGAAATGTTGGGCTCCAATACAATGCTCTGTGGTTTTTATTCTAATGGTGAAATTGCGCCAGCTTACAAATTACAGCAGTGCAATCTGCATAATCAGACGATGACCATCACTTATCTGGCAGAGAAAAATTAATGACACACAAGCTGTCTTTGCGCCAGTACAAAAGGCTCTTCGGCATCCAGAATGAGTCGCAGCTGCACGCTGTTCTGACTGAATTAGAGACATTGTCTGGTACGGGCACCCTGAGTCCTGCTGCTGGTGCAATGCTCAAAGGAATGCGAGAGTATTTCATACAAGTTGACGAGTCATATCAGCAGGCAGATCGCGATCTGGAACTGGGGAAGCGCAGCCTGGAATTGAGTTCGAATGAACTTAGTCAGGCCAATGAAACCTTGCGTCAGAACGCAGATCGCCGCAGCCAGGTATTGCTCACACTGAAGCGCACGGTCAGCCAGTTGCTCGCCCAGTTAGGGCAACAAAATGAAATACTGCAAGCAACGGAGACAGACGACAGTATTGAGCATGTCAGTCATGTTTTGTCGGGTCTTGTCAATGAATTGCTCAGTACGCGCAGTGAGCTGGAAAAAGCCTTGTCTGCAATTAAAAAGCAGCAATTTGCACTGGACCAGCACGGTATCGTGAGTATTACGGATGCTAACGGCATCATTATTTATGCCAATGATAAATTTTGTGAGATCAGTCAGTTTTCACGAGAGGAATTATTGGGACAAAACCATCGCGTGGTCAATTCAGGATTGCATTCCAAAGAATTTTTCGCGGCGATGTGGGGCGTCATTTTGCAGGGCAAGGTGTGGCATGGAGAAATTCGCAATCGTACAAAGGATGGTAGTTTTTACTGGACCAGTGCAACGATTGTCCCGTTTATGGATGCTGATAACAAGCCGTATCAGATTGTTTCCATCCGTACCGATATTACTGAGCAGTTGTTGCTGAGAGAGGAAATACAATCTAGCCAGCTGTTGTTGCAAAATATCATGAATACCCTTGGCGAAGGGGTCTACACTCTCGATGCCAATGGCGTATGTACTTTCGTCAATGCAGAAGCAGAAAAAATACTGGGCTGGACTCTGGCAGAACTGTCCGGAAAACATTTGCACGACATGATTCATTCAATTAAGCCTGATGGATCGTATGTTTCGTCGGGCAATTGCGAGTTGAATCATGCGATTCTGGAGGGACGCGTTTATCGCTCTGATCTTGAATATTTTCAGCATAAATCGGGGTACTTATTTCCAGTATCAATTGTGGCGTCTCCTATTATGGAAGGCGGTCAGATCGTCGGATCGGTGGCTGCTTTTCAGAATATTACGTCGCGTATCGCGGCAGATAATGCATTACGGGAAAGTGAAACCAAGCAAAGAATGCTGCTGGATAATGCAGCTGATGCCGTGTTTGTTGCTTCATCTAATGAGTCATGGACATATGTGAATGATCTTGCGGTCAGTATGCTTGGCTATACGCGTGATGAACTAATTGGCATGAATATGTATCAGTTGTTACCTCCGGAGCATAGGTCAGCTGCACGCGTGCAATTTTTACCGAATATTCTTAACAATAAGCTGGTGCGGGAAGAGATACGCTTATTGAAAAAAAATGGCGACGTCGTTGCAGTAGAAATGAATGCAGCATTATTGCCCGACGGCAGTTTCTATGGTTCGTGCCGCGATATTACTGAGCGCAAACATGCTGAGATTGCATTGATCAAGGCAAAAGAAGGCGCTGAAGCTGCGAATAAGGCCAAGAGTGAATTTCTCGCGACCATGAGCCACGAAATCAGAACACCGATGAACGGCATTATTGGGATGACTGAACTGGCTCTGGATACGTCTCTGGAGCCTGATCAGCGCGAGTATTTAGAATTGGTTAAATTGTCCGCGTATTCTTTACTTGGCATTATTAACGATATTCTGGACTTTTCTAAAATCGAATCCGGTAAGGTTGTTCTTGAAAAAATTGATTTTCCCCTGCGTGAACTGATCGCCGCAACTTTAAAGGCAATGTCCGTCCGCGCTGCTGAAAAAGGTATAGAGCTGGTCTATAAAATTGACCCCAAATTACCATCAATGTTGACTGGTGATCCAGGACGCTTGCGACAAGTTATTACTAATCTTGTTGGTAATGCCATCAAATTCAGTGAACATGGCGCTATTACGCTTGATGTGCAGATCGCGCATGCATCGGGTGAGGATATTGATATTTATTTTGCCGTTACCGACCGCGGGATTGGTATTCCACCAGAAAAACTTAACAGTATATTTGATGCTTTCAGTCAGGCGGATGCTTCTACCACCCGGCGCTATGGCGGTACCGGACTTGGATTGACCATTTCCTCGCGCCTGGTTCAAAGTATGCAGGGCATCTTGAAAGTCACCAGTGAAGTGGGTACAGGCAGTACGTTTTACTTCACTATACGCCTTGGGATAAGTCATCAACAACTCGCGGAACATATGCCTATCAGCCTGACAGGGCGTACGGTATTGATTGTTGATGACAACGCAGTCAACCGTCACTTTTTTTACGACACCGTTAAAAATTGGAAAATGATTCCAATATTGGCGGAATCCGCCACCATTGCTTTGGATTTGGTGGCTCAGGCAAAAAACAGACAGCAGCCCTATGATGTAATTTTGCTGGATGCATGTATGCCGGGTATGGATGGATTTGAGTTCGCCAGAATTGTCCGTGCAGATCATGAGTCTCAGGGACAGAAAATGATCATGCTGTCGTCCGCTGCATCGAGTGAAGATGCGATTCAATGTCGTGAGATTGGTATCGAAGAGTACGTCAGAAAGCCGGTTAGTCAGAATGAGTTGCAGTATGCGATCGAAACTGTTCTGGCTAATGACTTGAAGCATCTGACCGTTGGTAGTGCAGTATCAATCAATAACGTGATTGCGCTTGAAGACAGCATGCACATCCTCATTGTGGATGATAATGTTGTAAACCAGAAACTGGTTATATCATTACTGGCTAAGTGGGGGCATACCAGTGATGTCGCTCACAATGGTTTGATGGCCCTGGATAAATTGAAAACTAACTCCTACGATATTGTCCTGATGGATATGCAAATGCCTGGAATGGGCGGTGTTGAAGCGACACAGCATATCCGCGCTGCAGAAACGGATGGCCAACATATCCCGATTATTGCCATGACAGCCAACGCAATGCAGGGAGATTGGGAACGTTGCCTTGATGCCGGAATGGATTATTATGTATCTAAACCGATCAATTCAGAGCGCTTAAGAGAACTATTGCACCAATGCAAAAAAACATCGGATATGCACCCTGCATCAGGGGATAACATGGAAAATATCTTGTCAGTACAAACAACAATGTCACATCAGATGCTTGAATACGATTATGAGCAGGCTTTGCAAACTGCCGATCTGGAGATCGTTGGTATCATCGGTTATTCTTTTTTAGATGATTGCCCTAAACAATTGTCTTCATTGAATGAGGCGGTGCAAAACAATGATGCAGAGTTACTGCATCGCACGGCACATACAATCAAAGGTCTGGTGGGTAATTTCAATGCTCAGCCTGCGGAAGAGCTTGCAAAAGAACTTGAACATAAAGGTAAAAGTAATAATTTTGACCAGGTAGCTCAGCTCTCTCAGGATTTACAGCGTGAACTGGAGAGAATGAATGCTTCCCTTAGAAAATACCTCGCAGAGCACGGTTGATATGCCTATTTTGCTTGTTCATTTGCCTGATTTACGGCTCGAATAAACGAGTTCATTGCTGGCTTCATGAACTGAATCAGTGGCCACTCAATAGTCCACGATATAGTTCGCGCAACAATTTGCACAATAACTCGGCGAATAAGTTGCACCGGGGGCAATGCAGACAGTGTGATCTGATTTTTTTGAGAAAAAAGCGACGGAAATAAATTCTATCGCTTTTTTAATATCACTGATGCAGTGCCATTCTCAGTTCCATTATCTGGCAATGGGCAGCGTACGTTCGATTAACCAGGCCTTTGCCGTACCAGATACTCTTGCTGATAAACGTTTTAAAACCGTTGCATGGTAGTGATTCAGCCATGCAATTTCATCATCACGCAGTAATTCCGTCAAAATGCATCGAGTGTCGATGGGACATAAGGTCAGTGTTTCAAATTCCAGATACTCGCCGAATTCTGTCTGCAATGAGGGTGTATTCAGTAACAAGTTTTCTATTCTTACTCCCCATTGACCAGGCCGGTAAATACCAGGCTCGTTGGAGGTAATCATTCCTACTTCCATGGCGGTATGCGGCTCTGCCATTGCACCTGAAATTGATTGTGGTCCTTCATGTACATTAAGGAAGTAGCCTACTCCGTGACCGGTGCCGTGACCATAGTTGATACCTTCAGCCCAGATAGGCGCGCGTGCAATGCTGTCGAGCATGGGGGAGAATGTGCCACGCGGAAAACGCATTTGAGACAAATTGATCATGCCTTTTAATATCAGCGTGAAATCACGTTTTTGCTCGCTACTTACCTCGCCGATAGGCACTACACGGGTAATGTCTGTTGTGCCATTCAGATATTGTCCACCCGAGTCGATGAGCAACAGACCATTGCCTTCAATAATCGCGTGAGATTCCTTGGTCGCACGGTAATGTGGCATAGCACCATTGCCATTAAATCCGGCAATCGTACCAAAGCTAGGTGAAATGTAGTGCGGTTGGCGCGCCCGCGCCGCGCAAATCTGTTCATCGATCGTTATTTCGGTGATAGTTTCTTTGCCTGATACTGATTCCAGCCAGCTGAAAAACTCACACAATGCCGCGCCGTCTTGCTCCATGGCTTCCCGTACAAACTGAATTTCCTGTGGATGTTTGCGAGATTTGGCAAATACGGAAGGATTGATTGCCTCAATGACCTGCACCGAAGCCGGAACCGCCTGGCTAAATCCGTGAGTGATGCGTCGCGGATCTATCAGCAGTCTGGCCTCCGCCGGTAAATTCCTCAAAGCTGTTTGTGCATCCTGATATCTGACGATATTGATACCGTCAGAAGCAAGTACAGCTTGTAAGTTTGCATTGATCTTTGCAGGAGATACAAAGAGTGTCGCCTTGTTGAGACCAATGAGTGCATGACTGATAAACACGGGGTTATAGCTCACATCAGAGCCCCGCAAATTAAATATCCAGGCAATGTCATCCACCGTAGAGACAAAATGCCAGTCAGCACCTTTGCTACGCATCGCTTCACGTATCAGGCTCAGCTTATCCTGCCGACTGATGACGGCAAACGGTGGCAAATGCTCAACAATGGGGGCTTCTGGTAAATCAGGTCGATTCGGCCAGATATTCTGGAGTAAGTCGTTGCCGGTATCGAGCTGGATTTTTTTTGCATGTAAGGCTGTGGCCAACAAGCGTGCAGTTGCGAGCCCCAGTACCATCCCATCGACACCAACAGTCTGGCCTTGCTCTACATGTTGTGCCAGCCAGTCTATATGAGCGGTTGCCGCTGCCGAGGCAATTTTCATCATCTGTATTCCTGTCGGCGCCAATTCTTTTTCTGCCTGACTCCAATAACGGCTATCGACCCATAACCCAGCAAAATTGGCGGTGACAACCAGTGTGCCGGCAGAGCCGGTAAATCCAGAAAAATAACTTCTGCCTTCCCAGCGTTCCGGTAAGTATTCCGATAAATGTGGATCGGCGGATGGAATGATGTAGGCATGAATACCGTGTTTTTGCATTGCCTGACGCAATTGCAAAAGCCGTGCTGGTATAGGAGAGGTAATCGCTGTTGAGCTTTGTGGGCTATTCATGTAAATGCTTTCCGGATAAGAAAGAGGTTGAGACTTCACTTATGGCGAAATGTTCCGGAAAAACGATTTTTCAATTGCCTGCCGGAGCAATGTGGTGCCATTGCCAAACAGTGAAATACACAACGAAATGTGCAATAAGATACGTAAGAGGATTCAATGACCAAGCGGATTGGATATGTTGCTGACCATTAATATTGCCTGATATGGCGGCAGTATAATGCAAAGAAAATTGCTGAAACTCTTCTATGCCTATTTCGTCAATTTTTTAAAAAACGACGCATAACATAGGGGGCAGCTTCCGCCGGATTGGCATGTGAGTATTCCAGTTCAGGAGCCAGTTCGAACTCATAAGCCGCATACAGATCGAGCAAGCGTGGCTGATCAATACGAACCCCAAGCCGCAATTCTCCTGCACCTGCAGTTTGCGCAGCATGAATAACTGCTTCTAGTAAATGTTGTGACAGTGCCTCGCCACGAAATGCTGGTAATACGCCCATTCTGCACATTTCCCAGACATTGGCATGATCGTCCAGCGGCAGCCAGCGTACTGAGCCTGCTGGCTCATCGTCAATCAGAAGAATAAATCCTCCACCTTGCAACAAATCGTGGGTCACACGCTCGGTGGTTTCACCATGTCCGCTGGAGCTGGAGGCAACTTTATTCGCCCAGCAAGAACGGGTAAGATGCGCAATTAATTGCGCATCGTCAGTACTTGCTTCGCGTATGACAATGTCCATGAATATCAGCGAACCCGCATACCCGGTTGGGCACCCGGCCAGGCTTCCAGAATGTACAGGCCTGGATTGGCTTTTTCATCGGCGGCTGACGCAGCCAACACCATCCCTTCGGACATGCCAAACTTCATTTTGCGTGGTGCCAGATTGGCGACCATCACGGTGAATTTGCCGATCAATTGTTCTGGTTGGTAGGCCGATTTAATGCCTGAAAACACGTTGCGTGTCTTGCCTTCACCCACATCCAGCGTCAGGCGCAGCAGTTTGTCGGAACCTTCAACGTGTTCACAATTGACGATTTTGGCAATGCGCAAATCGATTTTAGCAAAGTCATCGATCTTGATTTCCTCTGCCAGCGGTTCGATCGTGCTGGCTGTTGCAGACGCGACTCCGGTATCTGCAATCGGGGCAGTAACTACTGTCGGTGCATCAAATAATTGATCGAAAATCGCAAGGTCAACACGTTGCATCAGGTGAGTGTACGGATGAATCGTGTGCTGATCAGGCATTGGTGTATTCACATCTGCCCATTGCAGTGGCGCCAGATTCAGCTGTGCTTCGACTTGTGTGGCGAGCTTTGGTAATACTGGTTTCAGGAAAATCGTCAGTATGCGGAAAGCCTCCAGCAGGCGACTGCAAACTTCTTGTAGTTTGGCATCGTTTTCCGGCTTTTTCGCCAGTTCCCAAGGTTTGTTCGCGTCGACATAAGCGTTCACCAGATCCGCTTGCTCCATTGCGGCGCGCAAGGCTTTGCCGTATTCACGCGCTTCAAACAAGGCCTGAATTTCTGGCGCTGCATTGCGCAGATTGGCGAGGAATGCATCGTCAGATGTGGCCCATGCGGTACTGATGACGCCGTTGAAACGCTTACTGATGAAGCCTGCTGCGCGAGATGCGATGTTGATGTATTTACCGATCAGATCAGAATTGATGCGAGCAACGAAATCATCCGGATTCATATCTAAATCTTCGACTTTCGCATTCAGTTTAGCCGCGAAGTAGTAGCGTAGCCATTCCGGATTCATACCGATTTCCAGATATCGCAACGGCGAGATACCGGTGCCGCGTGATTTCGACATTTTTTCACCGGAGACCGTGACGAAGCCGTGTGCATAGACATTGTCCGGCGTTTTGTAGCCTGAAAATTTCAGCATCGCTGGCCAAAACAGCGTGTGGAAATAGGTAATATCTTTGCCGATGAAGTGAATTTGTTCGGTGGTCGGGTCGGCCATGAAGGCGTCGAAATCACGTCCGGTTTTGCCGAAATAATTTTTCAGCGAAGCCAGATAGCCGACTGGGGCATCGAGCCAGACGTAAAAATATTTACCTGGCTGATCTGGAATCTCGATACCGAAATAAGGAGCATCGCGGCTGATATCCCAGTCACCCAGACCATCTTCGCCTTCCAGCCACTCTTTGCATTTATTCGCGACTTCAGATTGCAGGCGGTTGTCTTGCAAAGCCCAGCCGCGCAGGAAATCCACACATTTCTGATCTGATAATTTGAAGAAAAAGTGTTCTGACGATTTCATGACTGGCGTAGCACCCGTCAATACGGAGTAGGGATTGACGACTTCAGTCGGTGCATACACGGCGCTACAGACTTCGCATGAATCGCCATACTGATCTTTGGCGCCACATTTCGGGCACTCGCCTTTGATGTAGCGGTCCGGTAGGAACATGTTTTTGACCGGATCATAAAACTGTTCGATGGTTTTGCTCGTGATGAAACCGGCTGCTTTCAGTTTGCGGTAAATGTCTTGCGACAGCGCATGATTTTCCGGACCGTCAGTTGAATGCCAGTTGTCAAATTGAATATGGAAACCATCCAGGTATTGCTTGCGTCCAGCGGCGATCTGCGCCACGAATTCTTGCGGCGTGATGCCCGCTTTTTCTGCGGCGATCATGATCGGTGCGCCGTGCGCATCGTCTGCACCGACGAAATGCACTTCGTTACCCGACATTCGCTGATGCCTTACCCAGATGTCAGCCTGGATGTATTCCATGATATGGCCAAGGTGGAAGGGCGCGTTAGCGTAAGGGAGGGCGGTGGTAACGAACAGCTTACGGGTCATGTTGATGCACTTTTTGATTAACGGACAAGGGCATTATTTTAACAGCGAAAGCGTCTGCCCAAGCGAGTTTGGCAAGTTCTGCTGCGCTCCTCCGGCTTGGTTGTGCAAGAGAGTACAGCCAAACCAAAGAAAAAATATTTTATTGACAATACTATTGAAGCTGCTGCGGCAAATATTTGCTTGCTGTGGCTGAGATAAATGCTGCGGTATCAGGTTGGGGGGAGGGGGGGCGATGTGCCAACTGGTATTGACGGCTACTATACTATCCACGCACCTTGTTGATAGACTTCTTCATCACCAAGCCTGACAGATTCCGTGATCGCAAAGACATCCACATGATGGCGTCCTTCACCTCGCTTGATATGTGGTTTGGCATAACTTCCATGCTTGGCTCCCAGCGAGAGGTGGATGCCACACATACGTTCATAGGTGCCAATGTCGCGTACTGTGCGGTCTTTTGAAAATGCGCGGTTCATACCAAATCCTAATTCACGCACCCAGACAACACCGTCATCAGCACGGATATTGGTCAGCACCTGATCAAATTCGGGATTGGAGTCGATAGTGTCAACCACTTGTCCTTGTTCGACAATCAGGGTGATAGGCTTTTCTGGTCGGTTTACCGTAAAAGTGGTGTCGCCAAAAACGAAGATTCTCACTTTGCCGTTCACAGTCGCAAGATCTTTTGCTTCAGTAAATACCTCTCCGATCGGAAATTGTCCGCCGATATTTTTCATCTCACTATAATCGCCGACATTCAGTTTTGCCGGTTCAAAGACGCTGGAGAACACTAATTGCGCGCCTTCGCCGCTATCAATGACACCGCAACTTGCCTGATCAATTTTTTGCTTTAATGCTTTCCCCGTCCCGCGATAATAAACAGGATCATAGGCAAGAGAGTCAATGTAATAGCACGCTTCCTGGCCTTGCATCCGACCCAGATGGGGATGTTCTATGACCTTCAGCGCTTTCTTGAATAACTCCACCCGCAAACGATAGGCTTCCAGCCTGAAGTTGGTCGTTTGTACCAGAATAACCAGATCGGATGCCTGCAATGCTGCCAGTTTGCTCAAAATGGTTTGCTGATCGGTCTGCTCGAAATGAATGAACTCCGCCTTTGGAAGGCAGTGACGGTAAGCTTCGGTCAGAGCGGCTGCCAGTTCACAACCCTCATCGTAGACAACGACAGCAGCATGTTCGTCAGAATGTTCAAATGCAATGCGCAGAATATCGCCCAGATAATGTGCTGCTTTACTCACTTCTGTTGCCGCCAATTGATCGAATGTTATATGCCGATCAGGACTGGTGCTGTGATTGTCGATGGTGGTTGCGGTATTGGTGCCGTCAGATAGGGAGTGTGTCATAAAGGTGTCGAAGCGTACTCGTGAGAGTGTAAGGCAGGCGATATCATCGCAAACCGCCATTTTAACGAATATGTCGCCTTGCTATGCATATTTGGATGGCTTGCGCAGATTGACGAAGCACAAAGCATGTGCGGAAGATTCCTGACCAGCGCCGGGAAGTTGGCCGTATCTGTGTGATCGTATAGCCGTGTCAAATGCATGGCTATCTGAAATAAGCTGTCTTTTTGCGCTAGACTTGCGGCATTGAATGGAGAATCGAATGTCTATCACTGCTGAAGTTATCAAAAATACCCTGTCTCAGGTTATCGATCCGAACACACAAAAAGATTTTATTAGCACCAAATCGGCTAAAAACATCCAGATTGATGGCGCTGACATCAGCCTTGATATCGAACTTGCTTATCCAGCCAAAAGCCAGCTTGACCTGATCCGAAAAATGGTGATCGCTGCCTTGCGTGCGATTCCCGGTGTAGGCAATGTCAGTGTGAATGTCAGCGTCAAGATTGTGGCACATGCGGTACAGCGCGGTATTAAGCTGATGCCGAATGTGAAGAATATTATTGCTGTGGCATCGGGCAAAGGCGGCGTCGGTAAATCGACAACCGCTGTCAATCTGGCGCTGGCACTGGCTGCTGAAGGCGCTGCCGTGGGTATTCTGGATGCCGATATTTATGGCCCATCCCAGCCGATGATGATGGGGATCAATGGCCGTCCGGAGACTGTGGACGGTAAAACCATGGAGCCGTTGGAAAATCATGGTCTGCAAGTATCTTCTATCGGTTTCATGATTGATCCGGATGAGCCTATGGTTTGGCGCGGTCCCATTGTGACACAGGCATTGCAGCAACTACTGGAGCAGACAAACTGGCGCGACCTTGATTATCTGATTGTTGATATGCCACCGGGGACCGGTGATGTCCAATTGACCTTGTCGCAAAAAGTGCCAGTGACCGGCGCAGTTATCGTGACGACGCCACAAGATATTGCTTTGCTGGATGCGCGTAAAGGGCTGAAAATGTTTGAGAAGGTTGGCATCCCGATTCTGGGTATCGTTGAAAACATGAGTATCCATATCTGCTCAAATTGCGGACATGCAGAACATATCTTTGGTCAGGGTGGTGGTCAGAAGATGTGTGCTGACTATGGTGTTGATTTCCTGGGCGGGTTGCCATTGACGATGGCGATACGTGAGCAGGCAGATTCAGGACGTCCTACTGTAGTAGCTGATCCTGATGGGCAGATTGCCGGTTTGTATAAAGAAATTGCACGTAAGCTGGCGATTAAAGTAGCGGAGAAAGCGAAAGATATGACCAGTAAATTCCCGACAATCAGCATACAAAATACCTGAGGTTTAATTTGTCTATCGTGATGATGATTGATGTGGCAGGTTGATATGTCTGATATGGCTGAAAATCAGGCGGACTCTCGTTTCATGGCAATGGCACTGGCACTGGCAGCCCATGCCACGATAGAAACATCACCCAATCCCAAAGTCGGTTGCGTTCTTGTGCGAGATGGCGTGGTCATTGGGCAGGGCTGGACGCAGCCCGTTGGGCAGGCGCACGCTGAAGTGCAGGCTTTGCGGGATGCGGCTGCCAATGGCAAAGATGTACGTGGCGCAACGGCGTACGTCACACTGGAGCCATGTAGCCATTACGGAAGAACGCCACCTTGCGCGAATGCACTGATTGATGCCGGTATTGCAAGAGTGGTCGCTGCCATTGGTGATGCCAATCCGCAAGTATCGGGGCGTGGATTGGCGATGTTGACGGAAGCCGGTGTGCAGACGCAATGTGGAGAAGATCCGGTACTCGCAGCGCAAGCCAGAGAGATGAATATCGGATTCTTCAAGCGCATGGAGACTGGTCGGCCTTGGGTGCGGGTCAAGCTCGCTGCCAGTCTGGATGGTAAAACTGCACTCCCAAACGGACGCAGCCAATGGATTACCAGCGCTGCAGCGAGACAGGATGGTCATTGTTGGCGAGCGAAGGCCGATGCAATACTGACTGGTATAGGTACCGTGCTGGCAGATGATCCTCTGTTGAATGTCCGTGGCGTAGAAACTCCCCGGCAACCGCTGAAAGTGGTCGTGGATTCGCAGTTGCGACTTTCTCCGAAAGCTAAGCTGCTGAGTGAAGGAACGACGCTGGTTGTTTGTGCTGACATGAATAATGAAAAACGGCAATTGCTTGAAGCCGCTGGTGTTGAGGTTGTTTGTTTTGGAAGCGATAACGGGCAAGTCGATTTGCCTGCGCTGCTTCAGGAGCTAGGTCGTCGTCAGATGAATGAAGTTCATGTTGAGGCAGGAGCGAAATTAGCTGGGGCATTGATCACGAATCATTGTGCAGATGAACTGATTATCTATCTTGCTCCCAAATTGCTCGGAGCTGGAGCGGGTTTGTTGGATTTACCAGAATTGCAGGTAGTGGATGATGCCAGGAGGTTAAGCGTGCGTGAGTTGAGTCAGGTTGGAGATGATATCCGCATATTGGCACGTTTTATTTAAGATAGCCTGCTATGGGACGTATAAAAAATGTGGCAACTGACACGGGAGCTGCATGAGTGCTAGTAGCTGGATTGTGAATGTTGTAAACGGTAAATAAATGGTCAATAGCAAAATGAAAAAAGGATCGTTGATTGCTCAACGATCCTTTTCAATTTTGGTCGGAGTACAAGGATTCGAACCTTGGACCCCCTGGTCCCAAACCAGGTGCGCTACCGGACTGCGCCACACTCCGAAACTACATTTAACTTTTACTTTTCAAACAATAAACTGAACGAAAAGTCGATAACAATTTATATTATTTGAAATAAAAGGGACCGTCTCAGACGATCCCTTAAAATTTGGTCGGAGTACAAGGATTCGAACCTTGGACCCCCTGGTCCCAAACCAGGTGCGCTACCGGACTGCGCCACACTCCGAAGACCTGAATTCTATCTTTCGACAGGGGCGTTGTCAATAGATTTGTCATTTTTGCCTGATAGATAAGGCGAGTTAAAGGGTTTTAAGACTTTCAAAAAAACGTGCCTGTTGCGTCAGCGGATCGGTAAATGAGATCGATTTTGCCAGCAATTGTAGCGGGGCTGAAAAATCATCTCCTTTGCAGGGAAGTGCATCAGGGTAAAAACTATCATTCACGATCGGCGCGCCCAAACTGGCGAGGTGAAGGCGCAATTGATGTTTTTTTCCTGTTCGTGGACTTAATTGATAAACATTATATCGACCGCGTTTTTCGTAAATATCTATCAGTGTCTCGGAATTGACTTCACCAGGCGCTTCTTGCATCACAAAAAAACGATCGCCATCCACCATGCGACTGCGATAATAAAAAGGAAAATCCAGATGCGTGAGTGCTGGTGCGATGGCATGATATATTTTACGCATTGCATGGCGCTGAAACATCGCTTGGTAAAGACCCCGGCTGGTGGGATTGTGCGAAAACAGCATCACGCCGGCAGTTTCCCTGTCCAGTCTGTGAATAGGTACTAGATGTTGAAGTCCTGTTTTCTTTCGCAACCTGACCAGCAGCGTTTCTTGTAAAAAACGACCGCCTGGTGTGACAGGAAGAAAATGAGGTTTATCGACGACCAGAAGATGCTCATCCTGAAACAAAATGATTTCTTCAAACGGAATGACAGTTTCATGTTCCAGTTCACGGTAATAATAGATGCACATACCGCGCCGGACTTCACTATGCGCCGACAGTGCAATACCGTGTGCATCAACGACTTCGTTTCTGGCTAATCGTGATCGCCAGACGGATTCGGCGACATCAGGAAACTGGAGTAACAAAAAACTCAGCAGATTGTTCCAGCGGCCTTCAGGGAGCCAGCAGTAACTGGGCGCGATGCCGTCGCGGACAGGAAGTGGAGATGACATGGAAATAAGTGATTTTTATTCTCTGGACGAAACTTTCCTTACTCTGCAATACTATCACGATGAAAACACACACTGAGCTTCCGTTTCTTGCCAGCATTATCATGCAACGTCTGCCAATCAATAATCCGTGGCAAGCGTATCAATGGAAATTGCTGGAAATTATTCCTGACATGCCCGGCACATCGGTACGTTGCCTGATGGATGGTGACGGGGAGCAGCGCTGGTTGTTTCCTGGTTTTTCGACACAGTTGTTTGCCGATGAAGCACCGGGTTATTTTTTAAATATCAGCTCTCCTGTTCCTTGCTGGTTTGTCATGTGGAGGATAGAGGACGTGAATGGCGCAGACATTGCTGTGCCTAAGTCTTTATCCCTTTCATACAATGAGGCAGCCCGGCTGATGGATGGCGGTGAGCAAGTCGAGACAGTGCCGTTATCGGATGATATTGCCCGTTGGCTTGCCGAATATACGCAAGAGCATTTTCAGCCTGAGGAGAAGCGTCCGCGCAAACGACCTTCGTTTGAAGGCGGTGAGGCAGTGGATAAAATGGCAAGAGCTGAAACCGATCCTCTGCTCAGGGAGCGAAAGCATGGCGGCTGAAGATTTTTTTAAACGTTGGTCGAGGCCGAGTCCGGAAGCTGATCGTGATTCTGCCAGCGCACCTGCGTCTGTGCAAAGCACCGTTTCCGGAAATATTCCACCTGCTTCTGCGACACTACAAGCAACTGTGTCGCAAGCTGTGGTGCAAGGAGAGCATTCATCTGAAGTCGCTCCGATTCCGACTTTGGATGATGTGGAAAAGCTGGAAGTGAATTCTGATTTCTCCAGATTCATGGCGAAGGATGTAGATGAAACTGTCAAGCGCTCGGCAATGAAAAAACTGTTTTCCAATCCTCATTTCAATATCATGGATGGACTGGATATTTACATTGGTGATTACAGTCAGCCAGATCCTTTGCCTCTGGGGATGTTGGAAAAAATTCTGCATGCAGAAACTTTATTGAATCCTCTTCAGCATTTGGAAGCGCCATTACAAACATTATTGGACTCAGAACGGGAGCGGGCGCAACAGCAACCAAAAGAGGAGCAAGAAGAGGAGCCAAAACCGCAAGACATCCAGCCTGATCTTGAAAAAACAGTGCCACATCAGACAGAGCAAGATGTCGAAAAGTACCTGGAACAAAATCATCCCGATAAGAGTGGAACTGCGATGGAGGAAATGGCTACGCCAGAGTTGTGTACTCCCGACACGCCATATCACCAGTGCGCCATCAAGCCAGATACCTTCGATGTTGCTCAGGTGAATAAGCATGGGACATCCGCGCAGTCAGATCAATGTCAACTGCCAATATCTGCACATTCCGCAGATCAAATTAAAAACGAGACAATGCCAGAATGAGTGCCCACATCAAAATTTGTAGCTGCAATAAAACGATGCCACTGAACACAGCGGCTATACGCTCACTTGCAGAGGCAACAGGTGCCGAGCATCTTGAGTTGACAGATATGCTGTGTCGGCGTGAGGTTGGACAATATCTGCAAGCGATCAGTGGCGACGATGAAGTGATTGTCGCATGTACGCAAGAGCGAGCCTTGTTTTCTGAACTTGCCCAGCAGTCACATGCACAAATCAAGTTTGTGAATGTGCGGGAGAAGGCTGGATGGGGACGAGATGCGCAACAATCGTTGCCTAAAATGGCAGCATTGTTAGCCGAAGCAGCTTTGCCAGATCCAGAACCAGTACCTTCCGTCAGCTATCAGTCGCAAGGTAATTTGTTAATTATCGGGACGGCAGAATCAGCCTTGTCGTGGGCACAAAAACTGTCTTCACAGCTGGATGTCAGCGTCTTGCTGACTGATGGCTTGGTGCGCGAGGAACGTTTATCTGAGCGCCGTTTTCCAGTCTGGTCAGGTCATGCCATCAAGCTTGAAGGCTATCTTGGCGCGTTCAAAGCCCAATGGTCACAGGCGAATCCGATTGATCTGGAAGTTTGTACACGTTGCAATGCCTGTATTGAGGTCTGTCCGGAGTCTGCGATTAACTTCAGTTATCAGATTGATCCTGATAAGTGCCGCAAACATCTGGATTGTGTCAAAGCATGCGGTACAGTCGGTGCAATCGACTTTAATCGTCTGGCCACTGACAGAAAAACGGAGGCCGATCTGGTGCTGGATTTGTCCCGTCAGCCTTTGCTCAAGATGTCCGATGTGCCGCAAGGCTATTTTGCTCCTGGCGCTGATCTGGCCAGCCAGTTTGATGCGGTGTTGCAGTTGATACAAATGACGGGTGAATTTGAGAAGCCGAAATTTTTTGTCTACAAAGAAAAACTCTGCGCACATAGCCGTAGTGCAAAGTCTGGTTGTAATGCCTGTCTGGATGTCTGTTCTACCAGCGCAATTTCGGCGGCTGGCGACAAAATACAAGTAAATCCCTACCTATGTGCGGGATGTGGTGCCTGTACTACCGTTTGCCCCAGTGGTGCTCTGAGTTACGCTTATATGCGGCCCACCGATACTGGGTTGCATGTCCGTACACTGCTGTCTTCTTTTTCCAAAGCGGGTGGAAAAGCTGCTGCTTTGTTATTTCATAGCAAGGAAGCTGGTGACCGCTTGCTTCAACAGGCTGGCCAGAATGTCAGTCAAGGCGGTGCTGGTATTCCTGCGCGTGTTATTCCACTTGCTTTGCATCATACGGCGTCCGTCGGGCTGGATATCTGGCTGAGTGCCATTTGTTATGGCGCTACTAATATTGTCATTCTGATGACAGAGGAAGAAGCGCCGGAATATCGGCAGGCTATCAGACAGCAGATTGAGCTGGCGCAAACGATATTGCAAGGGCTGGGCTACGCAGGACAGCACGTATCCTTGCTGGAGACCAGTGCGCCTAACGAATTAAGTAAGGCGTTATATGGTTTGCACGCAGCGCAAACGCCTGCCATAACAGCGACCTTTCATCTCGCTCAGGAAAAGCGCACATCCCTGGATTTTGCGATTGACCATTTGCGCAAATGTGCTCCCGCTCCAGTGGACGAAATTTCATTGCCATCCGGAGCGCTGTACGGCACTGTGACAGTCAATAAGGACGCCTGTACGCTATGCATGTCCTGCGTGGGTGCTTGTCCTGCCGCCGCATTGAGTGATAATGCGACGATGCCGCAACTACGGTTTATCGAGAGAAATTGCGTACAGTGTGGTCTGTGCGAAGCTACTTGCCCGGAAAAGGCGATTACGCTTACACCACGCTTATTACTGACTGAGCAGGCCAGGCAATTGCGCGTATTAAACGAAGCACAGGCTTACCATTGTATTCGTTGCGACAAACCGTTTGCGACAGCGCAGATGATGAATGCTATGTTAAAAAAGCTCAGTGGACACGGTGCATTTGCTGCCAATCTTGATCGTATCCGTATGTGCTCTGATTGCCGCGTTGTCGATATGATGCAAGCCAATGAACTGAAGCGCCCTCAATAACCGACGCCTTTATTTTCTATTAAGAATATCTGGACGCACACTACGGCATACCCATTACTTATGACAACAACGTCGCAAACAATTAAATTTGAAACCGCAGATCAAGGAGAAGAAACCGCCAGAGCCGATTTATACGGTTTACTGGCTACCTTGTTTTATGCAGCGCCGTCTGCTGATTTATTGTCGGTTCTGACATCTGCCAATACCGATGGTGACGGTGTATTGGGAGATGCTTGGGCGGATCTGATTCAGTTGGCGCGGACCATGAATGCCACGCAGATCTACGATGAATATGAAAGCTTGTTTATAGGTACCGGAAAGCCGGAAATTCTGCTCTATGGTTCTTTCTATCTAAGTGGTTTTTTGATGGAAAAACCCCTTGCTGCCTTGCGTGCAGACCTGCATCAGTTAGGTCTGGAAAGGGCTGGTCATATGGCCGAAACTGAAGATCATATTGCCTCTTTGTGCGAAGTCATGCGTTACCTGATCGCTTCTGACGATATTTTGCAGGCGAATCTGACGGTGCAAAAACAGTTTTTCAGTGCGCATTTACAAGCTTGGGTGATGGAGCTGTGCGACGTCATTATCAATCATCCAAGGGCGAAATTTTATGCTGTACTCGCACAATTATCGAAAGCTTTTTTTGCGATCGAAATGCAAGCGTTTGATATGGAATAAGGCATGTAGTAAGTGTTTCTACTTATTTCATGCAATTGGTAAAAATATTTAACAATTGCATCAACGAAATCGTATACGCTAAACAATCTGCGCAAGTTTCTCGTAAGCAGTTTTTTGTAAAGTCAATAAAGTAATCAGGAGACATGGCTGTCAAAGCCAGTATTGCTTATTAAAACAAAAATAATGTTGCTTCATGTGTGCGTACATACCTCGTTCTTGAGTTGTCACCTGCATACATGAAATGCAACATTTGTTTTGAGCATGTACTCGTTTGTCTCCGTGAGTATTAGTCATTCATCGGAGAGCAAGCATGGAACAAAAAATAAAACGTCGTGGTTTGCTGGGCGGGCTTGGTGTGGCTGCTGCTGCCATTGTGACTTTTAAAGCGACCCCCGTTATTCAAAAGCAAATCAAGGAAGTCATTGCGACAGAGCCGGAAGGTGATGGCTATCGCTTGACTGAGCACATCAAGAAATACTACCGTACCACCACTATCTGATAGCGAGGCGAGCTATGCTATTAACACGCAAGGGCGATGCAGCATCGCGCACAAACAACCGTTTTTCGTCTGGCCTGGCCGACACGCTGGCGCGTGCGCTGCCCACGATGGATCGACGTGGATTTCTGAAACGCTCTGGTATCGGCGTTGGCGCAGGAATTGCGGCTTCGCAGCTGGGGCTGATTCAGAAAGCGCGCGCCTCTGGTGCGGCGGGCGAAAAATCCGGCAACAGCAAGATCGAAGTCCGGCGCACAGTTTGTACCCATTGTTCTGTCGGCTGTGCGGTAGATGCCGTAGTAGAAAACGGCGTCTGGGTGCGACAGGAGCCGGTATTTGATTCCCCCATCAATCTCGGTGCACATTGTGCCAAAGGTGCTGCACTGCGCGAGCACGGGCATGGTGAATATCGTCTCAAATATCCGATGAAGCTGGTGAATGGTAAATATCAGCGCATCAGTTGGGATCAGGCACTGACAGAAATTTCTAATAAGCTGCTGGAAATTAAGAAAACTTCCGGCCCGGATTCTACTTTCTTCGTCGGTTCATCCAAGCACAATAACGAACAGGCGATGCTGCTGCGTAAATTCGTTTCTTTTTACGGAACGAATAATACCGATCACCAGGCACGTATCTGCCACTCCACCACGGTTGCCGGGGTGGCGAACACCTGGGGCTATGGTGCAATGACCAATAGCTACAACGATATGCAAAATGCGAAAGCCGCTTTGTATATCGGTTCCAATGCCGCTGAGGCGCATCCGGTATCAATGCTGCATCTGTTGCACGCCAAAGAAAATGGTTGCAAGGTGATTGTTGTCGATCCGCGTTATACCCGCACTGCGGCAAAATCGAATCAATACATCCGCATTCGCTCAGGCTCTGATATTCCGTTCCTGTACGGCATGATGTATCACATCTTCAAGAACGGTTGGGAAGATAAGCAGTACATCCATGATCGTGTTTATGGCATGGAGAAAATCCGCGAAGAAGTATTGAAATGGACGCCTGAAAAAGTCGAAGAGGCTTGCGGCGTACCCGAAGCGCAGGTGTATCAGGCTGCGGAAACGATGGCCTTGAATCGTCCCTCGACCGTTGTATGGTGCATGGGGCAGACCCAGCACACGATAGGTAATGCGATCGTGCGTGCATCTTGTCTGCTGCAACTGGTGCTCGGTAATATCGGTAAATCCGGTGGTGGTACCAATATCTTCCGCGGCCATGACAACGTGCAGGGCGCAACTGACGTGGGTCCGAACCCTGATTCATTGCCAGGCTATTTCGGTCTGGCGGCGGGAGCCTGGAAACACTGGTGCAATGTCTGGGGTGTGGATTACGAATGGGTCAAGAAGCAGTTTGCGTCACAGGCCATGATGGAAAAATCTGGCACCACGGTATCGCGCTGGATCGATGCGGTGCTGGAAAAGAGTGAACTGATTGATCAGGAAAACAGCGTCAAGGCGATGGTATTCTGGGGTCATGCGCCGAACTCCCAGACCCGTGGTCTGGAAATGAAAAAAGCGTTTGATAAGCTCGACATGCTGGTCGTGATTGATCCTTATCCTTCGGCGACGGCAGCGATGGCAGCCATGAAAGTTGATGGACAGGAACTCAACCCCAAGCGTCAGGTGTATCTGCTTCCGGCTGCTACACAGTTCGAGACCTCCGGTTCGGTCACCGCGTCCAACCGTTCTATTCAATGGCGTGAAAAAGTCATCGAGCCGCTGTTTGAATCCCGTACTGACCACATGATCATGTATCAATTGGCAGAGAAGCTTGGTTTTGCCAAAGAACTGGTTGCCAAATTAAAAATGGTGCCAGGCAAGGGCGGCATGATGGAGCCGGAAACAGAATCGATCCTGCGTGAAATCAACCGTGGTAGTTGGACTATTGGTTACACCGGCCAGTCGCCGGAGCGCCTGAAGGCGCACATGCGCAATATGCATCTATTTGACGTAAAAACGCTCAAGTGCAAGGGCGGCAAGGATGCAGAAACTGGTTATGACATGACCGGTGATTATTTTGGCTTGCCGTGGCCTTGTTATGGAACGCCTGAGCTGAAGCACCCGGGGTCGCCAAATTTATACGACACCTCTAAACACGTGATGGATGGCGGCGGTAATTTCCGCGCCAATTTTGGGGTGGAGCGTGATGGCGTCAGCCTGCTGGCAGAAGATGGCTCGCACTCACTCGGCGCAGACATCACCACAGGTTATCCGGAATTTGATCACATTTTGTTGAAAAAACTGGGCTGGTGGGACGATCTGACGGAAGCGGAGAAAAAAGCTGCCGAAGGTAAAAATTGGAAGACGGATTTGTCCGGCGGCATTCAGCGTGTGGTTATGAAAGTGCATGGTTGTCACCCATTTGGTAACGCGAAAGCGCGCGCCGTGGTCTGGAATTTCCCTGATCCGGTTCCACAACATCGTGAGCCTTTGTTTGGCACCCGTCCTGACCTGGTAGCGAAGTATCCGACGCATGACGATAAAAAATCTTTCTGGCGTTTGCCAACCTTGTATAAATCTGTTCAACAGAAAAATGTTGAAGCCAAATTGTATGAGAAATTTCCTATCATTCTCACTTCCGGTCGTTTGGTGGAATACGAAGGTGGTGGCGAGGAAACTCGTTCCAATCCATGGCTGGCAGAGTTGCAGCAGGAAAATTTTGTTGAACTGAATCCGAAGGCGGCATCTGATCGTGGTATCCGGAATGGTGAATTTGTCATCGTCTCAACGCCGACCGGTGCGCGCATCAAGGTGCGAGCGCTGGTAACACCGCGTGTGGCCGAAGATACTGCATTTATTCCATTCCACTTCTCTGGATGGTGGCAGGGCAAGGATATGAAAGAGTTTTATCCTGAAGGTGCAATGCCGATTGTGCGTGGCGAAGCGGTGAATACCGCAACGACTTACGGCTATGACGTGGTGACGATGATGCAGGAAACCAAGACCACGATTTGTAATATCGAACGGTTCTCAGCGTAATTTCACAGGAGAAAAAAATGGCAAGAATGAAATTTATCTGTGATGCAGAGCGCTGTATCGAATGCAATAGCTGTGTGACGGCCTGCAAGAACGAACATGAAGTGCCGTGGGGCGTGAACCGTCGTCGTGTGGTAACGGTAAATGACGGTGTGATCGGTCAGGAAAAATCAATTTCCGTCGCCTGTATGCATTGCTCGGATGCTCCCTGCATGGCGGTGTGTCCGGTCGACTGCTTTTACCGCACCGATGAAGGCGTGGTATTGCACAACAAGGATATCTGCATCGGCTGCGGCTATTGTTCGTATGCTTGCCCGTTTGGTGCGCCACAGTTTCCGTCAAATGGCACATTTGGTCTGCGTGGGAAAATGGACAAATGCACATTCTGCTCTGGTGGACCAGAAGAAGACGGTTCCGAGAAAGAATTTGAAAAATACGGCCGTAATCGTCTGGCAGAAGGCAAGCTGCCTTTATGTGCCGAAATGTGTTCGACCAAAGCTTTGCTTGGCGGCGATGGCGACGTGATTTCTGAAATTTTCCGTAACCGTGTGGTCAAGCGTGGCAAAGGCAGTGAAGTCTGGGGTTGGGGAACTGCCTATGGTAAAGCGCCGCATGCTGACGCTAAACCTGAATTGCAGCCAGCAACGGAGAAATAATTATGAAAACGATTTCGTTCAGCGTGATGCTGATAGCTGCCTCGATACTGCTCTCCGGGTGTGGGGAGCGTGATCAGGCGATGACCACCAAGCGTGGATTGGTCGATGAAAAAGCGTGGAATGGTGCTCACAATGAGTTTGTTGCCAAAGGCTGGAACAAGGGCGACAAAACCAGTTGGGAAAATCAGGTGCGCGTTCGTGGTCAATACCAGAATGAGTATGTCAAAACCAACTAAAGACATGGAGTTGGCATGAAAGCTTTATTACTTGCCATGACACTGGCGTTGGCATCCCAGTTCAGCGTGGCGCAGCAGGCAGATGCAGGAAGTAAGGATGCACAAGGACAGCCTGCTCAGAACTTATCTGCGACGGCACCAGCGCCTTCAGCAATGCCTGCACCATCAACGGCGGCAATTCTGCCGGGAGTCGAGTCGGTCGATATCCTGAAGCAGAATCAGGCGGAGCGTAGTCAGACCCAGCCCGGTAATATGGCACCGGTTTTCCGCAGCGTGGCAGATGGTACAAAACACTATTCCAGTTTGCCTGCGCTGGAGGCTGGAGTATTAATACAGGGGAAGACGCAGTTCCCTGGCCAGAACCGCGCTACGACAGCCGGTGAAGCCTGGCGTCAGTATCGTAACGGGCCATTAACGATGATCGGTGGCACGCTGTTGCTGGTGGCATTGGCAGCGGTGGCTGCCATGTACTTTTTCCGTGGACAGATCAAATTGGACGGTCCGCGTACCGGCAGGCTGATTGAACGATTTACGCCGACCGAAAGAACCTTGCACTGGAGTATGGCAATCAGTTTTGTAACGTTGGCAGTGTCTGGCGGGATTATTTTATTTGGTAAGCATATTCTGTTGCCGTTTTTTGGTTTGACGCTATTTGGCTGGCTGGCTTTTCTTTGTAAGAACATCCACAATTTTGTCGGCCCGGTCTTTACCGTCTCGATCATTTTGTTTTTTATCCAGTTCGTGCGCGACAACCTGCCGGATGCGTCCGATATCAAATGGCTGAGCAAAATGGGCGGACTGATGAATGGTGAACATGTGAGTTCCCACCGCTTTAACGCCGGTGAAAAAATCGTTTTCTGGGGTGTAGTCGTGTCACTTGGCCTCGTGATCAGTGCATCAGGGTTCGTCCTGGATATGTTGATTCCTGGATTTGAGTACTCCAGAGCATATATGCAGATCGCCAGTGTGGTACATGTGATTGCAGCAGTATTAGCGGCGTCGGCAGTCATTGGACATATCTACCTTGGTACCGTCGGGATGGAGGGGGCTTATGAATCCATGCGCACCGGCTATGTAGATGATGTCTGGGCAAAAGAGCATCACGATTTGTGGTACGCCGATATTGAACAGGGCAACATTCCACGCGTGCGTAGTGGTCAGCAAAGCGCTTCTGAACCGATCGCCCATTCCGGTGCCAGCGTCTGATTTTTTGGAGAAAACGATGAATTTACCTCAAAACATGGCGCATTTAGTCAGCGCGGCGGCAACGGTATTGTTTGTTGTGAGCGGTGCCGTACAAGCAAAATTGCCAGAGCCCGGGCCTGAGGCGAAGGCAAAAGCGGAAGAAGCTAAGGCGAAGACTGCATGGTCAGATAAAGTGGCCGCATTTCAATTATGCAAGGCGCAGGATCGTGTTGCTGCTCATTATCAGAAAGAAAAAAGTATCAAGCCAGCGGCGGTGACGACACCTGCCTGTGCTGATCCTGGCCCCTATGTTGCTCCGGATGTTGCCGCTTCACCAGCGCAGAGTCCTGCTCCGACGCCGACACCGACACCGACTACAGGCACGTCAGCATCAGCAGCCGTTGCTTCTAAGAAGTAATATCGCAGCCATTAATTACATACTCCCCCTCAGTTTTACTATTTCTTCGCTGTCGTCCTTATAAATAAAGGGCTGGAAAATATACTCAAGGGGAGTATATTTAGACGTTTTTTGCCTTCTGACAGATACCTTATCATGCCTGATACATTGCATTTGCCAGAACTGAGTCACTCAACCATCGAATTCACCAGAGAAGTGCAGGTGACGGATGAGCGTGGCCGTACCAGTCTGATCTCGATTCCTGCAGAAAGACCATTGACGGTATATCTGGACAAGCACGAACTCGTCACGCTGATGACGATGGGGGGGAATCCGGAGGCGCTGGTGCTCGGTTATCTGCGGAATCAGCGCCTGATACGTGACATTCATCAAATTACAGCGGTACAGGTGGACTGGGAAGTCGGCGCGGCGGCAGTGACGACGCGGCATGGCGTTGCTGGCATTGAGGAACGGACGGCAAAACGGGTCGTGACCACGGGTTGCGGACAAGGCACGGTGTTTGGTGGTCTGATGGATGAAGTTGACCAGATTGTGTTGCCGGACCATGCGCGTATCCGGCAATCTGCTCTATACCGGATTATCGATACCATCCGCACTCAGCAATCTGTCTATAAAAAAGCGGGCTCAGTGCACGGCTGCGCATTGTTTTCCCAATACGGTGACTTATTGTATTTCGTCGAAGATGTCGGTCGCCATAATGCGGTGGATGCCATCGCTGGCAAGATGTGGCTGGATGGTATGGAAGGCGGCGATAAAATCTTTTACACAACCGGTCGACTGACTTCTGAAATGGTAATCAAAGGAGCGCAAATGGGCATCCCCATTCTGCTGTCACGTTCTGGTACTACAGAAATGGGGCATCAGGTTGCCGAACAGGTTGGCATGAGCTTGTTCTCCCGCTGTACAGGCAGGCATTTCTTGTTGCTGACCCATGCACAACGGATGGTGTTTGAACCGGACCTGTTCGCCGAAGTAATGACGGTCACCGAACAAGTCTGACCTTTTTTCCGGCAACCTTAGCGTCGGCTGCCGGTATCCCGATGAGAGCGAAAACGGTAGAATACCGCTTTTAACTTTTTCTGTATGCTCAGGTCGCTTGCTTCTGTTTCGCAGTCAGACCGCGCATTCCATCCCATGACAGTCCGTACCCGTTTTGCTCCCAGCCCAACCGGCTATCTCCACGTTGGTGGTGCCCGCACTGCTTTGTTCAGTTGGGCGTTTGCCCGTCATCATGGCGGTACCTTTGTACTACGTATCGAAGACACCGATCTGGAGCGCTCCACCCCGGAAGCGGTGCAGGCGATTTTAGATGGTATGAACTGGTTGGGATTGTCCCACGACGAAGGTCCTTTCTACCAGATGCAGCGCATGGATCGTTACCGTGTCGTATTGGCAGAGATGCTGGCAAATGGTACGGCCTACCACTGTTATTCTTCTCAGGAAGAAGTCGAGGCCATGCGCGAGCGTCAGCGTGCTGCCGGTGAAAAGCCGCGCTACGACGGCACCTGGCGTCCTGAAAGTGGCAAAACGCTGCCAGCGATTCCGGCTGACCGTAAGCCTGTGATTCGCTTTAAAAATCCTTTGGATGGCGATGTAACCTGGAACGATGTGGTGAAGGGACAGATCACCATTAACAACCGCGAACTCGACGATCTGGTCATCGCACGTCCGGATGGCACACCGACCTATAATTTTTGCGTTGCAGTCGATGACTGGGATATGCAGATCACTCATGTTATCCGTGGTGATGATCATGTCAACAACACCCCACGCCAGATCAACATCCTTAACGCTTTGGGTGCGACACTGCCACAGTATGGCCATGTGCCGATGATTCTCGGTACCGACGGACAGAAATTATCAAAGCGCCGCGATGCCGTCAGTGTCATGGATTACTTCGATAAAGGCTATCTGCCAGAAGCGATACTGAACTACCTGGCTCGTCTGGGCTGGAGTCATGGCGATGATGAAATTTTTTCGATGGAGCAGATGTGCAGCTGGTTTGATCTGACCCATTTATCGGGCGCAGCAGCACAATTCAATCCTGAAAAACTGGCATGGATTAATAATCACTACATCAAGGCTGCCGACAATCAGCGTCTGGCGGATCTGGTCCGCCCAGTCATGCTGAAAGACGGTGCTATTTTTGATGGTGCTCCAGAGTTACATACCGTGATCGGGCTGTTGAAAGAACGTGCCAATACAACGTTGGAACTTGGTCAGGCCGCCATGTTGTTTTATCACCAGCCTGCCGCTGATGCAGCGTTGTTGCAGCAACACGTGAATGAGGCAGTACTGCCGGCATTGCGTGAGTACGCGCATATCTGCAGCACCGTCGAGTGGAATAAGGCGGCACTGTCTGCTGCTCTGAAACAAGTATTGGCGTCGCATTCGCTCAAGATGCCGCAACTGGCAATGCCTTTGCGTTTGTTACTGACAGGACAATTGCAAACGCCTTCCATTGATGCTGTGATCGAATTGTTTGGCCGTACTACGGTATTACAACGTCTGTCTGTGATCGCAGAGTAAGAAAGCAGGGGAGCGGGGCTTTACTTCTTGGTCCCCATCCCATATAATCTCGTTTCTGTTCTGCACCGGGGGTATAGCTCAGCTGGGAGAGCGCTTGCATGGCATGCAAGAGGTCAGCGGTTCGATCCCGCTTACCTCCACCAAGAAATGTTGGTGCTTGGCAGAACATAAAACTTGTTGTCCCCATCGTCTAGAGGCCTAGGACATCACCCTTTCACGGTGAGTACAGGGGTTCGAATCCCCTTGGGGACGCCAATGAATTTTTTCATTGTGGACAACAAGTCAGGTCAGTAACAAGGACAGATCATTGTCCCCATCGTCTAGAGGCCTAGGACATCACCCTTTCACGGTGAGTACAGGGGTTCGAATCCCCTTGGGGACGCCAGTATGAATAAAAAAGGCTGCTTTTGCAGCCTTTTTTATTTTCTACAGTTTTTAGTAATTGCTATCTTCCTCATCTCGTCCGTTCACTATTCGTTGCCCCTCATCTTCCCCTATTTTGCATCTACAACTTCATAGGGATTCATTTTTTCCGGATGCAAAACGGTTTGCCAGAAAATCGACAAACGCTCTTACCCGGGCGGGAATAAAGCGATTGCTTGGGAGTAGTGCGTGTAGCGGATATGTCTCTGTTTCCCAGTCGGATAAAAAAGTGTTCAACCTTCCGCGTTGAACATCTGCCTGGATATCAATGCCGGATTTCAGAATAATTCCCGCACCTGCAATCGCCCATTCTCGTGCGAGCGCAGCGTCATCCATGCTGCGATCTCCTGTGACACTGACGACCTTTGTTTTGCCTTCTTTGCTGAATTTCCATACGCGGTATGGTCGTCCACTGCGTTCAAAGATCAGGCAATTATGCTGCGCCAGTTCTTCCGGGGTTTGGGGTGTCCCATGTTTGTGCAGATAAGAAGGTGCCGCACACAAAAAGGTTCTGGTATTCACCAGCAAGCGCGCGACCAATCCCGAGTCGCTCAGTTGTCCATAACGTAAGGCGACATCAACCTCATCACGTAGTACATCCAATGGCCGGTCGCCAATCGATAGTTTGAGTTGTACGCCTGGATGCATTTCCATAAATTCGCTCAGCCACGGGAGTAATACCGTGCGAGTTAAGTCAGACGGCGCGGCAACACGCAATGTGCCTATCAATCCTGCATGATTGGCTGATGCCTGTGACTCACCTTCATGCAGTAATTCAAATGCACGTTGAGCATAATCAAGCAGGATTTGCCCCTGCGCAGTGATGCGCAAGGCTCTGGTAGAGCGTTCGAACAGACGGCTTCCCAATTGTTTTTCGAGCCGTTTCAGTGTCGCGCTGGCAGCCGCTGGCGTGATGTTTAATGTGGCGGCGGCTGCTGATAATGATCCACCTTTAGCGGTCTGAATCAGTACATGCAGATCGCTGATATTTTCAATTTTCATTTGAAAGTAATAGTTTATTTTTGAACTTATCAAATATTTTTTGTGATTTTACAATGTTCACACGATTTACATTGTCACAAGGAGAAAAAATGAAAGCTGTCGGATACCATCACCCGCATCCCGTTGATCATGCGCTCGCCCTCGAAGATCTGGACTTACCTGATCCTGTTCCGTTAGCACGTGACCTGTTGGTCAGGGTCAGCGCCATATCTGTGAACCCTGTCGATACCAAAGTACGCGCAGCAAAATCACCGGATGCCGGGCAGATCAAGGTATTAGGCTGGGATGCGGTTGGTGTGGTCGAGCAAACGGGTTCGGACGTAACGCAATTTAAAGTGGGTGATCGTGTTTATTATGCGGGGGCAATCAACCGTGCAGGCGCTAATAGCGAATTGCATGTGGTCGATGAACGGATTGTTGCTTTAGCACCTGCTACATTGAATGATGCGTCAGCGGCGGCATTGCCACTGACGACTATTACCGCGTATGAATTGCTGTTTGAGCGCCTGCAAGTGCCTAAGCACGGTGGCGCCGGACAGACGTTACTGATCACTGGTGGCGCTGGTGGTGTCGGCTCTATATTGATACAACTGGCGCGTCAATTAACACAACTAAAGGTGATCGCCACTGCGTCGCGGCCGGAAACACGTCAATGGTGCCTTGATCTGGGCGCACATGCTGTGATTGATCACTCCCGACCCCTCAATGAAGAATTGCAGGCAATCGGGATTACGGAGATTGACCTGGTGGCCAGTTTGACGAATACGCAGCAGCATTTTCAGAGCATCATTACCAGCTTGAAGCCACAAGGAAGGCTCGGAGTCATTGATGACATGGGGGCGCTGGACGTGATGCAACTGAAACCGAAATCGATTTCTTTACATTGGGAGATGATGTTCACTCGCTCTATGTTCGAGACAGCGGATATGGCCGAGCAGGGGCGATTACTGGCTGAGGTGGCGGCGCTGATTGATACCGGAGCGATACGCACGACCGTGAATGCCCATTTTGGGCAGATGAATGCTGATAATCTACGTCGCGCGCATGCTCTGATTGAGAGTGGAAAAGCGCAGGGGAAAATTGTTCTTTCTGTTTCCTGATTTTGCTGGCGATCACCTGATCTACAACAAACTCTTTGTTGAAATATGCATACCTTATTGTTATAACTGATAGTGCCATACCCTACTTAGCAACAGGGTGTGGTACGCGCATAATCCTGATGAAGAACGATATGGTTAACGCCATATATGAAACAGGCAGGTCGGACGAGACAAAGCAAAGGTAAGCATAATGAAACAACGTCAGTTAGGGCAATTTAGCGTTTCCGCTATCGGCTTGGGTTGTATGAACCTCAGTCATGCGTATGGAATTCCACCCTCTGAACAACAGGCGGAGCAGCTGCTCCTGTCTGCGCTGGACATGGGCGTGACCTTGTTCGACACGGCTGCTCTTTATGGCTTTGGTACGAATGAAGAGTTGCTGGGCAAGGTTCTGGCGCCGCATCGTAGCCGTTTTACGCTGGCCAGTAAATGCGGAATTTTTCGTGAAGATGGCAAGCGCCTGGTCGATGGCAGGCCTGAGACGATCAAACGTACTTGTGAAGATAGCCTGCGACGTTTAAAAACAGATGTCATTGATTTGTATTACCTGCACCGTTGGGATAAAAAAATCCCTATCGAAGACAGCGTAGGGGCTTTATCCGAACTGGTCGCAGAAGGAAAGATAAAAACCATCGGCTTATCTGAAGTATCTGCGGATACTTTACGCAAGGCGCATGCGGTACATCCAGTCACTGCGCTGCAGACAGAATATTCCTTATGGACACGCAATCCGGAAATTGCGGTACTGGACGCTTGCAAACAGTTAGGTGTGACATTTGTTGCCTTCAGCCCGCTTGGTCGTGGTTTTTTGACAGCAAAAATGCATGACGTCATTCATCTGGATGACAAAGATATACGCCGTAGCATGCCGCGCTTCAGCGTCGATCATTTTGCCGCCAATGCGGGCTTGCTTGATGGCCTGACGCGCATCGCCCACGACGCCGGATGTACGCCTGCACAGTTATCACTGGCATGGTTACTGGCTAAAAGTGACAACATCATTCCCATCCCAGGTACGACCAGTCTGCAGCATCTGCAAGAAGACATGACAGCAGATCAGATCGACCTGACCCCACACTTAATCGAAGCGCTGGATCAGCTGATTAACCAGCATACGGTCATTGCCCCACGTTATAACGCGGCGACACAGAGCGAAATCGACACCGAAGAGTTTTAAGTTGTTGTGAACTGAGATAAACGATATCTGCCACGCAGATATCGCTGTCGCCTGCTGTCTGTCCACTTGGTGGCAGGCCTTCCGGAGGCAGAAGTAGACGGCGGGCGATCAGTTATGGCTGATCAGACCCGATTGCTGGATTTGACTATAAAAGGAGTTGTGCCAATGAAGCATCTCAATCCCCCAAGAGCAATCCCTGGAACCACCATCTTTGATGGCGAGCAGGCGCGTAAGGGATACGCACTGAATAAAATGTGTTTCAGCTTTAATTCTGAACAATGTCGCAAGGAGTTTCAGGCGGATGAAGAAGCCTATATGCGTAAATTTGGTTTGAATCCACAACAAAGTGATGCTATCCGTCATCGCAATGTGCTGGAATTGATCGCGGCCGGAGGCAATGCTTATTATCTGGCGAAATTTGCTGGTATTTTTGGTCTCGATATGCAGGATATCGGTGCGCAGCAAACTGGCATGAGCAAAGAGGAATTCAAGGCTAAACTCGTAGAGGCAGGGAAATAATCATGGCAAAAATTGTAGGTGGTATCGCAACTTCACACGTTCCTGCAATCGGTCGCGCGATTGCCAAAGGATTGCAGCAAGATCCATACTGGAAGCCATTTTTTGATGGTTTCCCACCAATACGCCAGTGGTTAAATGAAGTGAAGCCTGACGTGGCAGTCGTGCTGTATAACGATCACGGCCTGAATTTTTTCCTCGATAAAATGCCGACATTTTCTGTTGGTGCCGCAGCCGAATACCATAACGCTGATGAAGGCTGGGGTATTCCGGCATTAGCGCCCGCACGTGGCAATCTTGATTTGTCGTGGCACTTGATTGAATCTTTGGTCGAGAATGAATTTGATATCACTACTTGCCAGGAGATGTTGATTGATCACGCCGTGTCTTTGCCGATGGCATTATTGTGGCCGGAACATAAAGACAGTGGCGACTGGCCTGTGACCGTGGTGCCGGTTTGTATCAATACCGTGCAAGTACCTTTACCTTCAGCCAGTCGTTGCTACAAATTGGGTCAATCGATCGGCAAGGCGATTGAAGCATGGGAAAGCGATGCCCGCGTGGTGGTGATTGGCAGTGGCGGTTTGTCACATCAGCTCGATGGTGAGCGTGCAGGTTTTGTGAATAAAGAATTTGACCTGAAGTTCATGGAAAGTCTGATTTCTGATCCTGCCTGGGCTACGCAGTATTCTAATCATGAGTTGATAGAGCAGGTTGGCACTCAGGGCATAGAATTGCTGATGTGGCTGGCAACACGTGCGGCGCTACCTGGAAAAGTCAGCAAACTGAGTGCGAACTATCATATTCCTATTTCTAATACCGCAGCAGGCACATTGCTGATGGAAAACAGTTAAACAGAAAAAATTGATCTCCCCTGAAAGTTTCACTCCGGGTTGCTGACCGGGGTGAAACTTTTTTTGTCTTTATATCGAATGATGGGCATCACGGGGGCGCTATTTTCTGGTTCAAAACGCGGTGATGAAGCTCATCTGTTTTCATGTGTTGCCAAAAATATCTTTAGTAATTTCCTGAATCAATTCCAGCATGGCGCCCTGTGTCAGGGTGGTAATACGACCAGATGCAGTGGCCATACAGAGACGGCTGATCAGTTGAGGCTCTACGATAGGACGTATCAGGTACGCATCTGGGTTGATCGCGGTTGCTAATGCATACTTCGATAAAATCGCATGACCTTCGCCTTCGGCAACCAAATCAAGAATGGCAGAAACGCCATCAATTTCGAGATTGATTCTGGGCTTGCAGCCTATGGCCGCCATTTGTGATTCGATCAGTGTGCGGATAGCATTGGGCCGGTTGGGAATGACCAATGGCAATTGCGCTACATCTTTTAGCCTGATTTCCGTTGGTATCGCCTCTTTTTCGCGTTTGCTGACCAGATACAAGGCATCCTCGGCGAGCGGCGTGATGTCCAGATCGGCCGTGGCTGCCGGATTGTAGAGCAGTGCGATATCAAGACGCCCCGCCAGTAACCATTCCTGCATGGAAATAGATAAGCCTTCGCTGATCGATAATGTCGCATTTGGCAGCCTGTGCCGAAATTCACGTGTTAACGGTACCGTCATCATTTTCGATGCGCTTGGCGGCAGACCAACGGCTACACGCCCAGCCAATGCCCCTCTGACACGACCCAGATCTTCACGAGCGCGTGCGACCTGATGCAATATGCCGCGACCGTGTTCCAGCAACAGTTGTCCGGCTTCTGTTGTTGTCACACCACGGCCATTGCGGCATAAAAGATTCTGCCGCAACTCCACCTCCAGCTGCCGTATCTGGCGGCTGAGCGCCGGTTGCGCGATATTTAGCACGACAGATGCTTTGGTAAAACTGCCTAGCTCTGCGACGTGCACAAAGTACTCGAGTTGTTTAAGGTCCATTTTTCGTCATTAGTGAATATGGTGACGCTTATTATGCCAGTTTGCTATAACTGCTAGTACATGAATCGACTTATACATTGCGTTGTCGCAAACCATAATGTGATGCATGCAAACACCTATTCCTACACTATTCATGCGCGGCGGTACATCCCGCGGCCCCTTCTTCCTCGCGTCAGACCTGCCTTCTGATATCGCGACCAGAGATCGTGTGTTGTTGGCGGTCATGGGATCTCCCGATAAGCGTCAGATTGACGGTCTTGGCGGCGCTAATCCACTGACCAGCAAGGTTGGTATTGTGAGTCGCAGTAATACGCCTGGCGTTGCGCTGGATTTTTTGTTTGCACAGTTGCAACCAGAAAAAGACACTGTCGATACCACGCCTAATTGCGGCAACATGCTCGCGGGCGTCGTGCCATTTGCGCTGGAGCGTGGCTTGATTGAGGCGCAGGGTGATACCACGACGGTGCGCGTACTGACGTTGAATACCGACATGCAATGTGATGTCACGGTGCAGACACCAATGACATCCAATGGTCGTCAGGTACGGTATGACGGTGACGCCAGAATCGATGGTGTACCAGGCAGTTCTGCACCCATTACGATTAATTTCCTTGATACCGCCGGTTCTGTCTGTTCCGGCCTGCTGCCAACGGGCAATGTGGTCGATACCGTTACCGTAGAGGGCGAAGGGTTTGACTCTTTCATGTTATCGGTCACCTGCATTGATAACGGCATGCCGCTCGTGATTTTCCGTGCCACTGATGTTGGCCGTACGGGGTATGAATCTGTAGCGGAGATGAATGCCGATCTTGAGTTGAAGAAACGTATCGAGGCTTTGCGCATCAAGACCGGGCATCTGATGGGGCTGGGCGACGTCAGCAGCAAAAACTATCCAAAAATGACATTAATCGCCGCTCCGCGTGAAGGTGGCAGCATTTGTACCCGCAGTTTTATTCCTCATGTTTGTCATGATGCCATCGGCGTTCTGGCTGCCGTGACTGTTGGTACCGCGTGCGTCTTGAAAGGCTCTACCTGCGATGGCGTCGCTGTAATGTCGGCTGGAGATGTCACTACGGTATCAGTTGAGCATCCGACAGGTGAATTCAGTGTCGAACTAGGTATTGATCCGACGAATCCACAAAACGTCACACGGGCCGCCTTGCTAAGAACGGCACGGTTGATTATGCGCGGTGAAGTCATGGTGCCAGAGTTCGTCTGGAATGGTCAGAAGTAAAGCACAAAGGAACAGAGATATATCCTAAATAACGGAAATAACAGGAGTTAGTAGTTACAGTAGTCACAGTAGTAATAGAAGTAACGGTGATAAAGCAGTAATGGCAGTAGTAGAAGTCAACGTATTTAAAAAATACAGCAATACAAAAATACAAAAATATAAAAATAATTTTTATCGACGATAAAACACCACGACCGGAGACAACAAATGAGTAAAGAGCAGCACGTTGATGTACAGGCATTCCTGAATGAACATCCCTTTTCACGTTATCAATGGCTGATTTTTGGTCTCTGTTTTTTTATTGTGCTGCTGGATGGCTTTGATACTGCTGCTATCGGGTATATCGCACCATCTTTGATCAAGGAGTGGGGTGTCTCCAAACTGGCGCTGGGGCCAGTGCTCAGTGCCGCTTTATTTGGCTTGGCAGCGGGAGCAATATCGGCAGGACCGATGGCGGATCGCATTGGTCGTAAGCGTGTGCTGGTTGTCTCCGTACTGATGTTTGCCGTTGCTTCTCTGGCGTCGGCATTTGCTGGCGATTTATCACAGCTGACAGTGTTGCGCTTCATTACCGGAATTGGACTTGGCGCAGCGATGCCCAATGCAGTGACATTGATGAGTGAGTATTGCCCTGATCAGCGCCGTGCGATGCTGACGAATGCCATGTTTTCCGGCTTTCCTATGGGCGCCGCATTTGGTGGTTTTCTGGCGGCGTGGATTATTCCTCAATGGGGCTGGCGTGGTGTGCTGATGCTTGGTGGCGTTGTGCCATTGGTTTTGGTTGTGTTGCTGATGTTGTTTTTGCCGGAATCGGTTCGTTACATGGTTGCACGGGCACAGCCTGTCACGCGTATCAAGGCAGTACTGGGACGTATTTCTTCCAGCGCAGCAAATGCATCGTCTTTTTTTCTGACAGAAGTAAAGCAATCCGTGGCGGGTCAAAGTGGCATAGCCGTTGTCTTGTCACGCCCATATCGGGTTGGGTCTTTCATGTTGTGGTTTGCTTATTTCATGGGACTGGTCATTTTTTATGCCTTGATTAACTGGATGCCGATTCTGTTTAAAGATGCGGGTATCGCACCAAAAGACGCAACCATGATTTCTGCATTGTTCCCGTTGGGTGGCGTGGGTGCAATTTTCTTTGGTTGGTTAATGGACAGATTTAATGGCAACCGCATTATCGCTGCGGGTTACGTGCTGACAGCGCTGGCGATTTTTGCGATCGGTCAGGTTTCAGGCAACGTCGGTTTGCTGGTGCTGGTCGTGTTTGTGGCAGGTGCATTGATGAATACAGCACAATCTTCTATGCCGGCATTGGCGGCGAGTTATTACCCGACACAAGGCCGTGCCACAGGTGTGGCATGGATGCTGGGAATAGGTCGCTTTGGTGGTATTGCCGGTTCGTTTCTGGTGGCAGAACTGGCACGTCGCCAACTCAGTTTTGATGTGATTTTTGCCATATTGGCGATTCCCGGGCTCATTGCAGCGATCGCTCTGACCATCAAACAAGCAGTTCATCCAGAAAAAAAGGATGTTGAGAAAACTACCGTAAAAGAAGTCTTAGCGCATTGAGACTGACTTATTCAGCGTGATGAAAAAAACCTCTCTGTATTATTGAATTTATTAGGAACAGATATGACACAACCTCTGATCATTGACTGTCACGGTCACTATACGACAGCACCTAAAGCGCTGGAAAACTGGCGCAATCGTCAAATCGCCGGTATCAAAGATCCATCGATGATGCCAAAAGTCTCAGAGCTGAAAATCAGTGATGACGAGTTGCGTGAGTCGATCGAAACTAACCAGTTGCGTCTGATGCGTGAGCGCGGTTCAGACCTGACGATTTTCTCTCCTCGCGCCAGTTTCATGGCACATCATATTGGCGATTTCAATATTTCCAGCACTTGGGCGGCAATTTGTAACGAGCTTTGCTATCGTGTTTCGCAGCTGTTTCCAGATAATTTTATCGGTGCTGCGATGTTGCCACAATCACCTGGCGTTGATCCTGCTACTTGTATCCCAGAGCTAGAAAAATGTATCAAGGAATACGGCAATGTTGGTATTAACTTAAATCCAGATCCAAGTGGTGGTCACTGGACATCGCCACCGCTGAGCGATAAAGCCTGGTATCCGATCTATGAAAAAATGGTCGAATACGATATTCCTGCAATGATTCACGTGTCCACCAGTTGCAACAGCTGCTTCCACACAACTGGCGCCCACTACCTGAATGCAGATACGACAGCTTTCATGCAATGCCTGACATCCGATTTGTTCAGTGATTTTCCAACGCTGAAATTCCTGATTCCACACGGCGGTGGTGCTGTTCCTTACCACTGGGGACGTTTCCGCGGGTTGGCCCAGGAATTGAAAAAGCCATTGCTGCAGGACCATCTGCTGAACAATATTTTCTTTGATACCTGCGTCTATCACCAGCCAGGGATTGATTTACTCAACACCGTGATTCCAGTCAAAAACGTTTTGTTCGCGTCCGAAATGATCGGTGCGGTGCGTGGCATCGACCCGGAAACCGGCAATTACTACGATGACACTAAACGATATATCGAAGCATCCAAGATTCTGAGTGACGATGACCGCTTCCAGATTTATGAGGGTAATGCCCGTCGCGTATTCCCACGTCTTGATGCCGCACTGAAAGCCAAAGGCAAATAAGCCACTGCTTTCGTCATAAAGATAACTCACAAGTTAAAGGAAAAAGTAATGAGCACTCCAATCAATAATCTGGGCATTGTGAAGCGCAATATCGTGCGCGCTGACAAGGCTGCCGTTGAAAAACTGTCCCGCTTTGGCGTTGCGACGATCCACGAGGCGATGGGTCGTGTTGGTCTGATGAAGCCATACATGCGTCCTATTTACACCAATGCCCGCATGTGTGGCACTGCCGTAACGGTATTGCTGCAACCTGGCGATAACTGGATGATGCATGTTGCCGCAGAACAGATACAGCCTGGCGACGTTGTGGTAGCGGCTTGTACGACAGAAAACGAAGATGGCTTTTTTGGCGATCTGTTAGCCACATCGTTTCAGGCGCGTGGCGCGAAAGGTCTGATTATTGACGGTGGTGTACGCGATGTCAAAGATCTGACAGAAATGGCTTTTCCCGTATTCAGCCGTGCGATCAATGCCAAAGGAACTATCAAGGCGACACTGGGTTCAGTCAATGTGCCGGTTGTTTGTGCCGGTGCTCAGGTGAATCCGGGTGACGTCGTTATTGCAGATATCGATGGCGTGGTGGTGGTACCTGCCGCAGTAGCGCAACAAGTCGCTGATGCAGCAGAAGCGCGCGAAGCTAACGAGGGTAATAAACGCGAAATATTTGCGTCAGGCGTATTGGGACTGGATTACTACAAAATGCGTGAAGGCCTGGAAAAAGCAGGTTTGAAATACATTGATTAAATTCAGACCAGACTATTTATTTACTCTATTGGCGATCATCGCAACATGACTGAAAATACTTCTTTTATTAAAACGCAGGGTTGGCTGGATTTTTATCATAATCCATCCGTACCACGATTTGTTTTACCCGCTGGTGCGGTGGATGCACATTGCCATGTGTTTGGTCCAGGTGCTCAGTTTCCCTATGCACCAGAACGCAAATACACTCCTTGTGACGCTTCGAAAGAACAGTTGTTTGCATTACGCGATCATTTAGGGTTTGCAAAAAATGTGATTGTTCAGGCGACTTGTCATGGCAGTGATAATCGTGCTTTGGTCGATGCCTTGCAATCTTCTGACGGTAAAGCAAGAGGCGTCGCGACAGTTAATCGCAATGTCACCGATGCAGAATTACAAGCTATGCACGCTGCGGGTGTTCGCGGTACGCGCTTTAATTTTGTAAAGCGTCTGGCAGACTTCACTCCTCGTGAAGTGTTACTGGAAATTGCCAATCGCATTGCCCCGCTTGGCTGGCATGTCGTGGTGTATTTTGAAGCACAGGATTTGCCAGAGCTGTATGATTTCTTTACCGCTTTGCCAACAACGGTTGTCGTCGATCATATGGGGCGTCCCGATGTCAGCAAGCCCGTTGATGGGCCTGAGTTTGCCTTGTTTGTAAAAATGATGCGTGAACATCAGAATATCTGGAGTAAGGTCAGTTGCCCTGAACGTCTGAGTGCAACTGGACCAGCGGCATTGAATGGTGAACAGCATGCGTATCAGGATGTCGTGCCATTTGCGAAATATCTGGTCGAACAATTCCCAGACCGCGTACTGTGGGGGACAGATTGGCCGCATCCTAATCTGAAGGATCACATGCCAGATGATGGTTTGTTGGTCGACTATATTCCTCAGATCGCAACGACTGCCGAGTTGCAGCAAAAATTGTTGGTGGATAACCCGAATCGCTTGTACTGGAGTGTATAAATGGCATTGGATAAACCCTATCAGGATATTCCCGGAACGACGATTTTCGATGCAGAACAATCACGTCTTGGATATCACTTGAATCAGTTTTGTATGTCTCTGATGAAAGCCGAAAACCGCGCCCGCTTCAAAGCTGATGAACGAGCCTATCTTGACGAATGGCCGATGACAGAAGAGCAGAAGCAGGGTGTGTTGACGCGCGATCTGAATCGCTGTCTTGCGGCAGGTGGAAATATTTATTTTCTGGCTAAAATCGGTGCGACTGATGGCCGCTCGTTTCAATACATGGCAGCCAGCATGACTGGTATGACGCAGGAAGAATATGCCGCCATGATGCTGGCAGGCGGTCGTTCTGTCGAGGGTAATCGTGTGATCGGAGAGAGCAAGAATGACTAAGCAAGACAAACAACACGCGCATATCTCTGCCAGTGTGTACACCTCTCATGTGCCGGCGATTGGTGCTGCGCTGGATTTGGGCAAAAGCCAGGACGCATACTGGCAGCCATTGTTTCAGGGATACGAGCCGTCCAAGCAGTGGATGAAAGACAATAAGCCGGATGTGATTTTTTTGGTGTACAACGATCACGCAACCGCATTCAGTCTGGAAATGATTCCGACGTTTGCAATTGGTTGTGCTGCTGAATTTCAGCCTGCAGATGAAGGCTGGGGGCCACGTCCGGTACCCGTCGTGAAAGGCCACCCAGAGTTGGCGGCACATATCGCACAATCAGTGATCCAGCAAGACTTTGACCTGACGATCGTCAATAAAATGGATGTCGATCATGGCTTGACAGTTCCTTTATCTCTGATGTGTGGCCAGCCAGAAGAATGGCCTTGTCCTGTGATTCCTTTTGCGGTGAACGTGGTGCAGTATCCTGCGCCTTCTGGTCGCCGTTGCTTTGAATTGGGTAAAGCGATTCGCAAGGCAGTGGAATCATTTGATCGCCCACTGAATGTGCAGATCTGGGGAACCGGTGGTATGAGCCACCAGTTGCAAGGCGCACGTGCCGGTCTGATCAACAAGGAATTTGATAACGCGTTTCTGGATAAACTGATTGTCGATCCAGATGGTCTGGCAAATATGCCGCATATCGATTATGTCCGTGAAGCCGGTTCGGAAGGTATTGAACTGGTGATGTGGCTGATTGCGCGTGGCGCAATGTCAGACGTTGCTGGTGGAGAAGCACCTAAACTGGCACATCGTTTTTATCATGTACCTGCCTCAAATACTGCAGTAGGGCACCTGATCCTGGAGAATCAATAAATGAGCAAAACAATTAAAGTCGCCCTCGCTGGTGCAGGTGCTTTTGGTATTAAGCATCTTGATGGTATTAAAAATATTGAAGGCGTTGAAGTCGTTTCACTGATCAGCCGTGATCTTGAAAAAACAAAAGAGATCGCTGCCCGTTATGGTATCGCTCATGTGACAACTGAGCTGGAAGATGCTCTGGCATTGCCTGAAGTCGATGCAGTGATTTTGTGTACACCAACGCAAATGCACGCAGAACAGTCAATTGCCTGTCTGAAGGCAGGTAAACATGTGCAGGTAGAGATTCCTCTGGCAGACACACTGCAAGGTGCCGAAGAAGTGGTTGCACTAGCAAAGCAGACGGGTCTGGTGGCGATGTGTGGCCACACCCGCCGCTTTAATCCCAGCCATCAATACGTGCACCATAAAATTAAGGCAGGTGAGTTTAATATTCAGCAAATGGATGTGCAAACTTACTTTTTCCGCCGTACGAATATGAATGCGCTTGGCGAAGCGCGTAGCTGGACGGATCATTTGTTGTGGCACCATGCGGCTCACACAGTCGATTTATTCGCTTACCAATCAGGCGGTGACATTGTGCAGGCAAATGCCATACAAGGGCCGATTCATCCGGTGCTTGGTATTGCAATGGATATGTCGATCCAGCTCAAAAGCAGCACTGGTGCGATCTGTACCTTGTCTCTGAGCTTCAATAATGATGGCCCATTGGGTACTTTCTTCCGTTACATCGGTGATACGGCAACGTATATCGCTCGTTATGATGATTTATTTAACGGCAAGGAAGAAAAAATTGATGTCAGCAAGGTTGATGTCTCGATGAATGGCATTGAGTTACAAGACCGCGAATTTTTCGCTGCCATCAGAGACGGGCGTGAACCTAATTCAAGCGTTGCGAACGTCTTGCCATGCTATCGCGTGTTGCATCACTTAGAGCAGCAACTGAACGCAGCAGGCAACGTCGCAATATAACAGTCGTCCGCAGTTTTGGCATTGATGTGGATATGTCTGTTATGCCTCTTATTCAGGCAGGCATCTCCCGGTTTCTTGTACCAGTAATGTTTTCTGGTCATTACTGGCACAAGAAATAGACCAGCATTCAGTTGGATTGCCGTGTTCCTGAGTTAGTTGTTAATGCTGTGACCTGAATTCCACGTTGTACACAGAGTCCGAAAATAGTTGCCCGCGAGGGCGGCTTTGTCACGTCCTTTTTTTGTCAAGACCTCGTCGCGATGAAGGCTTAACAATTGAAGACTTAAACAGTGGCTATAGCGAGTATTCGAGTGCTTTCAGGTGGTGAAAAAGCGTGAATTGATCAGAAGAACACTAGTTCGCTGTGGTTCGCGTGAACGATCCGGTTTGTCGTCATTTGTATCAACGGTATTACACCATACCGTGCCTGGACGTTAGCAGTTTTGCTAATCAAAGGGTGTAATTGGTGAATCAGAAAGCGCATGAAGACTTTACGCAGATGTGGATAGTGCGCTTGAATTTATATAGAAAGTAGTCGGGGGAGATATGAAAACAAAAATTGTTTTAACTTTTGCAGCATTGGGATGTTCGGCATTGGCACAAGCGCAAAACAACGTCACGATCTACGGAACAGTAGACCAATACATAGGCTACATCAGCAGCAACAGCGGTGCCCACATCATCGGCCTCAATGACGGCACGCTGCTGCGCAGCCGCGTTGGTTTTCGCGGTGTAGAAGAACTCGGCAACGGCTACCAGGCCAAATTCAACCTCGAACAAGGCCTCAATGCCGATACCGGCAGCTCAGCGGACGCAGCCCACCTGTTCGACCGTCAAGCCTGGGTAGGCATCAACACCCCCGTCGGAGAATTTCGACTGGGTCGCCAAAACACAGAAATCCAGCAAATCGGCGGCGCCATCGACTACACCGAACGCACCACCTTCGGCTCCATCATCAACTCCTTCGGCGTCCCGTCCCGCTACGACAACGACATCTCCTACAAAACCCCCCGCATCTCCGGCTTCCAGGGCTCAGTCCACTACGCCCTGGCAGAACAGGCAGGAGGAGGCCTCAGCCAAAGCGCCATCTACCAACTCGCCCTCGACTACACAGCAGGCCCCTACCGCGCAGGCTATGCCGGCATCGTAGCCAAACCGGCACCGACAGGCAATATTCAGGAAAAAATCCAATACCACAACCTCTACGCCGACTACGACTACGGCCCAGGCAAAATCTACCTCGCCTACGTCCACAGCAACAACATCACCAGCAACGCCAATGGACTCACAGCAGGCAGCATCCTGAGCAACATCGCCAGCCCGAACAACCTCATTGCCGGCACAGACAAAAACGCCAACCGCTACTACAACATCTACCAGGTATCAGCAGACTACCGCCTGAGCCCACAATTACGCATAGGAGCGTTATACGGCGTCATCAAAGACACCAGTAACGGAGATGCCGGAGCACAAGGCGGTAACGTTGGAGCATTCTATGATTTGTCCAAGAGAACGACCTTATACAGCTTTGCGAGCGTGATGACGAATGACGCGAATGCGGGCTTCCGTTTCAGTGGATCAGCAGGCCCCTCAGCGAATCTGGCGGGAGCGGATGTGAATGGCAAGCGTCTGACGGGATTCCAGGCGGGTGTGGTTCATCGCTTCTGATCGCCTTCTGATCATTTCTGAGTGCATTTTTTTAAACCCACAAGTCTGTATGACGTCTTGTGGTTTTTTTTATTTGTCAGATCACTGCATTGTGTCTGACTGGGAGACTGTTGGATGAAAAAGCTGATCACCACGTTCGTGATGAATATGTTTTTGCTTATGGCACTTGTTGCGCTGCTGCCTGCGGTGGCAAGTGCAGAGGGGAATATCGTATTCGCCGGTATTTCTGAGGCAAGTGGTGCCGGCGCCATAGCCGGTAGTAGTTTTAAAAATGGTTATACCCTGGCCATTGATGAAATCAATGCGTCCGGGGGAATAGCCGGAAAAACTATTTTACTCAGGCAGTTCAATATCGATACCAACATTGATGCGGCGACCCGCGCAGCCAACAGTGCTGTCGCGCTCAAACCATTTGCGATCATCGGGCCGACTTTTTCTGGCATGACACTGGCGACGATGGCAGTCAGTGGCCCAGCGAATATCCCCCATTTTGTTGGTGGCGAAGCGGCATCGATTGCCAAAAAATATCCTGCCAATCTATTTCGTACTTCGCTGACGCAGGAAATGGCGATTCCAAGGCTGGCTGCCTTTGTGCAGCAGGCGTTTCAGCCAAAAAAAGTGACTCTGATCTATGTAGATAATGATTATGGGCGAGATGCCAAGGCAATTTTTATGCAGTCCGCCAAGCGTTATAGCATGTTGGTGGCGGACAATATGGTTGTACAGCCGGGGCAGACTGATTTTTCGCGCGTTGTAGATGATTTGAATAAGAACGATATTGATGCGCTGCTCATCTATACCAATGAAATGGAAGCTGCCGGACTGTTAAAAGAATTGCGTCTCAGACAGTTTAACAAACCAGTGGTTGGTGATGGCCCGTTGGTTTCGCAACAGGTGATTGATATGGCAGGGGCAGCGGCAGAGGGTGTTTATGCCCATACTGGTGTATCTGTTGATGCACCAGTCGAGCGTGTGCAAAGTTTTGACCGGCGTTATCGTGCCAAATACAATCTGTCACCTGATCACAATTCTCTGAAAGCCTATTTTGCGGTATATGCCATCAAATCTCTGGTTGACAGTGTTGGTGTAGTGGAAGGGCAGATGTTTATTAATGAGATGAAAAAAGCGCGCCTTGATCCACAAAAACAGACTAATTTGCCAGTCCGGGGAGCATACGATATTTACGGTACTTTATATCGTGAAAGTTATCTGGTGCAGGTACGCAATAAAAAACAACTGGTACTGGCGACGATTCCTATGGGCGATGGGCCAACGGTAGAGCTGGCGAATGGCAAGGAAGTCATACTCAATTCGCGTGAAGGTAGAAAACAGTTTTTTGCTCAGACTACCGAGGCAGCAAAGAAATAACACTCAAGCTTCATCGTCATGATTATGGTTTTCTTCGGCCTTCCTTCAATACTATTGGCGTACGTTGCAATATGTTGTCATATGCTATCTAAACCAGATGTTTGCTCAACCACAACAGGTCACTGAGGCTGAAGAACGAGGCAATGGTCGTGACCAGCAGCGCTGTCGCGGTAAAATTTTCTTTTCCATACACTTGGGCCAGAATCGGATAGATACCTAACATAGGCATGGCAGAAAGTAAGTTTGCTGCCATGCTGATCTTGTCAGAAAAGCGCAGGCGTATTTCGATCGCCCAAGTCAGCCATCTGACGGGTATTCCCAGAGCTGCTGCGCGGCGTAGTCCGCTGGAACAGGCTGCACTCACGCTAGGGCAATCGCTATTAATACGTCGCAGGAACGATCCCAGACTTCCAGGCAGAAGTTGCTTGTGGATGGGACTGAATGCCCGGAACAGCTTGTTGATATCAAGTGCGCATACAATCATTGCATTCAGTAATTGTCGGCGATCGCGGTAATAAGTGTTTAAGTGTTGGTCACAACCATTGCATCAGCGTATTGGCTGCTGCCTGTAATGCGGGCAGACATTTTGCCGTCGCTTCAGCTCTTGAGCTACCGGCAATCATCATCGAGATACTTAACGCACCGACCAATGCGCCCCGACGGTTTTTGAGTGGAACAGAAATTCCGCGCAAACCGATTTCGTATTGATTTTCTGTGACCCCAAAACCATCTTCGCGGATGTTCACCAATTCCTGAAACAGTTGTTTTTTATCGGTGATTGTCAGGTGCGTGTAGGCAATCAATTCTATTCTATCCAGATAGGCGAGCAAGCCCTCATCAGGCATTGCTGCGAGCAATACCCGTCCTGCCGTGGATGTGTAGGCCGGTAGCCGGGTTCCTGGCTCAAAGCCGGTATTTAGCAAGCGTGGTGCATTAACGCGGCTGATATACACCACATCATCCCCCTCCAGCACAGAGTAATTGGTCGATTCTTGTAACTGCAATGTCAATCGTTGCAGGAACGGAACGATAGCACGTGGCAAACGTGCAGAATCCAGATACGAGCGTCCGAGATTCAGAATTTTCGGCGTCAGCCAGAAATTCCGACCATCCGTGGCGACCAGACCAATATGCAGTAGTGTCAATAAATAGCGCCTGGCTGCGCTACGACTGATACAGACTTTTTCTGCCAGTTCACTGGCTGTCAATCTCGCTGATTCATCATTAAATGCCGTGATGACGTCAATCCCTTTGATCAGTCCCTCAATCAGATCGCGCTTGGCGACTTCTACTTCAACCAGTTCCGTACGCTTGACCATAAATTTCCTTTGATTTGTGCGCTAATCGCGCAGCATGAGCGATTGTCGCAGTAATCGAAGTTTTTGGCACTATTTTTTGTGGAGTCTCCTTCCTACACTACACAACATTATTTACCAGGGGATATCTATGACCGTACAAGAACATAATCCTGAACCCAGCAACCCGCTTGGCATAGATGGTATTGAATTTATCGAATACGCAACAGCCAGACCGATGATGTTGGGAGCGCTGTTGGAACAAATGGGCTTTGTTGCGACAGCGCGCCACCGTTCGCGGGAAGTCACTTTATACCGCCAGGGCAGCATGAATGTGATCGTGAATGCCGATCCTGCTGCTTTGCCACAATCTGAGACAGATCTACAATCGACCGTGATCAGCGCGATTGCATTACGCGTGCGTGATGCTGATGCTGCGTACCGCCATGCCATTCATATGGGCGCCTGGGCGATACAGACCCGTGCCGGCGTGATGGAACTGAATATCCCTGGCGTACATGGAGTCGGCGATTCAATTCTGTATTTCGTTGATCGTGTACGTGATTTCTCTATCTATGACGTTGATTTCAAACCGATTCCTCATGTTGACCCACATCCACCAGCATTAGCGGGCATGCATTTTTTTGGTGTAGTACAGACCATCGGTCGTGACCGTTCGCCAGAGTGGATCGATTTTTATCAGCAATTGATGAGTTTCCGTCCACTGCCAGAAGGCCACTTTTTTGGCGTGTTACCGAAGGGTATTTTGCTGGAAAGTCCTTGTCATAGTTTTTATTTGCAGTTGGTTGAGCCGCCAGAAGGTGCTGCTGGTCTGCAATGGGAAGAGCAACTGGTCCGTGTAGGGATCGGTGCTCCTGATGTGCTGGACGCAGTACGTCAGCTACAACAAAGAGGCATTGTTTTCATCGACCGCGAACCCGCGCAATCGAGTGAAAAAGGTGCATTAACACAACTATATAAGGGTGGCATCAGTTTTGAGCTGGTCGTCAGTCATCCGGAGAAAACAGCATGATAGAGATTTCAGGTACAACGCGTATCTTTTTTGTGATTGGCTGGCCAGTAGAGCAAGTCAAGGCACCTGCATTGTTTAATGCCTATTTTAAAAAACACGATCTGGATGCCCGTGTTGTGCCGCTTAAAATCGAACCAGCTGCTTACACGAATGCGATACGTACGCTGATGGCGATTGAAAACGTTGGTGGTATTTTTGTATCGATTCCCCATAAGCCGATGAGCGTGACGGCGGTCGATGAAGTGACTTTACGTGCCCGACTCGCCGGAGCCTGCAATGCCATTTACAAAGCTGCTGACGGTAAAACCATTATCGGCGATCTGATTGATGGCGAAGGATTTGTCCGCGGGCTGGATCGTACCTGTGCCGAAACACCATTCAACTGGAAACAGTCCAATGCGCTGGTCGTTGGTAGTGGTGGCGTTGGCTGTGCTATCGCCGCATCGCTGGCAAGTCGTGGAATCGCCAATGTGTCGATTTACGATACACGCACGGAACAGGCGCAGGCACTGCAAGCACGTTTGCAAGAAGCATTTCCTGCAACCAAGGTCAGCATTGGTAAGCCAAGTGCGGAAGGCTACGATCTGATCGTCAATTCCACTCCACTGGGTATGCATCCTGATGATCCTTTGCCACTCGATCTGACGGGCTTATCACCCTCCTGCATCGTTTCCGATTGCGGTATGAAAATCGAAATGACTAAGCTGTTGACGGCCGCGCAAGAGAATGGATGCCGTATTCAGAAAGGTCGCGAAATGATGATTGAACAGTCACCGCTGTATCTGGAACTGTTTGGCTGGCCCGGCGTTTCTTCTGATGCGTTCAGAAATCTGGGGGTGTTATGAATCTGAGTAATTTTGGCATGGACAGCATTACACTGGCTGGTCCGCTGGAATCCAAACTGAATGCCTCTAAAGCTGCGGGTTTCTCACAAATCATGTTGTGGGCAAAAGATCTGGCTGGTCATCCGGGTGGACTGGCAGAAGCAGTGCGTCTGGTGCGCGCAAGCGGCGTCCGTGTCACGGGTATTCAGGTGATGCGTGATTACGAAGGATTGTCAGGTTCCTTGCACGAATACAAACTCGATATTGCCAAGAACATGCTGCACGTCTGCAAGGCAGTGGGTGCGCCTTTGCTGATGGTGTGCTCCAGCACATCAAGCCATGCCAGTGGCGACTTGTCGCTGATTTCGCATCATTTGTCCAAGCTGGCGACGCTGGCTGTACCACTAGGTGTCAAGGTGGGATTTGAAGCGCTGTCCTGGGGACGTCATATCAATCAATATGAACAGTCCTGGGAGGTCGTGGATATGGCGAATCATTCCAATCTTGGTGTCGTGATTGACAGTTTTCATATGCTGGCGAATCAGGCTGATTTTGATGGGCTGGAAGATATTCCCAGCGACAAAATCGCCATGGTGCAATTGTCTGATTTCATGTGGCGCGATATCCGCAGTGCCGAGGAGCGTCTGGAAACGGCCCGCCATTTACGCGTATTTCCGGGTGAAGGCGCGCACTCCAAAGAACTCAGCGATTTATTGCGTCGCCTGGATAAAGGCGGGTATCGCGGTGATTACAGTTTTGAAGTTTTTAACGACGATTATCTGCAACTGTCACCTGAAATCGTTGCCAGCCGCGCTCACACCGCCGCCAAATGGGTTACCGATCAGGTATTGCGCCGTAGCCTGAACATTCGTCAGCCAAGCGATGGACATCCGATGATGGCATAAGAAATAGCTATCACAAACCTGTGGCTAGAAACTGAATAGTAGCGTAGCCCATCAGGCGTAGCGTCATGGATGATCCGCTCCATTGCGCAGTAACAGAGAGTATTCAGCAGCACAAGTATTACTAAGCAGTAAAAAATTGCCAAGCGACACAAAGATGTCGCAGCAAAAAAAAGCAGTAAAACATAAACAGAAATAAATCTGTCATCACACAGGAGACAAAATGACTATTACTACAAAACACAACATCCTCACGTTCGCTATCAGTGCTTTGGCAACTGCCAGCATGTCCATGACAGCTTATGCAGCCGATCCTATCAAACTCGCTAACATTGTCGAACTGACAGGTGCAGGCGCAACAGCCGGTACGAATTTCAAAAACGGCGTGGAACTGGCGATCAAGGAAATCAATGCCAGCGGTGGTGTGCTTGGTCATAAGATCGAAGCCACGACGATGGATACTCAGTCCAATCCTGGTATTGCCAAAGGATTGACACAAAAAGCGATTGATCAGGAAGTATTTGCGGTATTTGGTCCAGTATTTTCTGGCTCTATCGTGGTCAGTATGGCAGAAACACGTCGTGCAGAAATCCCGAATTTTACCGGTGGTGAAGCGGCGAATATTACGACACAAGGCAATCCATATATTTTTCGTACCAGCTTCACGCAGTCCAATGCCATGCCTAAAGTTGCTGGCTATATCACACGCGTAGCACATATTAAAAGTCTGGCCATGATTTATGGCAATAACGATTTTGGCAAAGGTGGCCACGATGCGTTGCTGAAAGCACTTGATCCATCTAAAACGAAAGTGATTGCGGATATTTCTACTGATCCGGGTCAGGTTGATTTCTCTGCTGCTGTCTTGAAAGCCAAGCAAAGTAACGCTGACGGCATATTTGTGTATGTCAACGAAGAAGAGTCTGCCCGTGTATTGCGCGAACTCAAAAAGCAAGGCTGGAACAAGCCTGTAATCGGTGAGACAACACTGATCGGACAAAAAGTGATTGATCTGGCAGGTGATGCTGCCAATGGTGCCGTTGCTCACGTTGGCCTGACGGTCGATGCCCCCAACCCTGCGATTCGTGCGTTCCGCGCAAAATTTGAAAAAGAGTACAAATACATTTCTGATCACAACGGTATGAAAGGATATTCCGGTGTGTACGTACTCAAGGCGGCGATTGAGAAAGTCGGCAAACTGGATCGTAAAGCGGTTGCCGCTGCTTTGCATGGTCTGAAAATTTCGACAGCAACACAGCCTGGCGTATTGATGGATGTGGAATTCGATGAAAAAGGCGATCTGAATCGCGAGAGTTTTTTAGTGGAAGTAAAAAATGGCAAACAGGAAGTTGTTCTGGTCATGCCGATGGTTTCCACGAAAAAATAAGAGCGCATCATGAGCGATTTTCTTCAACTCCTTTTCTCGGGGCTTGCCACGGGGTCTATCTATGCGCTGGCAGCGCTGGGATTTACCCTGCTATGGCAGGCGTCTGGAACCGTGAACTTTGCCACCGGCGAATTTGTGATGCTGCCCGCGTTTTCCATGTTGGGGCTGATGTCACTCGGCTTGCCTTTGCTTGCCAGTTTTGCCGTTACTCTGGTTCTGTCTGTGATTTTTCTGGGCTGGGGCTTTAAGCGTGTCATCGTCGATCCTTTAATCCGTTTCGGCATGATGCCACTGATCGTTGCTACGATTGGTTTGTCAATGATGATGCGTAACGGTGTGCGGGCAGGTTTCAGTGCCGAGGCACATCCTTTCCCTGGACTATTTGGCGATCATTTATTCAATATCGCCGGTGTCAATGTCTCATCTGGTGATCTCGGTACGTTTGCCTTTGCGATGATCATCGTGTTTGCAGTGCAGGCATTTGTACAAAAGACCGTTACCGGGCGCGCGATGCAGGCTGTGGCACAAAATACAGAAAGTGCCACGGTGCTCGGCATCAATGTCAAACGGATGGTGTTTTATACCTTTGCGATCAACGCCATTCTCGCTACTGCTGCTGCTTTGCTGGTCAGTCCGGTCTATCTGGCGAAATTCGATATGGGTTTCGGTCTTGGCTTCAAGGCGTTTCTTGCGGCGATTATTGGTGGCTTCAGTAATTCCCGTGGTGCTTTGCTTGGCGGTCTGATTATTGGCGTCAGTGAAAATCTGGCGGGCGCCTATGTATCTGCAGCCTATAAAGATGGTGTGGCGTTGGCATTGTTCATGGTGGTGATTTTGTTTAAGCCGAATGGTTTGCTCGGCAAAGCAGAAGAGCGGAAAGTCTGAGGAGATCATCATGAAAACAACACAATGGATTATTGCCGGCTTGCTGGCGTGCGTGGCGGTGATTGCACCGCATCTGTTAAAAAATTATGGCATTTATCTCCTCAGTTACTGGCTGATTTATGTCATCGCTACGATGGGCCTGAATCTGATCGTCGGTTATGCCGGTCAGAAGGCTCTGGGGCAAGCGGCGTTTTTAGGAATCGGTGCCTACACAACGGCATTGATGCTGAATGCCGGATGGAGTTTTTGGTTGGCGATGCCCGCGTCAGCCGCATTAAGTTTCGTCGTGGGTTTGCTGATCGGCTTTCCGGCCCTCCGTGTGCAAATGGTGTATCTCGCATTTGCCACACTGGGGTTCAATGAGCTGGTCAGCCTTTTTATGCGAAACGAAGAATGGTTGACAGGAGGTACATTCGGTATCTCCGGCATACCGCGTCCTTCTCTTTTTGGGCTCTCACTGGAAAGTAATATCGCTTATTACTACCTGGTTCTGGCATGTACGGTATTGCTGTCACTGCTGCTCTGGGGGATTTTGCGTTCACCATGGGGTAAGGCATTTACTGCATTACGTGACAATCCTATCCGTGCCGAGAGTCTTGGTATCAATATCCAGCGCTATACCTTGTTGTCCTTTGCGATCGGTTCTGCCTTTGCCGGTGTTGCTGGTGCGCTGTTTGCATCGTTGGTACAGTTTATTGAGCCATCGCCTTTCAGTTCACAGATTTCTATCATGATGTATCTGATGGTGGTAATCGGTGGTCCTGGTTATATGTTAGGTCCTTTGGTCGGTGCCGCGATTGGTGTTCTGGCTCCGGAAGCGCTGCGCTTTGCAGAGGGCTGGTATCTGTTCGTGTTCGGCGCAATGGTCATTATATTGATGGTCTGGTTACCTGGCGGTCTGCTGTCTATCCCAGATCTACTGCGCGCCAAGCGTCAATCACGTGAAGCGTCTGCTGCCCGCACGGCAGCATCTGCGGCGGCATCCGCTAGCGCGATTTCTGCATCGGTATCCACGTCTGCCAAAGGAGCGACAGCATGAGCGCGTTATTGAAAGTCAACGATCTGAAAAAATCGTATGGCGCTATTCAGGCGGTTGGTGGGGTCTCTTTTGAGGTGATGCCCGGCGAGATTTTTGGTGTCATTGGCCCAAATGGCTCGGGCAAAACCACGATGTTTAACAGTGTGCTGGGGCAAATCAAACCAGACAGTGGAGAGATCACCCTGAAAGGTAAAAATATCACCGCGCTGAATCCGATGGAGCTGAGTCAGCGCGGAGTAGGGCGTACGTTTCAGACTTTGCAAGTGTTTGGACATATGTCTGTCCGTGACAACCTGATTGTCGCGGCTCAGGAACACAAAGGAACGATGTTCAGTCGCTTGTTTGCTGATGGAGACTCAGGTCTCGGGGACAAGGCCGATGCATTGATAGAGCAATTCCGCATCAGTCATGTCGCAGATAAACCTGCCGGCGCACTCAGCTATGGTCAGCAAAAGCTCGTCGATATTGCGATGTCTTTTATGAGTGATCCTGATCTGGTGTTGTTAGACGAGCCATGTGCTGGCGTCAATCCCAGCTTGGTCAGCGGTTTGTCTGATCTGCTTAAAGAGCGTAACCGGATATCCAGAAATTCATTTGTCGTCATTGAGCACAACATGGATTTTGTGATGGATTTGTGTGACCGCGTCATGGTGATGGTCGAAGGCAAGGTCATGGCAATCGGAACTCCGGATGATATCCGCTCAAATAAACAGGTGCTTGACGCCTATCTGGGGAATTGAGATGAACGATACGGCAATTGAATTTCAACACGTGCAGGCAGGCTATAAGGATTTCATGATCCTCAATGATTTGTCATTCAAGGCACAAAAGGGGGCGATCACTTTGTTGCTGGGGCCGAATGGGGCAGGCAAATCAACTGTTCTGAAAACCCTGTTTGGTCTGCTCAAGGTTCGTCAGGGAAAAATTCTGCTTGAAGGGGAAGATATTACCGGCTCCAGTTCACGTCAGTTACTCGACAAGGGAATCGGCTTTGTACCACAAGGGCGTAATTTGTTTGGTCAGTTGACCGCCTTTCAGAATCTGGAGTTAGGCGGCATCACCATCGGCATGAAAAAAACGCACGAACGGATACCGGAAGTATTGGAATTTTTCCCCCGCGTTCGTGAGCGCATGCATTCGCCAGCCGGTGCTTTGTCTGGCGGTGAGCAAAAGCAATTAGAAATCGGTCGTGCCTTGTTGTTGCGACCCCGGGTGTTACTGATCGATGAGCCTTCAATCGGTTTGTCGCCTATGGTGGTCGCCGATGTGTTCAAGCTCTTGCGCAAACTGGCAGATCAGGGAACAACCGTATTGATGGTGGAGCAGAACGTAAAAAGTGCATTGAAAATTTCAGATGATGCGATTGCTCTGGAGTCAGGTTTTTGCGCGTTGCATAGCAGTGCCAGTGAGTTACTGAATGATCCGCATATAGAACGTTTGTTCCTGGGAGCCGGACATGCCCAGAAAAAGGCAGCTTAATCGTTATACCTCGTAATACTGTTCCCGGTGATTCGGAATCGGGAATATTTTTAGATAAGTAAAAATGAAAAAAATCCTGATATTGAATGGCCCCAATCTTAATCTGCTTGGACGTCGTGAACCCGGTGTGTATGGCAGCCAGACTTTGGATGATGTGAAGCAGCTTTGCGCCGTTGCATGTGCTGCGCATGGCTACGCGCTAGATTTTCGTCAATCCAATCATGAAGGAGTTCTGATTGACTGGATACATGAAGCTGGCGCGGCACAGGCTGTGGGCGATGTTGCAGGGGTCATTTTTAATGCTGGTGCATATACGCATACTTCAATTGCTTTGCATGACGCAGTAAAAGGTGCGGCCGTGCGTTTGATTGAACTGCATATTTCGAATGTGCATGCTCGTGAAGAATTCCGTCAGCATTCTTACCTGTCGCCAGTTGCGCAGGGAGTAATGTTTGGATTTGGTACACATGGTTATCCGTTGGCGATTGCTGCCATGGCAGTACTGCATGAACAGGCTGAGGCGACAATTAAGTGAAGAGCGGAAGTCAGTCTGCACTGTCTGTCAGCATTTTATTAATGTTGTTACTCGCCACACAACCTGTGGCGACGGATGTCTATTTACCGGCTTTGCCGCAGATTGCCATTGATACAGGTGGTACTACCGGACAAGTGCAATGGACTTTGACGGCCTACATTATGTCGTTTGGACTGATGCAGCTTGTTGCTGGTTCGCTGGCAGATAAATACGGACGTCGCAGTACGTTGCTATGGGGTCTGGCTTTGTACGTTGCAGCAGGTATGGTAGGTGTACTTGCTATGCATTTGCCTTTGTTGATTGCCAGTAGAGTAGTGCAGGGAGCGGCAACGGCAGCGTGCATTATCAGTGCCCGTGCAGTCATTCGTGACAAGTATTCGGGCGCAGCCGGACTGGGCATTATGGCCAGAAGTATGACCGGGATGAGTCTGATTGGCTTTCTTAGCCCTGTTGTTGGTGGTTTGGTGACGGAATATTTCAGCTGGCATGCCACGCTGGCTGTTGTTACAGGCTTTGGTGTGCTGACCTGGTTGGTGGTGTATTTCTATTTTGTCGAAACTCATACCAATCACACAGCTCACACAGCCAATACAACCCATGCCCCGGCGAATGATGGCGTTGTGATTACTACCGGGGATACGAATTTTAGCTTTAGTTATTTTTTACGGAACAAGCAATTTTTGTTTTCGTCGTTACTGGCAGGATCGAGCTTTAGCGGTGCCATGGCATTTCTGATGCTGTCACCTTTCGTATTCATTGGTGAGTTTGGTATGTCGAGAGTTGCTTACGGTGTTTTGCCAGCGCTCTGTTCGATGGCGTTTTTAATTGGTACGGTGATTTGTCGTCAGTGTTTGCGTTACTGGACTGTACCCAAGGTCGTGCGCGTTGGCGCCAGTCTGTCGCTGATCGGTGGCATTACTGAATTTGTTTTATGGCAGTTACACGTACGGTCTGTATTTGCCATCGTTGCGCCGCAATGTATTTTCATGCTGGGTCATGGTTTTCATCAGCCATGTGGACAAGGTGGAGCCGTTGCACCGTTTCCCGATTGTGCTGGACGCGCTGCTGCCGTGTCAGGTTTTCTGATTACGGGGACTGCCTTTACGGTTGGCCAGATTATTTCGCACAGTTCGCACGCGGCATCGCAGACATTGGTCATGACGATGCTGGTGGTGGCGACGGCACTGGGTGTGCTTGGATGGATCGCGATTCCGAGCGCCTATAGGGATATTGCCTGAGGTTGCTGAGATTAATTCAGTCATACATGAATACAGTTTAGAAGTATGGAGGCCCCTCACTTCAGCAGTGCTTATGAGGGGGAACGGTTGAATTGATGTGCAATTCAACGAGATAACAATTTGTTTGATTAAAATTAAAACGGAGATTCTGATGAAAAAGAAATTAATCGTTGCTGCTACTCTGACCGCTTGTTCCGCATTGGCACAAGCGCAAAACAACGTCACGATCTACGGAACAGTAGACCAATACATAGGCTACATCAGCAGCAACAGCGGTGCCCACATCATCGGCCTCAATGACGGCACCCTGCTGCGCAGCCGCGTTGGTTTTCGCGGCGTAGAAGAACTCGGCAACGGCTACCAGGCCAAATTCAACCTCGAACAAGGCCTCAATGCCGATACCGGCAGCTCAGCGGACGCAGCCCACCTGTTCGACCGTCAAGCCTGGGTAGGCATCAACACCCCCGTCGGAGAATTCCGACTGGGTCGCCAAAACACAGAAATCCAGCAAATCGGCGGCGCCATCGACTACACCGAACGCACCACCTTCGGCTCCATCATCAACTCCTTCGGCGTCCCGTCCCGCTACGACAACGACATCTCCTACAAAACCCCCCGCATCTCCGGCTTCCAGGGCTCAGTCCACTACGCCCTGGCAGAACAGGCAGGAGGAGGCCTCAGCCAAAGCGCCATCTACCAACTCGCCCTTGATTACACAGCAGGCCCCTACCGCGCAGGTTATGCCGGCATCGTAGCCAAACCGGCACCGACAGGCAATATTCAGGAAAAAATCCAATACCACAACCTCTACGCCGACTACGACTACGGCCCAGGCAAAATCTACCTCGCCTACGTCCACAGCAACAACATCACCAGCAACGCCAACGGACTCACAGCAGGCAGCATCCTGAGCAACATCGCCAGCCCGAACAACCTCATTGCCGGCACAGACAAAAACGCCAACCGCTACTACAACATCTACCAGGTATCAGCAGACTACCGCCTGAGCCCACAATTACGCATAGGAGCGTTATACGGCGTCATCAAAGACACCAGTAACGGAGATGCCGGAGCACAAGGCGGTAACGTCGGAGCGTTCTATGATTTGTCCAAGAGAACGACCTTATACAGCTTTGCGAGCGTGATGACGAATGATGCGAATGCGGGCTTCCGTTTCAGTGGATCAGCAGGCCCCTCAGCGAATCTGGCGGGAGCGGATGTGAATGGCAAGCGTCTGACGGGATTCCAGGCGGGTGTGGTTCATCGCTTCTGATCGCCTTTGAACACTTTTTAAATGTAACCGTTTTACTTAGTATGAGCATGGCAACATCATAGAATCATCGTGTTGTCATGCTTGTCATAGCCCAGTTTTTTCCACCATAGTCATTATCTCTGCAAATATGAACCAGGCATCTACATCGACCACATCGCCTCGCAAGGCTGCACTCGCCAGTTGGATTGGCAGCGCGGTTGAGTATTACGATTTTTTTATTTACGGCACTGCAGCTGCACTGGTGTTCGGTAAGATTTTTTTCCCTTCCTTTGATCCGGCCACCGCAACCATCGCAGCATTTGCCACTTTTGGCGTAGGCTATGTTACACGTCCGATCGGTGCAGTTGTACTGGGGCACATCGGTGACAAATACGGACGTAAAAAGGTATTGACCTTCACGCTATTGTTAATGGGGGTATCGACTTTTTTAGTGGGCTTGCTGCCAACGTATGAACAAATCGGTATTGGTGCGCCTATTCTGCTGGTCGTACTGCGTATGTTGCAGGGCATTTCTGCTGCTGGCGAACAAGCGGGTGCAAATTCGATGACACTTGAACATGCCCCATCGCATCGCCGTGCGTTTTTTACCAGCTTTACACTGAGCGGCACACAGGCTGGCCTGATTCTGGCAACGCTGGTATTTCTTCCGATTTCTGCTTTACCTGAAGATCAGCTTCTGGCTTGGGGATGGCGTATTCCTTTCTTCCTCAGCGCGGTCGTGGTCGCTGTTGGTATGTGGGTACGTCGCACCTTACCTGAGACGCCTGCCTTTAAAGAAGACCAGCATAAGGCAGGGAAAATGCCTGTCACCATGCTGTTTCAAGACAATAAGGCGAATGTCTTGCGCGTGATTTTTGCGGCATTGGTCTCTGTTGTCAGTACGATTTTCAGCGTATTTACGTTGTCGTATGCGGTCAATACCATGCACATTCCTCGGGCAACGATGTTGACTGTACTGATTCTGGCGAATGTGGTGGCGCTCGCAGCTATTCCATTGTTTGCTTCGATTTCAGATCGTATCGGACGCAAGCCAGTTTTCATTTTTGGTGCATTGGGTTCAGCCGCGCTGATATGGCCATATATGTGGGCCATCAGCCAGATGAATATTCCTTTGATTTTCACTTTTGGTCTGTTATTGTCCGGCGTAGTGTATAGCGCTGCCAATGGTGTCTGGCCATCTCTGTATGGCGAAATGTTTGGTACGAAAGTGCGCTTGTCAGGCATGGCGATTGGTACGCAAATCGGATTTGCACTGGGCGGTTTTGCACCTACGATCAGCGCCTCTATTTTGCAGCCAGGCGAAAATGGTTGGATGCCAGTTGCTGCATTTGTTACGGCAACGGCGGTTATTTCAGCATTGACTGTAGCAACTGCCCGCGAAACCTATCGCACGCCGATGGATCAGCTTGGTTCCTGAGCACCATTGCTCATGTTGAAAAGCCTGCATAGCAATGCAGGCTTTTTTTTGACGAACGCATAAGCAAATCTGAATTGCTTCGTTGTACATCACGAAATGTCTTTCTATTATCTCTTCTTATTTTCCTACATCGAAGAGAGAAGCATGAAACTAGAGACGATCGCAGTACATGGTGGCTACAATCCAGATCCGACGACAAGGGCAGTTGCCGTCCCGATTTATCAGACAGTCGCCTACGCTTTTGATAGCACCCAGCATGGCGCTGATTTATTTGATCTCAAAGTACAGGGAAATATCTATTCCCGCATCACAAATCCGACCAACGATGTCCTTGAAAAACGGGTAGCCGAATTGGAGGGGGGGATTGCAGGGCTTGCGCTGGCATCAGGCCAGGCCGCTATTACTTACGCGATACAAACGATTGCTGAGGCGGGGGATAATATTATCTCTGCCTCCACATTGTATGGCGGCACCTATAATCTTTTCGCGCATACTTTTCCCCAATTCGGAATACAGACACGCTTTGCGGATTATCGTGATCCCGAATCTTTTGCCGCTTTGATCGATGATAAAACCAAAGCGATTTATGTCGAATCGATTGGTAATCCACTGGGCAACATCACGGATATTGAAGCAATTGCCAATGTTGCACATCGTCACGGCATTCCACTGATTGTTGATAATACTGTGCCGTCACCTTATCTCTTAAGGCCGATAGAATTTGGTGCGGATATCGTGATTCATTCGCTGACAAAATATCTGGGTGGGCATGGCAATTCAATAGGTGGAATTATTGTCGATTCGGGTAAGTTTCCCTGGGGAGAGCACAAACAACGGTTTAAACGTCTGAACGAGCCTGATGTTTCCTATCACGGCGTTGTTTACACTGAGGCGTTGGGAGCCGCAGCCTACATAGGTCGCGCACGAGTCGTACCTTTGCGTAATACCGGTGCAGCCTTATCGCCATTTAATGCTTTTCTGATTTTGCAGGGTATTGAAACGCTCGCATTGCGCCTTGATCGTATTACTGACAATACACTCAACATTGCACATTATCTGCAAAGTCACGACAAAGTGAAATGGGTGAACTACGCTGGCTTGCCTGATCACAAAGATCACGCATTAGCCCAAAAATATTTAGGTGGAAAACCTTCGGGAATTCTCACTTTCGGTTTGGAAGGTGGTCGTGACGCAGGAGCACGTTTTCAGGATGCATTGCGTCTATTCACTCGTCTGGTAAATATAGGAGATGCCAAATCTCTCGCTTGCCATCCAGCGACGACAACGCACAGGCAATTAAATCCGCAAGAACTGGAGAATGCGGGCGTCACAGAAGACACGGTGAGGTTATCGATTGGCATCGAGCATGTGGATGATCTGATCAATGATCTGGAGCAGGCGATTGCTGCATCAGTGCTGTGATTTATCGGATGTCTCCTGACATCCTTTGTGCAATTTAATTCTAGCCGTGCCTTGTACCTATCCGGCATTTTTGATCGACCGCTGGATGTGTACAAGGTTTGCCAATTTTTGGAAACAGAGCATCTCATATCTGATTTCTGAATAATGATGGTTATATTTATTCGTTTTGTGTCGTAAGCAATTTAGGTACATTGGATCACTGTTACGAAATCAACAGTTCTGTATCCAAGAGATTGAAAGTACGCCATGACCGATTTGATATTTGCCACACCTGCATCCCCAGCCTCCAGCATTTCATCTGCTCAGGCATCTGACACATCACAAAGCGCGGCAGCGCACCCCATTTTGCAACAAGCCCGTCAACGTGCGCTGGAAGCGCAACTGCCATTTGCCGGCAGTATTACACCGCCTGATGCCTGGCAATTGATTGCTGACGGCCTCGCTACCTTGGTTGATGTCCGTACGAATGAAGAGCGAGTCTTCGTAGGCTATGTCCCCGACAGTTTACATGTGGCATGGATGACCGGTACGGCAATGAATCGCAATCCACGTTTTGCGAAAGAGCTGGAAGGCAAAGTAAAAGATAAATCTACTGTCATCCTTTTTTTATGTCGCAGCGGAAAGCGCTCAGCGGCAGCCGCTGAAGCCGCACAAAAGGCAGGTTTTATCAACAGCTTCAATATCACAGAAGGATTTGAAGGTGATTTAAATCCGTCGCAACAGCGTGGCCATCTTGGTGGTTGGCGCGTGCATGCCCTGCCATGGATACAAGACTGAGTCTGTGATGAAAACGAGAATATGAATGGAATATGATGGAAACGGTACTACATCCCTTAAAAGAATCACGGACGTCACTGTTCGGTATTGATCAGGTTGTCGGTGAATTAGCCGCAGTCCGTCTGGCTTGGCGCAATCGTCAACAACGTTCATCCGAACCCGGTGGACGTGAGTTGCCATCACGAGATGCACTGACAAAAATTCTTACTGATTTGCGTGGCGCTTTATTCCCTATGCGCCTCGGACCACCGGAATTGCGTCAGGAAAGTGAAGATTTTTATGTCGGCCATACGCTTGATACTGTACTTCATTCATTGCTTACACAAGTCAGACTTGAACTGAGTTATGCCTCCCGCTATCAGCAGCAGGAAGTGCTGCACGTAGAGGATCGCGCAGTGGCGATCGTACGTGAATTTTCCAGCGCGTTACCAGATATTCGCAGCCTGCTGGACAGCGACGTGGTCTCGGCTTATCAGGGTGATCCAGCTGCGCGCAGCATGGACGAAGTATTGCTCTGTTATCCGGGAATTCAGGCAATGATCCATCACCGGATCGCGCATCAGTTATACCTGTCGGGCGTACCTCTGCTAGCACGCCTGGTTGCTGAAATCGCTCACGGTCAGACCGGGATTGATATTCACCCTGGCGCGCAAATTGGTCCCGGTTTTTTTATTGATCACGGCACCGGTGTGGTCATCGGTGAGACGGCAATTATTGGTCAGCGGGTGCGTATCTATCAGGCGGTGACGCTGGGAGCTAAACGTTTCCCGGTTGACGCGCATGGCCAGTTACAAAAAGGTCTTCCACGTCATCCGGTAGTTGAAGACGATGTGGTGATTTATGCCGGTGCAACGGTGCTCGGTCGCGTCACGCTGGGGCGTGGCGCCACAATCGGTGGGAATGTCTGGGTTACCTACGATGTGGCTCCCGGAAGCCACGTTAGTCAGGCGACTTTACGTCACGAACAGGATGTTGACCGTGTCACTCTGGCTTGAGGTGATGCATGAGTGATTTGTGTAATTGTTTTGGTATCGCCATTCGACAGGCGCGCGACGCACATTGCTGGTCGCAGGAAACGCTGGCGGAAAGGGCTGATCTGAATCGCTCTTATGTCGGAGAAATTGAGCGTGGCAAAGTAATTCCTTCTTTAGTGACCGTTGATAAATTGGCGCTTGCGCTCAGTATCAGCATGTCTGAATTAATGATGCGCTGTGAGGAATTACGCCGCGTGAAGGGACATAAAAAAATCAGTCTGTCGTCTATAGCATGTTGAGTGATGGCGGTAGACGGCAGACACTATGTTGTTGATGTTGAAACCCGATTATTCAGTGTTGATTAATCATACTTTTATATGGAGTACCCCATGACAGATGTGTCTTCAACTAACTTTGCGCTCGGCGATAATGCTGCCCGTCAGTTAGCGAATGCAACAAAAACGGTTCCTCAGCTCTCTACTATCAGCCCACGCTGGCTGGTTCATTTACTGCAATGGCTGCCAGTAGAAGCAGGTATTTATCGCTTAAATAAAGTCAAAAATCCTAAAGATGTCCGTGTCGCATGTTCTCAGCGCGATGAATCTGAGTTGCCGCAAACATTCGTTGATTATGATGAGCAACCGCGCGAGTATTTTTTGAATGCGGTATCGACAGTACTGGATGTGCATACCCGGATTTCTGATTTGTACAGCAGCCCGCATGATCAGATCAAAGAACAATTACGTCTGACGATCGAAACAATTAAAGAGCGTCAGGAAAGTGAGTTGATCAATAATCCTGATTATGGTCTGCTCGCAAATGTGCATGATGATCAACGTATTTCGACGCTGACTGGAGCGCCAACTCCAGATGATCTTGACGACCTGCTGACCAAGGTTTGGAAAGAGCCAGGATTTTTCCTCGCGCATCCACTCGCAATTGCTGCATTTGGACGTGAATGTACTCGTCGTGGTGTTCCTCCTCCGACAGTCAGTTTATTTGGTTCGCAGTTCCTCACATGGCGTGGTATTCCGTTGGTGCCTTCAGATAAATTGCCGATTGAAGATGGTAAATCCAAAATCATCTTGTTGCGTGTTGGTGAAAAGCGTCAAGGTGTCGTAGGCTTATTTCAGCCAGGACTGGCAGGCGAACAAAGCCCAGGCTTATCCGTTCGCTTCATGGGAATCAACCGTAACGCGATTGCGTCTTATCTGATTTCTTTGTATTGCTCTTTGGCTGTATTGACAGATGATGCAGTTGCCGTGTTGGATGATGTAGAGATCGGTAAATACCATGACTATCCTGACACCTACAAATAATAGTAACAATGCCGCGAGCGCAGGTTCGGGTCTGCTTGACGAAGGTATTCTGAACCGGATGGCGGCAGAGTTCTTTTCCCATATTCCAGGATCGGCGCAAGGTGTATCCGGCCTTTTGCCAGGGCTGTCGCATTTGCACGAGAACGGTACTTCGATATCGTCTGGAGCAAGCTCATCGCCTGTCGCAGGAGTACCTCAGATTGCACCTGTACAGGGAAGTGGCAATCACACCTCACTGGCGACGCCATCAGCGCAATCGGCAAACGCGCAGGGAGTGCCGGTTGCGTACGCAGCTGCATTGCCACAGATTAGTCGTGCATCTGCATCGTCGATTACAGGTCGCTCTGCCGGGAGTTCATATTATTTTCTGGATCAGTCAGATGCTCCTGATTCTTCATCGGCACTGGATCAACTGGCAACACAGGCAACAGGGAACCCTCAGCAAGTAGAGGCAAGATCATTTGGTTTGCCCGGACAAGATCAGTTACAGCAATTGCTGTCTGAACTTTATCCGGCCAGATCTACTGTTCCGACAGAGTCTGGTGTAAGTCAAAGTAAGTCAGGGTTTTATTTTCAGCAAGGGGAGCAGACTTACTGGGACGCAGCACCACGTTCAAATAACCCGGGTGCTTCGGCGCAGGCACCATTTGACATCAATATCGTTCGCAGGGATTTTCCTATTCTTGCAGAACGTGTGAATGGCAAATCGTTAGTTTGGTTTGATAATGCGGCCACTACACAGAAGCCACAATCTGTGATCGATCGTATCGCGTATTTTTATCAACATGAAAATTCGAATATCCATCGGGCAGCACATGAACTGGCAGCACGTGCGACCGATGCTTATGAGTCCGCGCGGAATAAAGTAACCCGGTTTCTGGGAGCAGCTTCTCCAGATGAAATTATTTTTGTAAGGGGAGCGACCGAAGCGATTAATCTGGTGGCCAATACCTTTGGCAAGAAGTTTATTGGTGCGGGCGATGAAATTATCGTCTCGCATCTGGAGCATCATGCCAATATCGTTCCCTGGCAACAGTTGGCGGCTGAAAAGGGAGCTGTCATACGTGTGATTCCAGTCGATGATAGCGGTCAGATTATTCTGGACGAGTATCGGAAATTACTGAACAGCCGTACGCGTTTGGTTTCCGTGACGCAGGTATCCAACGCACTGGGGACGATTACACCAGTGCAGGAAATCATTGCCCTGGCACATGCAGCAGGAGCGCGGGTGTTGATTGATGGTGCTCAGGCGGTGTCGCATCTGAAAGTCAATGTCCAGGCACTTGACGCTGATTTTTATGTTTTTTCGGGACATAAAATTTTTGGCCCTACCGGTATTGGCGTTGTGTACGGTAAAAAGGCACTGCTGGAAGAATTGCCACCTTGGCAGGGTGGTGGCAATATGATTGCAGACGTGACTTTTGAGCGAACTCAATATCAACCCGCACCGGCAAGATTTGAAGCTGGTACAGGGAATATTGCCGATGCAGTTGGTCTGGGAGCGGCGATTGATTATGTTGAGCGTATCGGGCTGGACAAGATCGCTTTGTACGAACATGCATTGCTGGAATATGCAACACATGGGCTCAAAAGTATTCCGGGAGTTCGTTTGATCGGTACCGCGCATCAGAAAGCCAGCGTTGCTTCTTTTGTTCTTGCAGGCTATAGAACAGAAGAAGTAGGCAAGGCATTAAACGATGAAGGTATTGCTGTTCGCTCAGGACATCATTGTGCTCAGCCGATTTTGCGTCGCTTTGGAGTTGAGGCGACAGTCAGACCTTCGTTTGCATTTTATAATACCTGCGAAGAAATCGATCGTATGATCGCCGTAGTCAGGCGACTTGCCAATATACGACCTTCCTGAAGTATGACCGTCCTGAGCATTTTGCGTTAAATATTGCTGGTCGATATACGTGAATGTGAACGGGATGGCAGAAATAAAAAACCGGACAGTGATGTCCGGTTTTTTATTGAAAATCGTATACAAATTATTTGTATAGAAAATTTTGAATTGAAATTTCCATAGAGAAGTTTTATGGACGAATCTCAACGGCGGGCAGAAATTCTAACCGTAGTCCAACTGCCGTGCGCTGGGGAAATCCCTTCCAGTAGGTGTGTTCTGCTGTTGTATTGCCTTCGCTATCGGTGCTCCATTTTCCATTTTGTGCATATTCAGTCAGTGCTAAATAGCTACTCATATCTGTGTTTTTTTTCAGGTATTTTCCTAAAAATGCTGTGACAAAATGCTGAGAAATATTATTCATTCTCGTGTTATCCCAGACTGCATCTATATATGTTTCTGCAGGAATCCGCTTTAAGTCGGGAAGAGCTTGCCATGCTTCCACTGGTGCGGGTATTGGCGCACCGGCATTGTGATTAGCATGTTCAAAAGTAAGTAGATAGCGATCGGCATTCGCTGTTGATTCAAAAATATTCCTGACTCCGGGTGAATAACCGGAAACATCATCAGCACTGCCTGCAATAAAAAATACAGGCGTTTTGATTGTCGCTAATCCCTGCGCATTCCACAGGCCTTTATTCCAGCCCCAGGGGGCGAATGCAACAGCAGCTTTGATGCGGGGATCAATCGACGCCTGATATTCCGGACGACCGGATTGTCTGATATTAAGAGCTGCATTTGGAACTATCGCGCTATTCACGATATCATCAGTTAATCCACCGCCGATAGTATTGATCACGCCATAACCGCCCATGGAATATCCAATCAGCGCAGTTTGATCGGTATTGATCAGGTGACTCAGAATATCGTCGTGATGTTGTTGCGAGATTCGCGCCATTTCGTTTAAAACAAATAACTGATCCAGAGAACGATTCAGTAAAGTGCTGGAAAACGCATTCAGATCGTGAAATGTACTGTCGGTATGGTCTATCGCTACGACAACATATCCCTTGCTGGCCAAATTTTCTGTCAGGTGACTGAGCAAGAAGCGATTACCAGGATAACCATGCGAGACGATGACTAATGGATATGAGGCGTCGCGCCTGTCCGGTGAGGCGTCACGTAGTGCGCGACCTTTCAGAGTGACTTCAGTTTTTCCATCGCGTAACAATGTCTGATACTGTCCTTCAGGTACTTGGTTTGTTTTAAGTATTGCCGGATACCAGATTTCAAGAGTTAGCGGACGGTCATACAAAGGAGTGATTTCACCGGATTTGGCATGAATAATATCTGCCTGCTGTCGATGTAACAGGTGACGTGTTGTAATGCCCACTTGATACTGGCCATAAGTGGCAAGCTCTGGCGCATCTGAACGAATCTGGTCAATGCGATTATCTATCGCGTAGCTCGTCTGCGCCACCAGATAAAGTGTGGAGGCAATAAGATAAAAAGATCTGATAGACATAAGAAAATACATAAAAAACTCCGGCTTGTTCCGGAGTAGGGGGAGTGAGGCACGGCGAATAAAGGTACTTTGACGCGGCTGGTGCGACGACAAACCATCCTGTTGCCAGGATGGTTTTGCGTAAGTCCGGATCATGAATGATGCTCTTAGCGGATAAGCGGAGTAATGAAAACGAATAGTTGATCGTTCACAGTTTTAATCCGTAAGCAATGCCGATAATGTTTTCGCGTAATGCTACGTTGGCATTGCCGCCGCCGAATACACCAGGAATGGAATTACTGCCATTGACTGATTTATTAAATCCATGTGTCAATGCGAAGCTGATTTCACCATTTCCAGTTTTAAATGTAGAGCCAAGCGTCAGATGATTTTGCACGACACCTGGAGCCAGAATATTAAAAAAAGTTTGTTCTGCCGGGATTGGCTGACTGCTATGGTTGTAGCCGGCACGCAGGCTTATGGTGCTGTTGTACTCATATACGGCTCCTGCTTTAAATACGGTTACGTCGCGCCAGCCAAACCCAGGGCCATTTGCTGCTCCCAACGGATTGCCAGAAAAAAGATTGGATAAGGGATTACTGACAGCGCTGATGCGGCTGTATTTAATCTGTTGCAGGTCAGCAGCCAGAGTCAGCAATGGCGTTGTTTTGATCGCGATACCGATCCCATAATTTTCAGGAATATCAAAACTACCACCATCAGCAAACAGCCCTCGATAACGGTCAAAGCCTGAAGTATTGGTTTTAGATGCCCAGGTCGCACCGAGCGTAATATCCTGATTGAGTTTTCCAGTCCAACCAAGCCTGATACCTATGCCAGTCGATGTGTCTGTACCTTGATCACTGACATTCGCCGGAGTAATCGAACTGGGTGAAAATATATTGATTCCCTTGGCTGAAAAACGTTGGTAAGCGAGATTTACGGCTGCACCAATGGAATGATTTTCGTCGATTTTGTAAGCCAGAGAGGGTGAAATAAATAATTGTTCAAGGTTGATGCCTGTATTTCCTTGGATACCAAATGCGGTAAAGGGGCTTTTCTTGTAATCAGTATTCATCCCGCCATTACCATATACTGCAAGACCCAGCGTTGTGTTGGATGAAAGCCGTTTTATGTAGCCAAATTCAGGCAGCCAGAAATTTTTTGTGTCATTCCCTTCATAGTGTCCATTTGCGCCAGGTACTTTGCTATCCGTAATATCTGTGCTTCTGGTTGGGCCAAACCAGCTGAGTCCCGCATCCAGTCTGTCATCCAGCCATACCGCCCCTGCAGGATTGCTGGCGATGACCAGGCTGTCTTGCGCTAAAGCGATACCAACGCCGCCTGTGGCTTGAGATTTAACACCGTAGCCATGAGAAAAATATCCGTCGGTCGCGTTACTCTGAGAGCTTAGCAAGGTGCTGATCAAAATGATGCCGGTAGTAAGATGTGAATGTTTCATCGTCACTTTCATTGAGTACAGATCGGGGATGTGGCTGCATTGATCTGTGATCGACAGAGTCAGAATGCAGAAGTTCGTTCTGCGATTTAATCGCAAAAGCCGGAGCTGAAAAACGAATATTTTTGAATTTCGATATACCTAAATGACAGATGACTTTTACTGACGCAAAAATCATCTGTCTAGTTCTGCCTCTTCAATTGAATATCGAGATGCCGATATTATTTCCCGGCATGTCGATCATTCAATGGCAAAATGGATACTGAATCAGCGGGTATAGCGATTTGCCGGGAAGGCGAGTCCTAAGTGTTCACGTAATGTCGATCCTGCATATTGTGTTCGGAATATTCCCCGTCGTTGTAACTCTGGGACCACATGCGTTGCAAAATCATCCAGTCCTCCAGGCAACCATGGTGGCATGATGTTAAAGCCATCTGCCGCATGTTGTTCAAACCATTCCTGCATCTGATCCGCAATCATTTCTGCTGTGCCGGTCAGCGTAAAATGGCCGCGACCACCTGCTATTCGCAAATACAATTGTCGTATAGTCAGATTCTCGCCTTGTGCCAGTGCGGTCAGCAGAGCTTGCCTGCTTTGCTGGCCATTTTGGGTAAGCGGTAATTCTGGTAATGGTTCATCCAGAGGATAACCTGACAGATCAAAATTACCGATCATCCTGCCAAGTAATGCAAGGCCGTCTTCAGGAAGCACCAGATTTTGCAGAAGCTGTAATTTATCTTCTGCCTCTGCCTGACTGCGACCAATGACGGGGAATAATCCAGGCATGATTTTCAATGAATCTGGATCACGCTTGAACTTCTGCGTCCGGGTTTTCATGTCCGCATAAAATGCTTGTGCGGAGGCAATCGATGGATGTGCAGTAAATACGACATCGGCTGTTTCTGCGGCCAGATCGCGCCCGGCTTCCGAACCGCCTGCCTGAACGGTGATAGGCTTTCCCTGTGGACTGCGAGAAACATTCAGCGGACCGGCAACAGAGAAGTGTTCTCCTTGATGATGTAGGGGATGCAGTTTTTGCGTGTCAAATTGTTTGCCATTGAGTTTGTCATTAATGATCGCATCATCTTCCCAGCTATCCCACAAACCTTGTACTACCTGGTGGAATTCCCGTGCGCGTGCGTAACGTTCTGTATGAGGGACATGCTTGCTCAAACCAAAATTGGCCGCTTCTTTCGCGTTGTCTGAGGTCACCAGATTCCATCCCGCACGCCCACCGGAAATTCGGTCCAGTGACGCGAATTTTCTGGCAACATGATATGGCTCGTTATAGGTTGTCGTTGCAGTTCCTATCAGTCCAATTTTTTCTGTCACCGCTGATAGTGCTGATAACAACGTCAGCGGTTCCAGCCCACCCACACCACTGGTCAGAGCAACACTGTCAGCAAAAAAGACTGCATCAAAACAGGCCTTTTCTGCAGTTTGTGCCAGATGCTGATAGAGTTTAAATGGATTCTGATCGGTTGGTGCTTCCGGATGCCTCCATGCCGCAACGTGATGGCCGTTATGCAAAAGAAAGGCACCTAATTTTAATTGACGTTTAGTGGTACTCATTTTTAAAAATCTTTTCTGAAGTTGATACCAAAATAACGTTGATCATCGCGAGGCACGGCACGGGTGACGTAACCAGTATTGTTGATGAGATTCGTAGCGTACGATTTGTCGGTCAGATTTTTACCAACCAGAGCAACTCGCCAGCCATTTGTTGGAGAGGAGAGGGCGATGCTGGCATTAAAGAGGCCGAAAGAACCTTGAATCGCATTCGGTGACTGGAACAAGTCGTACTGCACTTTGCTTTGCCATGAGTAATCGGCCGAAAGATCAACGAATAAGCCATTTTGTAAAGGAATGCCGTAGCTGGCACGGGTAAAGCTTTTCAGTTTTGGTGAGAATGGCAGTGTTTGTCCATTCAGATTGCATGAGGCTGCCGCAGCAGCAGGGCAATTAAACTGATCGATATGTGCATCAATGTAAGCCAGCGATTGAGTCAGCGACAGATATTGCACTGGACGAGCCTCAATATCGAGCTCGATACCGCGTGTTGAGACATTGCCTGCATTAATCAGGCGTGTGACAACAGCACCCGCAACAGTGTCATAAAAATTCGCCTGATAATTGGCATACTTGGTTTGAAATGCCGCAAGGTTGATCGATAGACGTTTGTCAAATGCGATTGCTTTTACGCCGATTTCAAATGAATCTGATGTCTCTGGTTTGAGCGCAATCGTATCGCGGTTGAGCATGTTAAAAAACACGTTATACGCCGGACCTTTATAGCCGCGTGAGTAAGTTGCATATGCGGTTACATCACGATGAAGATCCCATTGCGCGCCAAGCCTGCCGGAATAACCTGTTTCAGTAGTCGAGCCGGTATTGCTGGTGGCTGGTTGTACACCAGGAAATGCGCTGGTTTGCGTTGAGGTACGGTAATGATCGTAAGATAATTCATCACGATTCCAGCGCAATCCCGCAATTGCCCGCAAATCAGGACGGAATTTCAGTGTGCTTTCTCCAAACAACGCGTAGCTGTCGTTTTTTACACCGTAATTGGCAAAGCCATTGTTGATGACTGGCGGAGTCACAGATACGATACGTTGATATGTTTCACGGTCTTTGCCATGCAGATAATAAGCGCCAGCCACATAATCAATAAAATCATCTTTGGGCGAGGCAATACGCAATTCTTGTGAAAATTGTTCAAACTCCAGGGTTCCTACGTCGCGCGTGGCGGGATAAGCGCTGCTGACACGATTGACGTCGATGCTGTTCCCGATGGCAGAGGTGGAGGTGTATTGCTGGTTATCCCAACGCCGCAGGGCTGAGATGGAAGTCAGTGTATATCCATTCAGTCGCCAGTCCAGCTGAGCAGAAATACCCTTGGATGTATCGTTAATATTACTGGGAATATCGGCGTAGAGCTGGCGGTTTTCTGCACCTGCTACTGTCGGCAGGATAGCCTGAGAAAATACAGGGCTACTCGATTTATACACTGTGAAACTAGGGGAGCTGCTTGAATGCAGATAATCTGCAATTAGCGTGATATCAATATCCTTGTTTGGTGTCAGCAGTGCTTTTCCGCGCACACCTTTACGCTCATAGCCGTTGACATTTTTTCCGTTAGCGACATTCGTGATATTGCCATCGTAGTCCGCATACAGCGCTGTGATGGAGGCAGCTAAAACATCTGGCGTAATGCTGCCTGAGACGCCTGCGCGCAGGCGTTTTTCGTTATCTTCGTAATAGGATGCATCGACAAATCCGGTACTGGTCTTACCGGGTTGGCGACTGATGATGTTTAATACACCTGACGATGCATTTTTACCAAACAGGGTTCCCTGTGGGCCACGCAATACTTCCAGCCGTTCAATATCGAGCAGCTCCAGCGTCGCTTGTCCGGGACGCGCATACACCACACCATCGACTACGGTTGATACCGTAGGTTCTACACCGGGAGAAGTAGAAATAGTCCCGATACCACGGACAAAAATAGTGGAATCCTTATTACCACCTTGCTGTCTGAAATTGACACTTGGTAATTCTGCTGCAATGGCATCAATGCTGTTGCGATTGGATTGTTCCAGTTCGTCACCACTGATGACGGATACCGCAACAGGTACGCTGCGCAAACTTGCTTCTCTACGTGTTGCTGTAACTGTAACGCTGGGTAAGCTGGCGTTGTCTCCTGTATTTCGTACCTCTTTTAACTCTTCAGCTGCGATAGCGCTGACGGAGAATGCTGCCGTACCAAGCACAAATCCTAGCTGCTGGAATTTTCTGCGCTGTACAGATTTGATATGTCTATTTTTTTTCATGGTTGAGCCTTGTTGAAATAAGTGTTTACCTGAAGTGACGTTGAATCAATGTGCTTAATCATTTTCTTAATCATCGCGTCGATTTATTTTTATCGATTTCTTTTATCTGTTCATCTCATATGCATGCTTACAAAACCAACTTTGGTTACGCACATGACCCTGATAGAATTTTGATGGTACCGATACCATAAATAGTTTCATTTATGCGTACATTGAAGTCAAAGAATTAAAATGCTCTTCGATATGATGAATAGGAATAAGAAGCTATGCCAGAAGAAAACACAGGAAGAAAGCGGCGGGGATCAGGGCGGGCGACCATACATGATGTCGCCAGAGAAGCGCAGGTGGGATCGATTACAGTTTCTCGATATTTCAAACAGGCAGATCGCGTATCAGATGCACTACGTGTACGTATTGCTGCAGCTATCAAAAAATTGAATTACGTACCCAATTTGGTTGCCGGTGGTCTGGCATCGACTCACGGGCGAATTGTTGGCATGGTGATTCCAAACATCTCTGGTCCTATTTTTGCGAATACCATACAAAGTTTTTCCGATGTTCTGACCTTGCATGGGTATCAGTTGCTACTGGCTTCCAGTTATTTTTCATCTGCGCAGGAAGAAAATGCCATTCGCACGTTTTTAGGATGGTCCCCTTCAGCGCTCGTCGTGACGGGCCAATACCATACCAAAGCGAGTGAGCAGTTATTGGCATCAGCAAATATTCCGGTGGTAGAAACCTGGGATTATCAACCAAGGAGAAAGCCTGTCCAGGTCGGATTTTCTCACTATCAGGTTGGTGTGCAGGCAACCAGTTATTTAATCGGAAAAGGATATCGCCGGATTGCCTTTGTACAGAACAGTGTAGCCGGTGATGAAAGCGCGCTCGATCGAAGGGATGGATATGTTGCCACCATGCGTGAACATCAGTTGGAACCCTGGATGTTTTTACCGACAGCAGCAACGCCATTTGATGCTGGAAAACAGGCGATTGACGCCTTGGCAAAGCGGGAAAAAAAAACCGCACAAGCGATTATTTTTGCCAACGACAATTTGGCTGCCAGTGCGATTCTGGCAGGTCAGCGTGCCGGGTTAAAAATGCCGGAAGAGTGTGCCATTGTTGGTTTCGGTGATTACGCCTTGTCGTCGATGTTATTACCAAGTTTGACCACTATACGCCCACCTGCGAAGGAAATAGGGGAGATTGCCGCCATGAGAGTACTTGAGGCATTAGGTGAAATTCCACTTGGCAAGCGTCTGCAAAGATTGAATTTATTGGAATGTGAATTGATTGAACGCGAGAGTGCGTAGTGATCACAGATATCTAACACCAATCACTCTGGATGGATGATTCAGAAATAGACTGAACTTACGCAAAGTTACCTCAGCTGCGTGATGGCTTTTTGTTGTATAAGCGCTCCATACAAGCCCGTATTGCCTTTATCGCCATACCTTGTTTTGACAATTTTGCGTAAGTCCCTAATAGAAAATATAAAAGGAAACAAAAATGAAAAAAATAATACGCTTGTTAGTGTTGTGTATTCTCGCATTTTCTTTTGCGCATATACAGGCAGAAGAAAAAACGATTGGTATCGGCTTTCAAAAGGGAAGTGGTTTATTGTCGATTCTGAAATCGCAAGGAACGTTAGAAAAAATATTGGCTACCAAGGCAGTGAAAGTGAAATGGGTAGAGTTTCCGGCGGGACCACAATTGCTGGAAGCATTGCATGCAGGCAGCATTGATTTTGGTTTGACCGGAGCGCCACCGCCGATATTTGCACAGTCTGCGGGTGTTGATTTACGGTACGTCGGTGCGGAGCCGTCTGCGCCAGCATCAGAAGCGATTGTCGTCAGAAAACAGTCAACTCTGAATAAAGTTACAGATTTAAAAGGTAAGAAAATCGCTTTTCAAAAGGGTTCTAGTTCACATTTTTTGATTCTGGATGTATTGCAGAAATTTGGTTTGTCGATGTCGGATATACAGCCCGTGTATCTGACGCCTGCTGATGCAAGAGCTGCATTTGTCAGTGGTAGTATTGATGCATGGGTGATCTGGGATCCTTATCTGGTGGCGGTACAGCAGACTTTACAGGTGAGAGTGATTGCAGATCATCGCGGCTTGACGCCAGTGAATAGTTTTTACGAAGCTTCTAAAACACTGACCGAAAAATCGCCTGAAATTTTAAATGTGCTACTGGAGCAATTAGCGCTGATTGGAGCATGGAGCAACCAGCATCCGCGAGAAGTTGCCACAATCATCGCACCTCAGTTAGGTTTGCCAGCGGAAATTCTGGAAGTCTGGTTGCATCGTACCCAATATGGGGTGTTACCGATGAATAAAGAGATCATTTTTCATCAGCAACATATTGCCGATTTATTCTTTCAGGCAAAGTTAATTCCTAAAGCAGTCAACGTGGCTGCTGCAACCTGGGTATGGAAACCTGTACCATCAGGGAAATAATTTGCTGATTCTTTTTGATGCGCCAAAATAATAAAGGGAATCCAGCTGAGGATTCCCTTTGCAACAGGCAATATCGCCTGATATTGCCTGTTGTCGATTACTTGATTTTACCAGCGCAGTTTTAATATATTGAACTCAATGAGTATTATCTACGCATAGCATTTATTTCTTTGACTGATATATTTTGTCGAATTCAGCACCATCATCAAAGTGTTTTTTCTGCGCTTGTTTCCAGCCGCCAAACACTTCCTCTACGGTGAATAAACTGACAGGTTTAAACGACGAGGCGTATTTTTTTGCCGCAACTTCTGAGCGAGGACGCAGGTAATGTTTGGCTATCAGATCCTGGCCTTGTTCTGAGTATAGAAATTGAAGATAAGCGCTGGCAATTTTACGTGTGCCAAGTTTATCGACAACCTTGTCAACGACTGCCACCGGTGATTCTGCCAGTATCGATGTTTTGGGATAAACGACATCGTAATTGTCACCGAACTCTTGTTTGACCAATTGCACTTCATTTTCAAACGTGACCAGTACATCTCCGATGTCTCTCTGTGTAAATGTGGTTGTGGCACCGCGACCACCAGCATCAAGAACCGGAACATTTTTAAATACTCGCTCGACTAACTGTCTTGCTTGTGCTTCATTGCCACCATTTTTGATGACGGAACCCCATGCTGCCAGATAGCTGTAACGGCCATTCCCAGATGTTTTTGGATTTGGAATAATGACCTTGATGCCTGACTTACCCAAGTCCTCCCACGTCGCGATGTGCTTTGGATTTCCTTTACGGGTCAAAAATACCATTGTTGAATAAAACGGTGCCGAGTTATTCGGGAATTGTTTTGCCCAGTCATTCGGAACTAAACCTTTTTCCGCAAGAATATCGATATCGTTTGCCTGATTCATTGTCACGACCGATGCTTCCAGTCCGTCAATAACTGAGCGCGCCTGCTTGCTGGAGCCACCATGCGATTGATTGATGGTGACAGACTCTCCGGTTTTCTTCTTCCATTCTGCGACAAATGCCGGATTAATCTCCTTAAACAATTCGCGAGTGACGTCATAAGAAGCATTGAGGATTGCATTGGCGGCGGAGGCTGGTGGCAATACAGTGAAAAAGCTGGCTCCGGCCAGCAGCAGGCTTGTTGCAATACTGGCCCGACGTTTTTTGATTGATGGACTTTGTTTCATTGATTTCTCCTGAAGATGGTGTGCTATCTATCATCCTTAAAAAGACTACGATCAGGAACGATAAATTTCGTCTATGTATAGTTGAAATTGATGCGGATAGAATCTGGTACCGGGTATTGCCTGAGATATTGTTTACGTATTGTCTGTCTCGGTATAACTTTGATTTATAAGGGGCCGAAAAGCGACCCTAGGGTCGCAGTTGCGATATCAGTTCATATTATTCATCCTATTCTGGATGGAATTGATGAGCAAAGGTAAATTCATCTGTTCTCGGAATATATTTAACGCCTTTGCGCATCGCCCAACTGGCGTACTGATGATATAGCGGGATAACAGCATAGTCGCTCAGCGCGATGGTAGCTGCTTTTTTCGCGAGTTCTTCGCGCTTGCTTTCATCTACTGTTGACAGAGAGAGTTGTATCGCTTTATCCAGCGTTGGATTGCTGTATTTCCCCCAGTTCCAGGTACCCCAGCCGGTTTCCGGATTATTGGTGCCCGTGAGCGTACGTAAGCCAAAATCGGTCGCCAGAGTGCCCCATCCTAGCAAGGCCATGCTGAACTCATTGCGCCCTGCTCTTGGGAAATAGGCTGCTAATGGCAGGGTTTCCACTTTTGTCTGGATGCCAGCTTTGGTCAGGAATTGAGCAATGGTTTGTATGACTTGTTCGTCATTGATATATCGGTTATTAGGACCATGTAAGGTTAATCCGAATCCATTTGGATATCCTGCGGCAGTCAGCAATTTCTTTGCTCCTTCCAGATCATATGCCTCTGCCTTCAAGGAGGAGTTATAGCCCATGATCCCGGGGGCTACGATATTTGATGCTGGTACAGCAAGACCTTCCAATGTTTTTTCTGTCAGAGCAGTACGATGAATGGCTTTTGAGATTGCTTGCCGTACGCGTATGTCTCGCAGAGGGTTCTCGGCTAAAGGTTTGCCAGCTTTGTCGGTGATAAACGGCGAGCTATGTGCTTGCTGATCAAGTTGCCAGAAGAGAGTACGCCACGATATTTTTTGTTCCAGTCTGAATTTATTATTGCTTTTGAGTTTGTTGACATCGGCAGGAGGAACGGCATCAATGACATCAACGTCGCCAGATAGCAGCGCAGCAACGCGTGGGGCACCACTGGTCATAATGCGAAATATCACTTTATCCCAGCTACTTTTTTCGCCCCAGTACTGATCATTGCGCGCAATCGTAATGCTATCGCTACGTTTGAAGCTGACAAACTTAAATGGTCCTGTTCCTATCAGTGCTTTGCCGCTGTTGAAATCATCGCTGGATGCACGTGATGCCACTTTTTTGGATACGATAAAAATAGAGCTGAGATCCAGAGGTAACGGGCCATATGGTGCTGCCGTTTTCAACCTGATGGTGTACGCATCTGTTGCCTGCTTGGCGATAATCTGCTTGGTGTAACTGGTGAATGGACCAGGGCTGTTTGTCAGTAAGGCAGGACGATCCAGTGAAAAAATAACATCCTCAGCTGTTAGTTCAGTGCCGTCATGAAATTTCACGCCTTTACGTAATTTAAATTCCCAGGTCGTGGCATCTATTGCTTTCCACGAAGTAGCCAGGCCAGGTATCAGTCTGCCATTGGCATCAATATGCACCAGAGCATCGAATAAGTGCGATGCAAATGAAATATTCGGTGCGATATTCAGGTAGTGCGGATCAAGGGACGATACGTCTGCCGCCAGGCCAATTTTCAGATCTGCCGCAATGCTGTGAGTGTGCACAGAGGCCAACGCAAGAAGTGCTGACAATATTGTTGAAGCGAGTGTTTTTTTTATGGTGCGATCAAACATGTATTTCCTTTATGTCCAACTGCTGACAGAAGACAGCACGACGTTGCCACTGTTGTGATGGTAAAACCGGCATGCTGCATTGTTACTGCCAGTATGACTGAATCTGTAATGGTAGTGTGATATCTCCTTTTTGCAAAAGATAGATTTTATCTTTGAATATGCCATCTCTTATTGCATATGACCTACAGTTGAAATTGGTATATACAAATAATTTTTTATGATTGGAAAGTATTGACGCTATTCGATACAGTGAGCACCTGAATGATTTACGGCGACATGTACCACAGTGATTTATATAGAACAACTTCAAAAGAAATATAGAGTCGGGCCGCGAGAAATTATTGCGTTGCGCGACATTCATCTTCACATTCCCCAAGGGCATATTTTTGGCATTATCGGACGTTCCGGTGCAGGGAAAAGCAGCTTGCTACGCACCTTGAATTTATTGGAAAGGCCAGACGCAGGAAAAATACTGATTGAAGGGCATGACATCACTGGATTTGATTCCCTGCAGTTGCAGCAATTGCGGCAAAGAACTGGCATGGTATTTCAGCATTTCAATTTGCTGAATGCTAAAACGGTGGCAGACAATATTGATTTTCCTTTAAAGCTTGCAGGTACTTATACAAAGGAACAGCGGCGGAAACGAGTAGCAGAGTTATTGGAACTGGTTGAGTTACAAGGACACGAGCAGCAATATCCTTCGCAATTATCTGGTGGACAAAAGCAGAGAGTTGGTATCGCACGCGCGTTGGCGAACTATCCACATCTGTTGTTATGTGATGAGGCAACTTCAGCACTTGACCCACAGACGACGCAGTCTATTTTACGTTTGTTATCTGATATTAATCAGAAATTAGGTCTGACCATTGTTCTCATCACCCACGAGATGCAGGTGATACGTTCAATATGCGACAAAGTGGCAGTGATGAGTGCGGGCGAGATTGTCGAAACGGGTGATGTTGCTCAGGTATTTTTGCATCCACTCCATCCAGTAACGCAAAGTCTCATGGCTGAAAGTCAGGCAGTAGATGGTGATGCCTTTTTGCAGAGGGAGCGACGTGCGGATACGACGTTACTAAGGTTGACTTATGTTGGGGACGTGACTTATGCGCCAGTGTTCAGTCAAATTGCATCACAAAGCAATGCGGAGCTGACAATTTTGCAGGGAACAATTTCCCGCATCAAACATACACCCTATGGACAATTATTAATCGAATTGCGTGCTTCAGCGCTGGAGACCAGTCGTGTGATCGATTTATTGCAGCAGATGAGTGTCAGGGTTGATTTGCTGGAGGGCGTGTAATGATGAATTTCTCACATATTGATTGGGAAGATATTGCTCAGGCGACGCTGGATACATTAACGATGACAGGGTTCTCTTTGTTATTCACCGTTTTGCTTGGGCTACCGTTGGGCGTACTGCTTTTTTTGACAGGGAAAAAACAGCTGTGGGAGCAGCGTGGCGTTTATGTGTTGCTGTCCTTGCTGGTGAATATTTTACGTTCTGTTCCTTTTATTATTTTATTGATTGTCCTGATTCCTCTGACTTTATTCTTAGTCGGTACTTCGCTGGGTGTGGCAGGTACTATTCCTCCCTTGGTGATCGGTACGACACCATTTTTTGCACGACTGGTAGAAAACGTGCTGCGAGAGGTTGACCGGGGCATTATTGAAGCCTGCCAGGCGATGGGCGCGACACCGAGACAAATCATATTGCATGCCGTGTTGCCAGAAGCATTGCCAGGCCTGCTCGCCGCTACGACAGTGACGACCATTGCTCTGGTTTCATACGCTGCGATGTCGGGTGTGATTGGCGGCGGTGGTCTGGGCGATCTTGCCTTGCGTTATGGATATCAGCGCTTTCAGACGGATGTCATGGTGGTGACAGTAGGGGTACTGATATTGCTGGTGCAGTTATTACAATTCTTCGGGGACAGGTTAGTTTTGCGATTTACGCGTAAGTAGTTTATTTTATTTTCAGGAGTTTTTTATATGACTTATTTATTCAAAAAAAAATTACAAGGATTGCTTTTTATTGGCATCAGTACTGCTGCATTGATCGCTTCAGGTGCTGCCTCTGCTGCAGAGGTATTGAACATCGCGGCAAGCCCGGTACCACATGCTGAAATACTGGAATTTATCAAGCCGCAACTGGCAAAGGAAGGCGTTGATCTGAAAGTGAAAGTATTTACCGACTATATTCAGCCTGCTGTTCAGGTGAACGAAAAACATCTGGACGGAAATTTCTTTTTGCATCAACCGTATTTGAATGAGTTTAAGAAAAATCACAGCAATGACATCGAAGTCCCGATTGCTAAAGTACATGTAGAGCCATTTGCTGCTTACTCTTTCAAATACAAAAAAGTTGCAGACATTCCTGACGGCGCGACAATTGCTATCCCGAATGATCCATCCAATTCTGGCCGTGCCCTGTTATTGCTGGCAAAGCAGGGTTTGCTGAAATTGAAAGATCCTACGAATATTTCTGCTACCAGAAAAGATATTACTGAGAATCCCAAAAAACTGAAATTTAAAGAATTGGAAGCGGCAACACTGCCACGCGTTCTGGATCAGGTTGACCTAGCCTTAATCAACACGAATTATGCAATTGAAGCAAAACTGAATCCGGTGAAAGATTCCTTGTTTATCGAAGATGCTAATTCTCCCTATGCGAATTTGTTAGTCGCTCGTGAAGATAATAAAAATAGCCCCGCATTTAAGAAACTGGTAGCAGCATTGCAATCTCCGGCGGTGAAGAAATTCATCGAAGATAAGTACAAAGGTGCTGTGATTCCTGCATTCTGAGACATATTTGATTGGTGTGCTATAAATAAAAAACGCTGCTCTAAAGCAGCGTTTTTTTTGAGCGAATCAAACTTAGTTGCGCACTACACGTTTGTATTCGTTTGTACGTGTATCGATCTCGATCACGTCATCCTGGCTGACGAACAGTGGAACCTGAACAGTGTGGCAGTGAGCTTCGATAGCGTTTTCGATTTTTGCTTCTTTCAACACGTTACCGGAAGTATTGCCCTTAACTGCTGGTTCAGAGTAGACAACCTGACGAGCGATAGTAGTAGGCAGTTCAACAGAGATTGCTTTGCCATCATAAAACACGGCTTCGCATTCCATGCCATCTTTCAGGTAATGCAATGCATCACCCAGATTTTCTTCTTCGATTTCATACTGTTCGTATTCAGTATCCATGAATACATACAGCGGGTCAGCGAAATAAGAGTAAGTAACTGGTTTTTTGTCCAGAACAACAACGTCAAATTTGTCGTCGCCACGGAAAACGCTTTCCAATGGGCTGTTCGTCAACAAATTCTTCATTTTCCACTTGTAGGTGAAGCCCGTGCGGCTTGAACCATTGACGTCAGAACGCAAAACGATCATAGGCTTGCTATCGACCATAATAATGTTGCCAACACGAATTTCTTTTGCAGGTTTCATAGTGAATATATGTAAAAAGTAGATTGCATAAAAATCATCTGTTGCCTACTGGTAAAAATCCTGCAAGCCTACGTCCGATTGAACTTAAAAATACGTCAAAAATTAACCGCATATTTTACCCCATTTTCGACTTCTTCTTACCTAACTCTTTCTGCAAACTTGAGTAAATTCGTACTCAGATCACCATTTTCGAGCAATTGACGTTGCCAATCCTCACTACTGGCGCAGATTTGAGACATATCAGCACACAATGATGTCCATACATTATTCCAGTCGATAGGTTCTTGAAGTGCGCCATTCCACGCAAGTGACAGCTGATGAAGTGATGTCGTAGCGGGGCGATAGCATTCCAGAAAAGCCTTCAATTTGACGTGATGCAGATTTTCGTCTTGCGGATAGATATGCCACACGAAGGGTTTGCATGCCCACTGTGCCCGAACGAAAGAGTCTTCACCCCGAACAAAATTCAAATCACATGCCCATAACAGTTTGTCGTAGTCTGGCTGTGGAACAAAGGGAATGATTCTTACGGTCAGTGCGCCATGGGTCATGCTGTCGCCAGCATGGGCTGCATTACCCATCCATGTCTTTACTGTTTCTGTGGCAACGCCTTCAGGTATCAGGCACAGTACAGGCGTGGCAGATATTTGCCAGACGTTGAAGAGTAAATTGACAGGCGCATGTGGATAGCAGAACAGCGATACCGTCAGTCCATTCATTTCTTCCTGAGTCACGCCAAACTGTTTTAAAAATAGTTGTTTGGCGACAGAATCTGACTGAAATTGTTGCCGTTGCGACACCAAGTCAGATTCAATCAATAAGCCGCCTGTTTTTTGATTAAAACCGGGGAAGAAAAAGTATTTTGTCAGTGAGTAAGAGGGATGCGGTGATGGCAATGTATGACATCCCTCTACCCATGTTTCGGCACTGAGACCTTCCAGGTTGAGCCATACAGGACGCGGTTCGCAAATTGCCATGGTGGCAATATATGCGGGTGGAATATCACAACCGAAAAATTCGATGACGATATCAGCAATATCATCCGTAGTGAATACGCCATCCTGGTCACGCCATTCGCGAATAATGACACCAGCGATGCGTTGATGTGCTGCTTCTGGACGAACTTCCGGACAAATCCTTTGAAAGCTCTTCAGGTCGTCTACCCATAAGGTAACCACAATCCCATGTTCGCGTTGTAGTTGTCTGGCGAGGCGCCAGCAAATACCGATGTCGCCATAGTTGTCGACGACTTTGCAAAACAAAGCCAAAGAATTACCTGCCAGCTTTGTCTGAGGTATGTTTGAAGAGGACATATAAAATTGGATGGAATAAGAAACAAAAAGCAGATATGTTGTTTTAGTGCCGGCATTGAGAGGAATGCTGAGCAGTGTTCGTCGGGATTTACCTGTTCAGACCGGTATTGATCAATCCGTTGATCAATTCGCTTATCAATACAATACTCATCAATCAGAATCTACGCAAAATCACCACGTCGAGGGAATGGCGCCTCGTTGCAACGCGCTGTAATAAAGCTCTGTACAAATTCGTACCGCCTTCACTGTCATTTTGTAGCCAGAAATTCAGGCAACATATCGCATGCTGGTGAAACAAACATCACTTGTAAGTCATATATCCAAAAAAAGGTAAGTTTGCATAACCTTGTTGAGGCAATTTCGCGTAAGTTCTGATCAATATTCAGGCATAGTGATTTTTCCACATGCGTAATGCGGCAAAATGTTCCGCAGGGCTTTGGCTTGCGGTGATTTTATCGGACTCTAATAATTTAGCTATGACGCTGGCTTCTTTGCTACGCAAAAAGGGATTGGTTTGTTTTTCCAATCCTATCTGGCTAGGAACCGTAGCAATACCCTGTGCGCGTTTTTCCTGTTCTTGTTGAACTCTTGCTTGCAAGGCCAGATTGTCTGGTTCAATTTCTTGGGCAAAGCGTAAATTGGACAAGGTGTATTCATGCGCGCAGTAGACGGCGGTATCTTCTGGCAAACAGGCAAGTTTTTCCAGCGATGTCAGCATTTGTGCTGGTGTACCTTCAAACAGACGCCCACAGCCGCCTGCAAACAGCGTATCTCCACAAAATAGCCAATGCTGCTGTTCAGCGAAATACGCGATATGCCCGGCAGTGTGCCCGGGGACATCGATCACTCTGAGTTGCCATTCCAATTCCGGAATGTTGACCGGATCACCTTCGTGCAGTGCGTGTGTCACTGTCGGTATGTGATCTCGTGTGGGGCCAAATACAGGAACTGATGTGTGGGAGAGTAATTCTGTTACGCCTCCCACATGATCTGAGTGGTGATGTGTCAGCAGGATTGCTGCCAGACGTAAGCTGTGTTTTTCCAGTGTCTGTAAAATAGGTAAGGCATCACCGGGATCAATCACTGCAGCATGTTGACCGTTGTGCACGATCCACAGATAGTTGTCGTCAAATGCAGGGACAGTCAATATACTCAGAGAATTCTTCATAGATGCGCATGGAACCAGTGGAAAAAAACATTATAGACCTGAGCACCTGGCTCGAGCAGCCTGCAGGGCGATATATTCTGGACTGGGAACAGGTATTGTTTGACGAGTTGACGGTAGATATTTTTGGTTTTAATGCATTGCAGATCGGCTTGCCTCAGATAAACGCATTGCGTGCCAGCCGCATGCCATATCGTTGGTGTTCTGATGTTGCTGTTTCCTCGCAGGGGTTGGGAAGTCTGCTACAAAAAATTGCGATCGTACATGATTTCACCGAGTTGCCATTTGATTCTCATAGCGTTGATCTGGTGGTCTTGCCGCATGTACTTGAGTTTGCCAAAGAGCCGCACCAAATTTTACGGGAAGTCGAAAGGATCTTAATTCCTGAAGGTCGCTTAATCGTGAGTGGATTTAATCGCAATAGTTTGTGGGGGGCGAGGCAATTTACCGGACGCATCCGAGGGCATTATTTTTTACCGCAAGAAGGCGAATTTATCAGTTTTCCGCGCCTCAAAGACTGGTTGAAATTATTGAATATGGAAGTGGAGCGTTCTGATTTTGGTTGTTATGTTCCGCCGTTCTCAACAGAAAAATGGCTGAATCGCTATCAATTTATGGAAAAGGCTGGGCAGCGCTGGTGGCCTTTTTTTGGCGCAGTATATATGCTGCAGGCCGTGAAACGAGTAAAGGGAATGCATTTGATCGGACCGGTCAGAAAGAGTAAGCGCGTCTCTCGTGCAAGCGTGATGCCGGTCACTAATAAAGCAAAAAAGAATGATGGATAAGATTCAGATATATACAGATGGGGCGTGCAAAGGGAATCCGGGCGTTGGTGGCTGGGGAGCATTACTGGTTGCGGGGAATAAGGAAAAAGAATTATTTGGAGGAGAGAAAGAAACAACGAATAATCGTATGGAATTAATGGCCGTGATACAGGCTCTCAACGCTTTGAAACGTCCTTGCGAGATTACCTTGCATACCGATAGTCAGTATGTATTGAAGGGCATAACAGAGTGGATCAGTGGTTGGAAAGCCAAAGGTTGGAAAACAGCGTCTAAGGCGCCAGTCAAAAATGTTGATCTGTGGCAGGCATTGGATCAGGCGCAGTCCGTGCATCAGATCGACTGGCGCTGGGTGCGGGGACATACCGGGCATCCTGGCAATGAGCGGGCTGATCAACTGGCAAACCGAGGCGTGGAATCAATATTGTAACGATTGCAATGACGACGGCCTCTTGCATGCTTAATCAGATTGGATGAAGGTAAAAGATTGCAGACCTCGCTGCAAGTGATCCAGAAACTGATGAATATGGTAGGCATCTGCTAATCCATGATGAACGAAAGTAGCGACTGGCATCATCCACTTGTCTGCCTGCTGAAATATTTTTCCGACAGATATTTTTGGGATGCTGTCGTTGACATCAAAGCGCCGCGCATGTGTGATACTGCTGAAGCTCATCCATGGAATGGCCGAGAAATGGATGACATCGAGACGTTTGCATTCATCGTTAAAGCAAAGACCATTGCTATTTCTGACTGCTTGCATACGTGGTTCGGCTTCGCTCACAAATATTTCAATATCTCTTTCAAAGTTAATCGGGCAAAAACCGAAAGTATGGTCGGCACGCCCTATGGTTGCATTGGCGTGAATGACATCGAAATCGACGACCTCGCCATTCTCGATACGATAACGCATGGATTCTGTCGCATTGATGGCTAATAAAATCTGATGCAGGTAGAGCAAGAAAAAAGACTTTTTATACGTTTTGCAATGCTGATAAGCTGCGCTGCAGTCGAGATGTACGACGACGCTGTGAAATGGCTCACTGCACTGAGAAAAAAACTCAACGTGTTCACGCCGGTTCCATTCTGCGAGGTTGATGATTTTTTTCATGGCTTATGTTGATTAAGTGTTGATTAAATGTTGATTTGATTTTGTTCAGTGGTTGCAGGTATTGTCGCAAACGGGCTGAGTATAGGATTTGTAAAAAAGAAGCCGGAGCAGAGAGTCTGTTCCGGCTGGCGTATTGCTGATATAAATGATGCGGCTTTTATCTCATATCACTTATGCATGTCTTTCATGATTTAACGAAGCGCAATGATCATTTGCTCCAGTTTGAGTGTATCAGCGCAGAATGCACGTATACCTTCCGACAGTTTTTCGGTCGCCATCGCATCGTCGTTCAGTTGGAAACGGAAAATCTTTTCATTCATCTCGATTTTCTCGAGTGAAGATTGCTGCGCTGTTTCCTGACTCAGTTTTTGTGTGACGTGAGTGCTACTGTCTGCCAGTTTTTGGAGTAATTCGGGGCTGATAGTCAGTAAATCGCAACCTGCCAGTTCAAGAATTTGTGAAGTATTACGGAAGCTGGCACCCATTACTTCTGTTTTGTAGCCAAATTTACGGTAGTAGGTGTAAATCTGTTTGACTGATAATACGCCCGGATCATCGGCGCCGAAAATTTCTTGTCCCGTCTGCTTTTTGTACCAGTCGTAAATGCGGCCGACAAAAGGTGAAATCAATTGTGCCCCGGCTTCAGCACAGGCAACGGCTTGCGCGAGGCTGAACAGCAAAGTCATGTTGCAGCGTATACCTTCTTTTTCAAGAATTTGCGCTGCACGTATTCCTTCCCATGTCGATGCGATCTTAATCAGAATGCGTTCTCGTGAAACGCCTGCTGCTTCATATAGTGCAATCAGTTGGCGACCTTTGGCGACCGTCGCTTCTGTATCAAACGACAGACGTGCATCGGTTTCTGTCGATACGCGTCCAGGAATAACGTTCAGAATTTCTAAGCCAAATGTAATCAGCAGATGATCGATCGTTTCATCGAGAGATTGACCGGCGGTCTCTTTGACGGCTTTTTCCAGCAGATGTTTGTATTCTGTTTTTTGTACTGCCTTCAGAATCAGCGATGGATTGGTGGTGGCGTCGCGGGGAGTGTATGCTTGAATTGCCTGAAAATCACCGGTGTCGGCGACCACGGTCGTGAATTGTTTAAGTTGTTCTAGCTGATTCATGATGGTTGCAATGTGAAAACAGGGTTAACTTTCGTGGATGTTCAGCCTATAACAATAGCATTAATTCTGGCGTACTCAAAGAATCCGGCTTACTACTTCCGCGTTTTACGATCCGCGTAGTGATTTTTGAGGCAGTGATGCCAGGGTTGATTCTCAAATTGTGCCGCATCGTGATCAGATAAAAATTGACCGGGCGACAGACACAAAAAAAGCGGTCACATCGTGACCGCTTTTGTCTTGAACCGCCTGCGACGAGGCTGAAACAAGGCTAATGTGACGTTAATCCATCAGGTAAAGGATTAATAGTCGCCAAATGAGCGACGTGCGCCGCCTTCGCTTGAGCGATTACCTTTGTATCCGCCGCTACCTTCTTTGCGAGGACCTGCACTGCTACCAGTACCAGCAGGCTTGCTGAAAGAGCGTTGAGCTGGTTTGTTGGCGCCGAAATTGTTGCCTGTTTTCCGGCTGTCACCTGGTTTCCAGCCGCTTGGTTTGCGTGCGGCAGAACGTGCTGGTGCTGCTGTTTTCTTAGGCTCAAAACCTTCGATCACATCGACAGGGATCAATTGCTTGGTGAAGCGTTCGATACGTTTGACGTGCATGCCTTCCGCATGGTTGACCAGCGAAATCGCCAGGCCTTTACGACCAGCACGGCCAGTACGACCGATGCGATGGACATAATCTTCCGGGAATTTCGGCAGATCGTAGTTAAATACATGAGTGATGCCGGGTACATCGATACCACGTGCTGCCACGTCAGTCGCGACCAATACGCGGACCTGACCGCGACGCAATGCATCGAGCGTGCGGTTGCGAGCGCCCTGATGCATGTCACCATGCAATGCAGCTGCTGCAAAACCTGCAATGTTGAGGCGATCAGCGATCGTGTCTGCATCGCGTTTTGTTGCAGTAAAGACGACAGCCTGGTCAACTGAAACGTCGCGCAGCAGGTGATCGAGCATACGATTTTTATGTGACAGATCGTCAACAAAGTGAACCTTCTGCTGAATATTTTCATGCTTACTGGCAGAACCTGCGATCTGAATCACCAATGGTTCAGTCGTGATACGTTTTGCCATATTACCGACAACGCCATCCAGTGTTGCTGAGAACAGCATTGTCTGACGTGTTGGTGGTGTAGCCGCGACGATTTTTTCGATGTCGTCAATAAAGCCCATATCCAGCATGCGGTCAGCTTCGTCCAGCACCAGCATTTGCAATTCGGAAAAATCGATTTTGCCGGATTCCATATGATCAATCAGGCGGCCAGGAGTTGCTACCAGGATTTCAGGGTTGCGTGACAGCAATTGCATCTGCTTTGGATATGGCATACCGCCCAGAATAGACACAGCTTTAATGCGACGTGAATAGGCGCTGTACTTATCCGTTGCTGTTGTTACCTGCAAGGCCAGTTCGCGGGTTGGTGTCAGTACCAGCATTTTTGGTTTTGCTGCAACAAAACGTGGACGATCACCACGGGAGCGGGCAGCCTGACGTTCCTGATTCGGTGTTTTGCTGTTGTCGTAACTGACGACTTCAGCAGATGCCAGCTTGTGCAACGCTGGCAGCATAAATGCGGCGGTTTTGCCTGAGCCAGTCTGGGATGAGACCATCAGGTCACGACCTTCAATCGCAGCAGGGATTGCCTGCTCTTGAACCGATGTCGGCTTGGTGTAGCCAGCATCTGTCAGGGCGCGGATGATATTGACGTGGAGACCTAGTGCTTCAAAACTCATGAAATTCTTTCGTAAAGATTAAGCGCGATGCAAACGTAACGCGCGCAAAAACGCAGCGCCAACCAAACGAAATGAACACAGAAAATCCAACAACGGACGACAATGAAATTTCGGCACAAAAGCTTTGCGCCGGGATGATGTCTATGATTGTTACCAGACATGCAGGGCGGGAGGGCTTTTACATGCACCATCGAATTGATGTGCACAGGCTTGCGATGCTACAGTTTTTAATTGCGATTTATTGCAATGCAAAAACGAAATGATACAGGATTTTGTAAAAAGACGCAGATATTTTTAACAATTGAACATAATTGAAAGAGATGTAGATGCATTAAAAGGGTTTTCCGCAGTTTTGCATCCAGTGCATTTCTATTTTGCCGTTGGTGCCGAAGCGGTAACGTTTATCCATCCACCCTGTCGCAAACAGGGTAAGCACCTGATCGTAATACTGGTCAGTTTTGACGGGCTGTGCCTGAATACGCAGTATTTGCTGTTGCAGGGCTTTCTGCGCTTTGCTTGCTTGCAGAAAGGGCAGTAACGCAGCGGAAAAGCCGGTAGATCCCGGGCTTTTTACTTCGCCTGACTGTATATCCACAAATTCTGGCGGGTAAGCTTTGCTTTCAGTCAGTGTTGCCATGGGCTGCCAGGTTTTGAGCAACAAGCTCTTGTCCGGATCCTTGTCTGCGAGCATGCCTGCCCATAAATACACACGGATAGCGTTGTAGCCTCCGTTACCTTTTTCACTTCCCTGAGTGTCGATCTGAAAACCTCTTTCGGGGTGGTAAATCGTCCAGTCTGGCGCATATCCTTTAGGCGAGGCTTTTGTCATGATGCTGACTGAAGAGGACAGCAGGCGTTTCCAGCGCTCGTCTTTTTCAGAATAATGGAACCAGCGCAGGAGCTGCAGCGGTGTATAGCTGGGGTTTAGTTTCCATTGATTGTCGGGTAGAGCAAAGCCTTTTGGCGCTGGTAGCAGCGTGAGTCCCAAACCAGGAATATCTGCCGTTTCTTCATTCAGAATTCTTTGGGCCAGAAGGCTGGCCAGAGCGTTGTAACGCTTATCTTTCCACAGTTCGCCCGCGGCGTTCAGAGTATAAGCGATCCATAGGTCTGCATCGGAGGCGGGGTTGGGATCAATGATTCCCCAGCTTCCGTCGGTCTTCTGACCCCACTGCCATGCGGGCAGACGCGTAGTCAGATCGCCACCAGCAAGATTATTTTCTGTCCAGGTCAGGATGCGTTGAAATGCGGCTTTATCGTTGGCAATCAGAGCAAAAAAAAGTGCATAGGCCTGGCCTTCAGATACAGTGGGCTTGATGGTTCCGCTGTGGTCAATCACGCGACCATCTTCAGTGATAAACGTTTTTTTAAACTGCGTCCATTCTGGCCAGTTCTGCTCGCAGAAATTATTTTGTGCGGAAGCCATTCCTGACACGCAAACGAACCCAAGGGCAGCGATCTGCGACAGAATTGATCTGGAGAAGCGAATAGAAACAAAGGGCATGGTTTTGTTTGAGTAAAGCAACTGAGCCTGATAGGATGCAGACAAAATGTTAATAACTCATGACAAGGTGGTTACCGTTGAACACGAAATTTGCTGCAGCCGTATTGTTGACTGTTTGTCCCCTGTTGGCAAGCGCAGGGACGATTGCTGTTGCCGTCGCGGCGAACGTACAGTATGCATTTGATGACCTGAAAACCGCTTTCAAGCAGGAAACAGGACACGATGTGCAGGCTAGTTTTAATTCCTCAGGTAAATTTGTGGCGCAGATCAGTAACGGTGCGCCATACGACGTGTTTTTGTCAGCGGATATGGAGTTTCCTGAGAAGTTGCATAAAGACGGACTGACAGCGACCGAACCACGCGTTTATGCCTATGGTGCGTTGGTGTTATGGTCAATGAAAGAAAAGGATTTAACTCAGTGGCAGGCTGTCCTGAGTGGTTCCAACGTCAGCAAAATAGCGGTGGCCAATCCTAAAACAGCGCCATATGGTCGGGAGACAATGCGCGCTTTGCAGTACTTTAAGCTCGACCAGAGTTTGCAACCTAAATTGGTATTTGGTGAAAGTATTGCGCAAACTAATCAGTACATTCATTCTGGTGTTGCTGATATCGGCTTTACTGCTAAATCGGTGGTGTTGTCGCCAGAAATGAAGTCGCAGGGAAAATGGATTGACGTGCCCAGGTCAGCCTATCAACCGATTGCTCAGGGAGCGGTCATACTGAAATACGGTAAAGAACAGCATCCGCAGATCGCACAGCAATTTTATGATTTTGTCTATTCTGTCAAAGCACGCGCAATATTAGAGCGCTATGGTTATTTACTGCCATGAATCAAATTGCTGGTGAAGTCACAGGTGTAGAGGCGCATGGCAGCGTTGCGATTATGGATGTGGCGGCAGGGCATGTGCAATTAACGGCGACGCTGCTTGGTAACCCGCAACAACTGGCAGCATGGACCATAGGCCAGCCTGTCGTGTTGTTGTTTAAAGAAACAGAAGTGGCATTGGCTAAAAATCTGAGCGGAGACATTAGTTTGCGCAACCGCTTGCCTGGTTACATTGTAAGTATCGAAATGGGGCAGGTGTTAACGCGGGTTCATTTGTTACTTGCGGCGGCAGACGGCTCTTGCCCCGTACAGACGGAAGGTGTAGCCAAGGCTGATAATGCGCTTGTCCAGGTCAGCTCTGTGATTACCACCCGTTCTGCAAAAAAACTCTTGCTGACGGTGGGAGATAAGGTCGAGGCGCTGGTCAAATCAAACGAAATGAGTGTGTTGCCACGCCCTGACGTAGCCGGGATGATTGCTATATGAACTGGATGGAAATTGACTGGCAACCTTTGTGGCTGACCTTTCGTCTGGCTGCACTGACCAGCGTGTTGCTGATGCTGATTGGCATTCCGCTGGCATCGTGGCTTGCCTATTCGCAAAGTCGCTTCAAACCTGTATGGGAAACGCTGGTCAGCATGCCGCTGGTATTGCCCCCGTCGGTACTCGGCTTTTATTTGTTACTCGCTTTGAGTCCGCAACATGCTTTTGGTCAATGGCTGGAACAGTATTTTCATCTGAAGCTGGTGTTCAGCTTTCCCGGATTGGTGCTGGGGTCTGTTATCTTCAGTTTGCCGTTTATGGTGCAGCCGGTGCAATCGGGTTTGCAGAATTTACCGGCATCTCTGCTAGAGGCATCACGCACCCTGGGGAAATCGGATGTGTTCTCGCTGTTCCATATTTTACTACCCAATATCAGACCTGCATTGCTGACTGGCATTGTATTGAGTTTTGCGCACACAGTAGGGGAATTTGGTGTTGTGCTGATGATAGGCGGAAACATCCCGGGCGTCACCCGCGTTGCTTCAATTGCGATCTATGACGAAGTAGAAAGCCTGCATTATCAGGCGGCTCATGTATATGCCGCGATATTATTCATCGTCAGTTTCGTGATTTTGTTATCTGTCTACATCATTAACCGTCGCCGTAACCAGATGGTATTTGCCAGATGATAGCGATCGACATACAAAAACAGCTGCAGACAGGTACAGCAACATTGGCGTTGAACATACAGATGCAGATAGCACAAGGTGCCATGGTCAGTCTGCTTGGTTCTTCCGGGACAGGAAAAACCACGTTGCTGAGGATGCTTGCTGGCCTGTCTCGTCCAGATGGCGGGCATATCATTGTCAATGATCAGGTCTGGTTTGATGCTAATACCCGGATGTTCAAACCACCACAGGCACGCTCAGTAGGTATGGTGTTTCAGGATTACGCCTTGTTTCCGAATCTGAGTGTGGCCGACAACATCGCCTATGCGCTCAACAAGACGGATACGCGTCAATTGGCACATTTGCTGGAGATCACGGGTTTGTCGGCGTTAAGTCAGCGCTTGCCGGGGAGTTTATCCGGAGGACAAAAGCAGCGAGTCGCGCTGGCGCGTGCACTGGCGAGGGTGATGTTGACGGAGTCCCGGATATTGCTGCTCGATGAGCCATTATCTGCGCTGGATGAAGGCTTACGTCATCAGTTACAGGATGAGTTGTTATCCCTGCATCGACAGTTTGGTTTGACGACCATACTGGTCAGTCATGATGTCGGTGAGGTGTTCAAACTTGCCCAGCAAGTCTATTGTCTGGAGGCTGGTCGCATCGCGCGGCAAGGGACGCCGGCAGAGATTTTTTTACATCAACAGGTGCAGGGCAAACTGAATTTACAGGCACAGGTGCTGGCGATACGTCAGGAAGAAGTGGTGTACGTGCTGTCGCTGCTGGTCGGGCAGGAGATTGTCGACATCATTGCGTCTGCCTCTGAAGTAACAGGACTGAATGTCGGTGACAGAATTACGATGTCAGCCAAGGCATTCAGCCCTTTGATTTTCAAACAACCAAATGGGTAGATCAGTGGTTGTAAGAATCTGCGTTCAGACCCATGACATGAGAGAAACCGCCATCGACATAGGTGATTTCACCAGTAATGCCGTTCGACAATGGGGACAGCAGGAAAGCGGCAGTATTGCCGACATCTTCAATCGTCACATTACGGCGCAGCGGCGCGTGTTCGGCCACAAAACCGAGTAACTTGCCAAAATCCTTAATGCCGCTGGCTGCCAGCGTTTTGATTGGGCCTGCAGAAATGCCGTTGACACGGATGCCTTGTTTGCCCAGGTTTTCAGCCAGATAGCGCACGGATGCTTCCAGCGATGCTTTTGCCATGCCCATGGTGTTGTAATGCGGAATCGCACGAATGGCACCGAGGTAGGACAATGTCAGCAAGGCTGAATCCTGGCGCAGCATTGGCAACGCTGCCTTGGCTAATGCAGGAAAGCTGTAAGCGGAAATGTCATGTGCAATGCGGAATGCTTCGCGCGAGAATCCATCCAGAAATTCTCCGGCAATTGCTTCGCGTGGTGCGAAACCGATGGCGTGCACCAGCCCGTCCAGTTGATCCCAGCTTTTTGCCAGATCAGCAAATACGGCATCAATCTGCTCATCGCTGCTGACGTCGCAATCAAAAATCAGTTCACTGTCAAATTCTTTGGCGAATTCGGTAATCCGGTCTTTAAAGCGCTCACCGACATACGTAAATGCCAGTTCAGCACCTTCGCGTTTGCAAGCTTGGGCGATGCCATAAGCAATGGAACGGTTCGATAACAAACCAGTGATCAGAATTTTTTTGCCTTGCAGAAATGCCATATTGACTCCAGATGTCATCGCTGTCTGCGCACAATGAACCTGAAAGTCCAGCGTGTTGTGACACAAGCAGCGATAAGGGTAATGGGAGTTTCATTCATCGGCATTTCCAGAGACCGGTTGCGGCAGCGTCGCTGGCCTGATCGGCAGTGTGGAAATACGATGTCAGAAACACCTAATTCATTCTCGTATTCGTCTTCGTAATTCGTCTTGGTTTTTTGTGCTGCATACCGCAGCGTTTCCCTTAACAGGTCGGAATTGTAGATGCTCTAAGGGAAACGGGCAAATATTAACTTCAGTCTTGTATTGTTGTTCAATATTTAAGACCTCAATACTGCCCGGTTTTTAAAGCACAAAACGGAGTTCTTTCAACAGCGCACCGGGTAAGATGGCGCCGCCGGTATGGCGTTCGCCATAGGAGCGGTCATCCATGATGATCTCGGTTTCAGCCGTCAGCGCCAACAGATGATCACCCAGTATTTTGAATAAAGAGTCGTCAAAACGCATGACATTCAGTGGTGCTTGTATCTCGCCGTTTTCTACCCAGAAGCTGGCAAAGCGCGTCATGCCAGTGATACGGCAATTGGCACGGTCGGAAAAATTCAAATACCAGAGATTGCTGATGTAGACACCGGTGCCCAGTTCCTTTAATGCCTGTTGCATTGGCAGATTGCCAGCCTGCATGCGTATGGCGTTGGCGGATTCATCGTCGGAGGCACCATTGCTGGGAATGCCATACTCCCGGGCGCTCCGCGGGGAAACCATACTGCCGACCAGTTTACCTGCGGCAATCAGCGGAATTTGTCCCGGTTTGATCAATCCCTGTTCCTGAAACGCCGGAGTCAGACCGCTACTGCTGTCCTCGGTCAGATGGACAGCCGGATGCAGGCTGATATCGCCATGACGGAGTTTTCTGAGCGAGCTATGGCTGGTGCGCAGCGCTTTCTCTGACAGTCCACCCCAGTTCAGCATCATGATCAGCTCATTCAATGCGGTCGGCGTCAGGTAGGCACGATAGTTTCCCGGTGGAATACTGATCGGTGGACGTGCCAATATGGCCAGTTGATGGATTGCCTGTTGAAATTGTTGCCGGAAGCGTGCGCTGTCCCATTCAACACCGGCATAGTTCGCTTTGACCGCTTTATCGCCAGAGTGAAATAAACTCCAGTCGAAATTGACGTTATTGGTTTCATACCAGTTTCTTTGACCGTTTGAGCTGGCGAAACCGCGGTATTGGGCGCCCGTCATCAGAAATCCGACCATATCAACATCTTGTGCTGCCTCAAGAATATCCTGCACCATGACATCCGGTGAGGGCAGGTTGGCGGTTAATATGGTGTAGCTGTTTTCTTCTCTGGCTGGCAACATCAAATGCGGATCTTCTGGCAAATCGCTGAATTGCTCACGCAGATATAGTAGCGCATCGTTGATCAAACTCTGATCCTGTTCCAGTTGCCCGCTCAGGCTCATGCTGAATCTGGCGTGAGTATGCCCCCGTATCAGCTGCAGACTCAGTGTGGATTGACGGACATGACCGGGCTGGCGGATGCGGCTGCGGTTGAAGCGGACAAAATGACTGTCTTCTGCCGACAGCCAGCAGGTACTGGTTTCTTCTGGCTGTAGCAGGTCGGATATGTACTGCGCCAGTGTATTGAAATAGGTTTGCATCAGGCATCTCCTCCAAATACCTCAACCTGACTGAACAGGCAGGCAGGGGAGGCGTGTCCGACGCGTATCACCTGCGAAGGTTCTCCTTTGCCGCAAAAGGGCGTTCCCATGACTGCGTAGGTCGATGCGTCGCCCACCATTTTCAGCGAACGCCAGAAACTCTCAGAAATACCGCGGTAATTCGGGTTTTTGACCAGGCCGCACAATTGCCCGTTTTTGATCAGTTGGCCATATTCACAGCCAAACTGAAATTTGTTGCGTGAATCATCAATCGACCACGACACGTTGGTATTCATCAGTACGCCATAGTCGATCGCTGCGATCATGTCGTCGAGACTGGAATTACCAGGCTCGATATTCAGATTGGCCATGCGGTCTATGGGCGGTCTGTTCCACCCGCTGGAACGTGAATTGGCAACGCCATTCATGCCCGCCCGTGCTTGCGATAGCGCGCTACCCAGCGGACGTTCCAGAATGCCATCGCGAATCAGCCAGGTTTTGCTGGCAGTGTGGGCATCGTCATCCCATTGATAACTGGCAAACTGTTCAGCCCGGCCTGGATCATGCGTCACATTCAACAGCGGTGAACCATAGCGGAAATGACCGAACATCTCCGCCGTGACAAAACTGGTTCCGGCAAAATTGCGTTCATCACCAAGAATACGATCAAGTTCTAAAGGATGACCAATGGATTCGTGTATCTGCAACATCATCTGTTCTGGCATCAGCAATAAATCCATGCGTCCATTAGGGCAGTTGGGCGCTTCCAGCAAGGCTAATGCTTCGGTCGCAATGCGTTTTCCGGCACCGTAAAATCCGGCGTTGGCCAGTACTTCCAGTCCGCCCTGATGGCAAAAACCATTGTATTGCCCACCCAGACTACGGGTTTGCGTTTCGTTTCCCTGATTGGCGGTCACAGATACATTGGGAATCAGATAATCAAAGGTTTGCCCGATATCGGCGCCAGCGCTACTGATGAAATACTGTTCAGTGTGTATGCGTTGAATGGATGCGCTCCAGTCAACGATTCTGGCATCGATCTGGCAGCCGTGCGACTCCTGCATCAACACCTCAATAAGGTCTTTACGAGCCCAGCCGCTCGCACCCGGGCCATGATGTCGTCCTTTGGCACTTGATTGAGGGAGTGCGCTGAAATCAGTCACGCTATGTTCTGCGCTGACACGCGCCCAATGCGCCGCCTGATCCAGCGCTGCCTGCAGGCCACGACGAGAGAGATCGGGCGTGGCAGCATAACCATAGCCACCCTGATGTATGACGGTCAGCATCGCGCCACGGCTGCGGTGATAATGCAGCGGCTGCAACAAATGTTGCCGGACGTGTAATTCTTCCTGATGTTCATCGACCAGACGCAGCGAGCAAAAATCCACTGCGGGCATTAAGTCGAGAAAATTTTTCTTTATTTCATGTAAGCCTGCTTCCATGAACCGTCACTTTCAGTCATTTGATTCAATAAATACTGGGTGGAGTATCATTTTATACGCCTTATAATTCAACGACATCAGCGCATTTTTAAAGGATACTCCCCATTTTTATGGGTTTTAGTGCTTCTTTACCTCAATGCGACAGACCGCGCGGAATGGCACCGAGCAAGGTTTTGGTGTACGCCTGCGTCGGGTGTCGATATAACTCGTCCGAATTCGCCAGTTCGACAACCTTGCCCTTGTTCATGACCATGACCTGATCTGCAATATATTTCACCACCGCCAGATCATGCGAAATAAAGATATACGACAAGCCGAATTCTTCCTGCAAATCCTGCAGCAGATTCAGTACCTGCGCCTGCACCGATACATCGAGTGCCGACACCGATTCATCGCAGACCAATACTTCCGGCTTCATGGTCAGGCAGCGGGCAATCGCGATCCGCTGGCGTTGGCCGCCGGAAAACTCATGCGGATACCGGTGGAATGCCACTGCAGGTAATCCCACCTTATCGAGTAATTGATACGCCATCGCAGCACGCTCGCTGTCATTGTTGCCGATACGGTGAATTTGCATCGGTTCCATCAATATCTGACCAATGGTGAAACGTGGATTCAGTGACGCATAGGGATTCTGAAAAATAATCTGTATCCGTCGTTTATACGGCAGAAAGTCCTTGTTCGACATCGACAAAATATCCTTGCCATCAAAGATAGCCTGACCGCTGGTTGCCTGATGCAGTCGCATCAGCGTCAGACCAACGGTTGTCTTGCCAGAGCCGGATTCACCGACAACGCCCAGTGTTTTACCACGCGCCAGTTTGAACGAAACACCTTCGACGGCTTTGAATTCTTTTTTGCCGAAAAAACCTTCTCTGCTGTAAAAACTTTTACCGAGATTTTTCACATCCAACACGATGTCTTCATCACCATGAAGGCCACGCGGACGCTCTTTCTGTTCTTTCAGCACGTCCTGATTGTTCATGAAATCGGCAATCACCGGCAGGCGCCACGGGCGGGTGTCCAACGTGGGTCTGCAATGTAACAAGGCTTGTGTGTAGGTATCTTTTGCTGCGTGAAAAATTTGTCTGACATCGCCCGCTTCACGAATTTCGCCGTGGCGCATCACAATCACCTGATCGGCAATTTCGCCGACCAATGCCAGATCATGGGTAATGAACAGCACCGACATTTTATGTTTGATCCGCAGCGCGTCGATCAGGTCAATGATCTGTTTTTGTATCGTCACATCCAGTGCTGTCGTTGGCTCATCAGCGATCAGCAATTTGGGCTCGCAAGCGATTGCCATTGCAATCATCACGCGCTGTTGCTGTCCCCCCGACATCTGGCTGGGGTAGGCATCGATCTTGGTGTGCGGATCGGGAATGCCCACTTCCTCCAGCAAGGCGATCGCTCTCTGGCGCGCTTGTTTTGCGTTCATTCCCATATGCAGACGCAATACCTCGGCGATCTGAAAACCCACCGTAAAGACCGGATTGAGCGACGTCATCGGCTCCTGAAAAATCATCGAAATATCTTTGCCACATAGTTTGCGACGTTCGTCGAGACTGAGTTCCAGCAAACTGCGGCCTTCAAAAACAATATGACTATCGCTGGCAATGCTGGAGGTATCTGGCGGCAGTAAACCCATCACCGCCAGCGAGCTCACTGACTTTCCACTGCCGGATTCACCGACCAGTGCGACCGTGGAGTTGTAGGGAATATCGAAGGAAATGCCTTTGACCGTTTCGACACTTTCTTTTTTATTGATGCGGAACGACACGCGCAGATTCTGAACGCTCAACAACGGGCGGTCAGTGATCGGACGTTCTGCGAAGGGACGGGAAGATGTATCTTGGCTCATGGTCGTCCTTATTTCAATTTAGGGTCAAGCGCGTCGCGCAGGGCGTCGGTAAACAGGGAGAATGCCGTGACCAGCACAGCCATGGCGCCAGTCGCTGCCACCAGTTGCCACCACTTACCAAGAATCAGCTCATTTTGCGCTTCATTGAGCATGCTGCCCCAGGACACCACACCGACGGGAACGCCAAAGCCAAGAAAGCTGAGGATGACTTCTGATTTGATGAAACCCACCACCAATATGGATACTTGCACCAGAGCGACATGGCTGATATTCGGGAAAATATGAATGAACATTTTACGGAAATGTGAGGCGCCGATCGCATCTGCAGCCCAGACATATTCCCGTGCCTTATGCTTCATGTATTCGGCACGGATCAGGCGGAATGGACCTGTCCAGCCGGTAAATGCCAGAATCAGAATAATCGTGGTGATCCCTTTTTGCTGAAGTACCGCTGCCACAGACAAGATCAGAAGCAGGTAGGGGATGGAGGTGAAGATACTGTAAAACCAATTGAAAAAATCATCGACACGATTGCCAAAATAACCGGCGAGGGCACCAAAGATTGTGCCCAGCAAGGTCGCCAGAAAAGCGGCGATTAATCCAACCAAAATAGACGTTTCCGCGCCCTTGACCGTTTTTTTGATAATGTCGTGCCCCCATTTGTCAGCACCAAAGGGCAAGGTGCTGCGACGCTCAGCGACGACTGCTTTGCCGGATTTTGCCAGCTCGGCCTGGATATCCGCCATTTCTTTTGCCAGTGGATCGGCAATGCCGTAATCATTTAGCACGGCATTCGTATTATCCTGATTGCCCTGATGTATTTGCTGACGCAACTCGCGGATGACATCAGCGAGTGGATCAAGTGGATTTTCAGGTAATGTTTCAGTGGTTTCTGCTTTGATCTGGGTGGCCGGATCTGCGCCTGTAAACCCCGGTGGCGCATAGCTGATACCGGTTTCCTGCTCCCAGTCGGCTGCGATGATTCCAGAGGATGACAGCAGTAACGTGATCAGAAATAAACTGACGATGGATAACGCCAGCATGGCGACTTTGTCGGCGCGCAGACGTCGCCATGCCAATGCCCATAAACCCGGTGATACTGACATTGACACTGATGGTGATGTGGTAGTTGTCATGTGCATCCTTATTTCAACTGTACGCGTGGATCAACCGCCTGATACAGCAAATCGGTTAATAAGTTAAACAGCATGGTGGCCGCAGCAACATACACCGTGATGGCCTTGATGACCGGAAAATCACTACGCTCCACCGCCAGAATGACTTCACGGCCAATACCGGGAATGGAAAAAAAGCGTTCAATTAAAAAGGCACCGATCAGAAGTGCCGGCAGATTCGACATCACATGTGTGATGATGGGAATGGACGCATTGCGCAGGACATGTACCCACTTGATCCGTCGCTCCGATACCCCTTTGGCACGGGCTGTGCGCACATAATCCTGGTTGACTTCATCCAATATAAATGTCCTGAACAGCCGCAGATTGGGAGCAACACCAACTGCCAGCGCAATCAGAATCGGAAGAGCGGAGTATTTGAATAAATTTTCCGTAAAGTGATTACCCCAGCCCTGCACCGGAAACAGACTGAGTTTGTAGGCGAAAAAATATTGTCCGACAATGATGTAGACCAGAATACTGACCGACATACCGACAGTACAGGCGATCATAACTGCGCGATCGGTAAAAGAGCCACGGCGAAAAGCGATTGCCAGCGCCAGTCCGATCGCTACCAGTGTCTCGATGATCGTTAATGGCACCAGTACCGTCATGGAAGGTCCAAGGCGGTTACCGATGATCGATGAGACTGCTTCACCCGTGCTCCAGCTATTACCAAAATCGAAGCTGACGATTTGTTTGATGAAAATCCAAAGCTGGACGTAATACGGCTGATCAATGCCAAGCTGTTTGCGAATGTTGGCGATCTGTTCTGCATTCGACATTTTTCCGGCGAGGATATAAGCAGGATCGCCCCCCACCCAGTTAAACAGAAAAAATACCAGCAAAATGACTCCCAGCATGGTGGGAGCCATCTGCCACAGGCGGCGTAAGATATAGGCGGTCATAATGAACTTTCTGTTCCCTTAACAAAGGAGCATGGAGAGAGAGGCATTTATTTGTTTTTATCAATATCGATGAACATCCACTCGACGTGCATGATCGGATGCTTTTTATAACCAATGACGCGCGGCTGTGACAACATATTGCGATAGCGCGCATACCCGACACGCTGTGCAGAATAGACTTCCATGAGTCGCGTCATTTTGTGATAAAGCAAATCGCGCTCAGGGCCGGCAGGCAGTTTTTGAGATTGTTCATACAGCTTGTCGTATTCAGGAATAGCGACGCAGCCGTTGTTATTCATATGAATATTTTTTCCATAAAACAACTGCATAAAATTATCCCCATCTGGATAATCTGCCATCCACGGTGAAATTCTTTGCGTCAGTTGGCACTGTTTTTCTGCTTTCAGAATTTCGGCAAACGGACGGAAATCCGCTTTCATCCTGATGCCAACGCTGTCATAGGTTTTTTTCCATACTTCCGCTTGCAGATGACCACGTGAATCGGTTTGGGTTGTGAATGTGATCTCCAGCGGCTTTCCATCCGGCGAAGAGCGATAGCCATCTTTCGCTTTTTTATAACCGAACTTGTCCAGCAAGGCGTTAGCCGCCGCAGGGTTATACCGAATGCTGCTTTTGTAATTGGGATCATTGCCAACGACTCCCGCAGGGATAGGATATTCCAAAGCGACCGCTTCACCATTATCGACAATCCGGATTTCATCATTCACATTGTGAGCCATCGCAATAGCGCGCCGCAGGGCAGTTTTTTCTTTGCTGAGTCCACCAAATACAGGGTCTTGCATGTTCCAGTAATAGATCGTCAGTTCCGGATCAATAATCCGTGACATCTGTATCCCTTTTTTCTGCAGTTCGGGTTTCAGTTTTCCGTCCCTGAGCACTTGCGGTGCCAGTCCGCCGTAGAGCTGAAACAGATCCGATTCATCCTTCTGGAAGGCCAGTAGGCGTGACTGGTCTTCCAGAATCACATTCACCACCACACGACCAATTTGGGGCATGCGTTTGCCCTTCATCGCTGTGATGATTTTTTGATCCTCAACATCATTGCTAGCCTGAAAATCCCAGGTGACCGGGCGGTAATCACGATTGGCATCGAGGACAATTTTTGAGCCACGCACCCATTCCGCCAACTTGAACGGACCGGTCCCCACAGGATTGCCCATGATTTGTCCTTGCCCATCCTGATATTTTTCCACCACTTCACGCGCGACGGCAGACATCGCGGCATAAGCCATGATCATGGGTAAATTAAAATCAGGTCTGGTCAGATGAATACGCAGTGTGTATTTATCGATGATCTCAAAACCGGGAATGTTGGCGCTGTAATCAAACTTGCCAGTCTTTTTTGCTTGTGCAGCGAGTTGATCCAGTCCGACGATTTTATCTTCCAGTAACCAGACATGGCTTGATGCCAGCTTGGGATCCATTAAGCGTTTAAACGAATACACATAATCGTTTACTGTCAGTTCACGTTTTTTACCATTGAATGCAGGATCATCGGTGAAATAAATTCCCTTTTTCAGTTTGATCGTATAGGTCTTTCCATCCGCCGAAATATCAGGCATTCCATCGGCAGTCTCCGGGACGATTTTTGCGGGACTTGCCAGATAATCGTAACTGAACAAACGCTCAAAAATCACTTCCACCACGGAGTTTGAGTACAAGTCGCGGGTTGCCGCGGGATCAAATCCTGTCTCGGCAACAGGGAATATGGTACGCAATACTTTCGCCGGATCAGCAAAATCCTTTTCTGGTAGTGCCGCATTGACGCCGACGCTCGCCAACAGGCCTGTCAGCAGGCAAGTGCAAAGACTGAATTGACGTAAATGTCGATGTAAATACGAATGCCAGACGGAAGTAGTGAGTCCCTTATCGGGGGAGGTAAATAGCATGTTTGGTTTCTCCTGCGCTCTGAGTTCAGTGCTTTTCGACATCAATGAAAGCCCAATCAGAATGCATAATCGGGTGTTTTTTATAGCCTTTAATCCATGGACGATACAGCCAGCTGCGGATTCTGGTGGAATGCAGCGCCCATGGCGTATCTGCCTCCATCTGGCGGTTCATCTGAGCATATAAGCGGTTACGTTCTTGACCTAATGGCAGCGTAATCGCTTTGTTGTAAAGCGCATCGTAAGCGGCAGATTCATAGCAGGCATGATTGCCACGACCGGCTTTGGATCCGTGTAATAACTGTAAGAAATTTTCTCCATCAGGGAAATCGGCATTCCATGCGCCTCCCCACATGGAGAGCTTGCAGGCAGAAGCCGCTTTCAGATTATCTGCAAAATTACTGACCGGAAATTCAATACGTATGCCGAGTTGATCCAATCCGCGCTTCCATATCTCTGACATCACTTTATAGGTTGCCGATGCTTCTACAGTCTTTTTTAATACAAGTGGGCTTCCGTCAGGCATGGTTCTGTAGCCATCCGCACCACGCTTATATCCGAAGTGGTCAAGCAATTTATTGGCGAGAGGAATATCGTAACCAATACTGCTACGGCACTCAGGATTATGTCCGACAATTCCCGGAGGAATAACAGATTCTTGCTTCAGTCCCTGACCCAGCCGAACCTGGGCAATTTCGTCAGCATTGTTGTATGCCATCGTAATAGCTCTGCGGAGTGCGATTTTTTCTTTCGTGTATCCACCAACAACCGGGTCACGCAGATTGAATATCGTATAGGTAATGCCGGCATCCACCACTCTGTCCATGCCTATTCCTGCCTGTGTAAATGCAGGCTTGAGTTTGTCGCCGTCCAGTACGCTGGGTGCCGCAATTTGTGGCATTTTGTCTATGTCGAGTTGGTTGTCCTGAAACGCCAGCCAGCGCGACTGCTCTTCATCGATAATACTGATCTCAACTCTGCCCACTTGCGGCATGTGCTTGCCTTGCATTTCTTTAACTATCTGCTTGTCTCTTGCTGAGTCAGTAGGCGTGAAATTCCAGATATAACCACGATATTCAGGATTAGCGGTCAGCATAATCTTACTGCGTGGCAGGTATTTTTCTATCATGTAAGGGCCAGTTCCCACAGGGTGCAAGCCAGATTGTTCGCCATAGGTATCAATGACCTCTTTAGCGACAGCGCCAAATGCGCCATAGGCAACAATATACAAAAAGTTGTAGTCGGTTTCCTTCAGCTCAATTCTTAAGGTGTATTTATCGATAGCCTGTAATCCTGGCACGGATTTGCTGTAATCATATTTGCCTGATTTTTTTGCTGCCGTGGTGAGTTCGTCCAGTCCAACAATTTTCCCTTCGATAAAACTGGCGTTCGGTGAACGGTTCACAGGATCCAGTACACGCTTGAACGTGTACACATAATCTTCTGCCGTTAACTCACGTTTTTTGTGTTGAAAAGCCGGATCAGGGGCAAAGTAAATACCAGGTCTGATTTTGAATATAAACACTTTGCCGTTGTCGTTGACTGTCGGCATGGCCTCTGCCGCCAGAGGAATCAATTTGGCAGGACGTGCCAGATAATCGTAACTGAGTAAAGGTTCGAAAATAGCTTCGCTGACCCATCCAGAATAAAAGTTCTGAGTTTTTGCCATATCAAAACCATCATCTGCAGCCTCAAATGCTTGTCTTACAATTTTGCGATTGTCTGCCGGATTTGCCGCAACCGTACCGAGGTTTGCCATGTTACCAAGTACCACTGACATACCCATGATACAAATTTTCATATGCTTAAGCATTTTTATACCTTGCTTGTGTCTGGCTGACACGATAAATTGCGCCCTGAACGCAGCGACAAAAAGTCGTAACCATAGCGTAAGTCAGAAAAAAGAGAAGAGGAAAAGAAAATTTTTTATCAAAAATATTGCACCAACATTGTGCATCAATATTTTTTGATCTTAAGAAGAAATAAAAAATATATTTGATATAGATAAATTTTTGTTGCTTTGCATTATTTCTGTAAAAACATGGTGCGGAATATTTTGTGGTTTTAGTGCTGTATTCACGACAAAAAGGAATTTTATTCTGAGCGATGCCGATGCTGGCAAATTTAAAGGTGGGCTCGGTCAGAACTCAATATGCATGCACCGTTTTTTGCAGCATGACACAAAAAAGAGCATTTCCTTTTCTGATCTTCTGAATGAGAAATATCGCTTGTTGTATTTTTGTGAAATAGAAAATAACAGCTATTGACAGGCGATATCGAGAAATGGTTTTATGCGCCTTCGGAAAATTTTTGACGAATAAATTTTCATTTTGTCGTTTAGAAATATCAATCTATTTACATGTTTTTTGTGCGAATTGACGAAAAACATGTCACGATGTTTGCGTTTTCAAAAAATTTGAAATGTAAGTTTTTTTTGATTGATGAAGTACTGCCGACGGAATGATAAAAATGAAAACGTTTTTCGCGTTCGGATGTCAGGTAGTTGCAGCAAAATTCAAATTGAAGTGCGGATTGAATTGAGTAGTAAAGCAGGGTAGTGCATCTGAATGAAAGTAATCGGGCAAATTAAATAAAGTATTTTTCGATCTGGATACGATTTATATTTTGACCAACCCGGTACTTGTGAATTTATAAGTGGTTTTATGCTGGCATGACTTTTTCTTGAGTGGCAGCATCTATAATCATTTTTTTGTTTGATTGGGTTTGACTTCGGTCAGACAGTGAAACCTTGTGGTATTGGAGGAGCAGGAATGGATTTTTCAGAACGCCAGCAAGAGCCGGGCAAGAAACTGGCAGGGATAGGGCTGGTCATATTATTTCACGTCGCCCTCGTGTACGCCCTCATCAACGGGCTGGGACACAAGATCGTC
>NZ_JBMPPF010000005.1:0-253933 GCF_049339385.1 Undibacterium sp. SXout7W | reverse complement strand
CGCGGCGGAAACTGCTGTTGTGGAGCCTTTGTTTGCTGCTACTACTGTGTTCCAGTAGTTCAGACCTGCTGGATCAGCAGGACGATTGAAGTAAGCAACGTACAGTTGCTGGATGGCTTGATCGTAAATACCCATTCTGGATCCGGAAAAAATTTAAAAATAAGGAAATAGTGCAACTCTTTGAAAAATTTATCGTGTAATACTAGCATCACCTATTCATAGGTGACTTAAATTTATATGATGTCGAAAATCTTGTGTCTTTATTGCACGACTGAACCCAGTCAATCTCTGTAGTCTGAATATACTTATTCTGGGTAGGATAATTGAACCTGATTGTTCAAAACTCGGAAGCGCTCGCTTTCATACGTATTAATTGGTAGTAGCATTCGTCATATCAATGAAACTTCGATTCTTATACAAGTTTTTGCACCAATTGATTGCTGGAAATTATGTTAATCACAGATGATTTCTTTCTTGAAATAAAAACAAGGTTACATATATAAAATCTGATGGTTTTTAGAAACCTGCTCAAATCTTATTTACACTTCAAATTGACTTACAAATCTCTTACAAGCTAAGACGCATTTGCATGCACTAGAAATATCTCAAGGCAATCACTCCGCAGCATTAAATTATCGCCATAAGATTATTAATAAATCAATCAAAGAGTGCTTTGCAGGTAATACAATTGCGAAAAATATTTTAATTCCTTTAAATAACAACAAACTGATGCAAACCACTCTTCATTACAAATAAAAACGAGATGATGAGTTTGCAAACGATCTTTCTCAAAACATGTTGATACATCAAATCTAGGCCGGTTATTTGTTGACGCGACACAAAATTAGCCTATATTAAGCAACCTTTCTTTTTCTCCTTTTTATGTCTTCGTTTAGCAGCACAATGGCAAAACCAGAAGTTTTACACGGTGAGTACATTCCCGAACTGATGCGCCATGAAGTTTTGGCAGATTTATTAGAAACAACCGCACATACTTTCCCCACTAAAATCGCGCTGATTTTTGAACAAAAGGCACTTACTTATGCGGAGCTGAATACAAAAGCGGATCAGATCGCTTCTGTATTAATACGTTCGGGCATTCGCCCGGGACATATACTTGGGCTGTGGTTACCGCGCGGGATTGATTTGCTGGTGATGCAGGCAGCTATCGCAAAAACAGGCGCCGCCTGGTTGCCGTTTGATGCGGATACGCCAATTGAGCGTATCGCTGTCTGTTTGACAGATGCAGATGCTGCCGGAATATTAAGTTGTCAGCAATTTGATGCGGCGCTGGCACAATTAGATTTGCCTGTCTGGCGTATAGAAACCCTGCTGGATCATGCTGAGTCTGAACGATCGGCTGGTTTACTCAGACGCGGTGAGGTTGCGCCAGAATCACCTGCTTATGTTATTTACACTTCTGGTTCGACCGGTAAGCCGAAAGGCATCCTGGTTACTCAACAAAGTATCTGCCATTTTTTACGCAGTGAAAATCACATACTAGGCATCACTGAACATGACAAGGTGTATCAGGGATTTTCTGTTGCCTTCGATATGTCCTTTGAGGAAATCTGGATCAGTTATTTAGTTGGCGCAACTTTATGGCTGGCACCAAAAGAAATGACTGCCGACCCGGATGCTTTGCCACGAGCCATGCAGGCTCATCAGATTACAGTTCTGCATGCGGTACCTACTCTGCTTGCATTATTCAGCGAAGATGTTCCCAGTCTGCGGCTGATTAATCTTGGTGGTGAGATGTGTCCTGAGTCGCTGGTGAATCGCTGGTCGAAGCCGGGTCGGCAGATGTTTAATACCTATGGTCCGACGGAGGCCACTGTATCAGCCAGTCTGGCACCGTTACTACCGAATCAAGCTGTCACGATTGGCCAGCCTTTACCCAATTACTCTTTGCTGGTGATCAGTACAGAATCCGAACAAGGTTTGCAATTATTACCTCGTGGAGAAACTGGGGAGTTATGCATTTCCGGACCGGGAATTGCTATTGGTTATCTTGGACGTCCAGACCTGACCAATGAAAAATTTATCGCCAATCCGTGGGCGAGTCATCCGACAGAGGAAAGACTGTACAAAACAGGCGATCTGGCTTGCATTAATCCCGATGGCAGCGTGCAATGTCTGGGACGTGCTGATGATCAGGTCAAAATACGCGGATTTCGCGTGGAGCTTGGTGAAATTGAAACCATCTTGACGCAACAAGCAGGCATTGGTACCGCCGCTGTTGTATTGCGCCAGGATCAGGGCATTGATCAGATTGTGGCTTTTATATTGCGCGATGATCTGAATCATACGGCAACACCTCATCCTTTGTCGGATTCCGAGTTCAGTGCGCTTCTAAGGTCTGCATTAAGTGCGCTGTTGCCTCCCTATATGATGCCTTCGAGGTTTGAGTATGTATCAGAAATGCCGCGGTTGACTTCTGGCAAGATCGACAGAAACGTTCTCAAGAAACAAGCATTATCGATACAGACGATGGTCGGAGAGTCTGACGTACCAGAAACCGAGGCAGAAAAAGTTTTGTTTGCAGCATTAACGGGTTTATTTCCCGGTCAGGCGATTCGTAGAAAAGCGGATTTTTTTGCTGACCTGGGCGGACACTCTCTGATGGCTGCAAAACTGGTCTCTGTTTTGCGCCAACAGCATCGCTATGCTTATTTCAAAATCAGCGATATTTATCAACAAAGAAGCATTGAAAAATTGGCTGCCGTACTGGAAGTTGCAGGAATGGCGCAAGATACAGCGACCGAGCAGACGCAACTCTGGATTGCGCCGCCAACGTGGCGTCGTATGGCGTGTGCTGCGGCTCAAGCGGTGGCAATTCCCTGGTTGGTCGTTATGCGCATGGTGCAATGGCTTGCGCCATTTTTTGCTTATCACTTTTTTACAGGTGACCCCGGGGATTCTGTTGGTCGTGCAATGCTATTGTCTGTGGGCGTATTTTTGTTACTCACATTGGCAGAGTTTGCAGTGGCCATTCTGGGGAAATGGTTAATCGCAGGTCGCTTGCGCGCAGGGCGATATCCTTTGTGGGGATGGACGTATTACCGTTGGTGGCTGGCGGATCGTCTGGTAGAAGCAGCGCCAACCTACATGCTCGGCGGTTCTTCGCTGTATGTCTGGTGGCTGCGCGCATTGGGAGCAAACATAGGAAAAGATGTTGTTATCGGTTCCCTGACATTACGCGCACCAGATCTGTTCACCGCAGGTTCCGGCAGTAGCATTGGAAATGCTTGCAATTTTGAAAATGCACGCGTGCTGCACGGCGAATTATTGCTAGGCACGATTACCTTAGGTGAAGACACTTGTGTAGGCTCCTATTCTGTACTGGAAGGAAACACGAGTCTGGAAGATGGTGCGCATCTCGAAGGACAATCTGCATTAGCTGAGGGGCAGACTGTGCCGCGCTGGCGCATCTGGAAAGGCTCGCCGGCTCAGGATGCCGGAGCATTTGATCCAGCAGGCAATTTACCTCGCCCACCATTATCACGTGCCAGATCTGCTTTTGAAACACTATTTTTTGTGATTGGTTCGCTGGCGATCAGCGCTCTCTTTTTCATGCCGGTATTTCCCAGCTTCATGACGATAGACTGGTTTGACAGTAGTGATAATTTTCCGTGGTTACAAAGTAACTCATTGGCTTTTCAACTGACCAAATATTTTGTATTGGCATTTCCGGCAACTGGCGTGTTGATTATTTGCACCGCCCTGCTCTCTGCGGCAATCCGCTGGAGTATTTTGCCAAAATTGCAGCCAGGACACTATCCGGTGCATGGAAATATTTATTGTGGGAAATGGCTGGTCAATCAGATTCAAGAGGCTAGCTTAAATATTCTGCACGGTGTATATGCCACTGTTTATGCTCCTTTTTGGTATCGTTTGCTAGGCGCAAAAGTGGGTAAAGGCGCTGAAATTTCAACGGCACTCGGCGTTGTACCGGATATGTTAGCGCTGGGAGATGAGACCTTTATTGCCGATGCCGTTTTGTTGGGAGATGAGCATATTGACGGCGGCTGGATGAGCATGCGCCCTACAGTCATCGCCAAACGGAGCTTTGTCGGAAATGGTGCGTATATCCCAGATGGCACCGTACTACCGGAAAATGTGTTGATTGGCGTGCATTCCTGCGCACCAGACAACACACAAATGAAAGATGGTGATACCTGGCTGGGTTCGCCGCCTATTCACTTGCCGGCGCGTGAAGTTGTTCTGGGGTTCCCCGAAAATCTGACGTTTCACCCCTCTGCTTTCCGCCGTCTTGGACGCGGAGTGATCGAGGCTTTCCGTATTATTGCGCCTCACGCAATCGTGATTGCCGTGGGCTATACGATCGTGCTGGACCTGATGCCGTTAGCGGGTGATGACCGCTGGATGGAGGTGCTCTATTACCTGATGGTCGCTGGTTTGTTATACGGCATTGGTAGTTTTGCCTTTGTTCTTGGGCTGAAATGGCTGTTTATTTTCCGCTACAAAAAAAGTAGCGTGCCTATGTGGACGCCATTTGTCTGGTTTTCGGAGGGAATTACTAATTTGTATGAGGGTGTTGCCGTACCAAACTTTATGAGATATCTGAGAGGCACGCCGTGGCTTCCATTTGCTTTTAGTTTGCTGGGATGCAAAATTGGCAAAGGCGTCTATATGGATACGACGGATATCACGGAATTTGATTGCGTCAGCATTGGCGATTACAGTGAAATCAATGCTCTGGCCTGCCCTCAGACCCATTTGTTTGAAGACAGAGTCATGAAAATTGACCATGTCCATATTGGCGCCCGGGTGTATATGGGGCCGCGCAGTTCTGTCTTGTATAGCGCTGTTGTCGGGGATGATGCACAGCTTGGTGCTCTGACACTGGTCATGAAGGGAGAATACATTCCTGCGCGATCAAGCTGGCGCGGCTGCCCAGCTGCAATGACGACAGCCTGAGCCGGCTGACTTGTATGTTCCCGACAAGTCAGCCCGATGTTGCAACAGTGCTTTGCTGGCCCGAGAAAAGCTCTGAATTGCTGGATGTATTGAAAACCCAAGGACGCGCGCTATTGTATGTGCGCTTACCGGGTGCATTGGCAAGAGACGCGGCAAGATATCAGATTCGCATTGCCGTGTCAGAGTTATTAAGCCTTGCGTATTCTTTTCCCGCCGATCAGTTACGCATACCTTCCGGCATCGCCGGTCCGCTGTCTGTTTTGTTGAATCAGCAACGAGTGTTTCTTTCATTCGCGCACGAAGATGGCTTGTCGCTGGCAGGTATCAGCACAAGATCTGCGTTGGGTATGGATGTGATGAAGATTGACACCCAGTTGGAGTGGCAGCCGTTATCAAGGCTTTTTCTGGGAACAGCGCAGACTGCGCGCTTGCTCGATTGCCCGCCTGAACAGCAACATGCCGCATTTGCACAGGCATGGACAAGCATGGAAGCCTGTTCGAAGTTATCAGGAGATGGCTTGCATGAGTGGAACGCGCAACGCGAAGCCCGATTCTTGCAATATCACCAGAACGCTGATGTACTACGACTATCACTCCCCTCCCCTTATTGTGGAACGGTATTTTTCCAGAAAGAAGATGCCTGAGAGAATGAAAGAGACTTTTCGTCAGGTGCAATATCCGGCAACGATATTCATCAATAAGATTGTTCGCTGGTCCTCGTCATACTCAGTAGTTGCATCAAAGGTACCAGCTGTACCAGCCTTACCAACCCTCTGCGAGCCGTATTAGTGGTACCAGCGTAATAGATTCCTGCCCACCAGTTATCCGCGTGCCTTGGATAAAATAACCAGCCATTTCCGGCACAATAATATTTCGAGGTAACCTGCTTGTACTCCTGTGGAGCAATCAATCAGACTACTGACGTGGTAATTACGCTGTCTGAAATCCCGGCAAACAAAGACTTCTCTGCGGCCTATTCTCAACATAAATGATGTCGGTGTGAATTGCAGGCTGAAACGTGCTTCAAAAGACTGTTCGAGGTGTGCCATGGTGGTCAATCTCCGGATCGGTATTGGTTGAAATAAGTTGGGTGAGTCAATCAATAATAAGTGTGTAGTAAGTACGTGGCTGACATGAATATTCCGCCACTGAGAAAGACTTTAACACAAAACACTGTATGTACAATCAGTATTTAATCGTTTTCACACTGTTTGTCTCATCTTGTCACAGGCTGAATGGAATTTATTGGTTTATACAGGAGATGGAAAATATACTGAACATATAATCAGTATATTTTCTTTTGCAAATATTTCCCTTATATCCTGACTGATAGAACGGGATGTGATGGGTGGGTGAACGGGTGGGTTTCACATGCTGTGACGAAGAGCCTTCGTATAAGGGCAGGAAAGCTAGGTGCTTAAAAAAATGAAAAATCCCCCTGAAAATACTAGGGGGAGTATATTTTTAATCGCCTTTATTTCTAACGACATCAAGGGGAATATTCACTATACTCCCCTTAAAATACCAATATATCAGCTACGCAGCATCAATATATTCATGAGACTGATGAGACAAGAAAGTAGTTACAAGCATCATCAACAGAAGAGGCGACAAAAATGATTAAAGTCGTAAGCCTTAGCCTTGATATAAGCAATTTATTCTTCAACGATTATCGTCACCATCTTCTGGCAAAGTCAGCCGGCCAGTATGATAATCGTACTCATATACTTCACCGTAGCGCCCCCATTCGATCGCCACTTCCAGTACACGCTTCGCTTCGTCTGCCTTCAGAAACTCTGCCAACAATTCCAGTAAAGGCTGTTCCGGCAAGCTGCCATTACTTTCTGTTTCCAGATTACGTCGGATATGAGCTGCTAATGGCACGTGCGTCAATAATTGCTGTCCGAACAATTCCTGTTTATGTGCCTGTTCTGCTTCAACATACTTGGTTCCCAGTGCGGTCAGCATGATGTCACCCTTTTCCAGAACAGCAAAGCCGAGCAGACTCAGTGCTTCATAAGTAGGGAATAATTCTTCATCAGATAACTCTGACTCTTCTGCCAGTTGCGGCAAATCGGCGCGTCCATTAAAGGGCGCATTGGCCAACATGTCCAGGACACCCTCAATACGACTAACATCGGTGTCTGGCAAACGGTAACCCAGATGGCGTGAGCTTGGCGCATCGATTGCCGCTTCATGGCCATGACGCATGGTCATCAGCCCATAAACTTCATCAATCAGGGCCCGCACTTCCACCGCATCGACATCACGGGGCCGTGGCAAATCAATATGAATCTCACATCTGACAGTACCTGGATCGCTCGATAGAATGATGATGCGATCCGCCATCATGACGGCTTCTTCGATGTTATGAGAAACAATCAAAATACCTTTGGTCGAGATTTTTTTATCTTCCCATAGTTCCAGCATATCGTTGCGCAGTGTCTCACCAGTCAACACATCCAATGCCGAAAAGGCTTCATCCATCAGTAAGATATCGGGATTGGTCACCAAGGCCCGGGCGATACCTACCCGTTGCTTCATACCGCCAGATAATTCGCGTGGTAATGCCCCGCCAAAACCTGCCAGACCGATCAACTCCAGTACCGCATCTGCACGTGTTTCCCGCTCCGCCGCCGGCACCCCCTGCGCTTCAAGACCAAGTTCTACGTTTTGTTGCACCGTTAGCCATGGAAACAAGGCAAACGACTGAAACACCATCGCAATGCCAGCAACGGGACCAAAAATATCTTTATCACGATAGGCCACTTTACCTTTATCTGCCGGAATCAGACCCGCCATAATACGCAGCAAGGTCGATTTGCCAGAGCCAGATTTACCAAGCAAAGCAACAATCTCACCTTCTTTCAGATGAAAATCTACTTTATCCAGAATCAGACGAGATTTCCCATCAGAGGCCTTGAAGGATTTGGCGACCTGATTCAGGTCGATCAACAGGTTTTGAGTCATCTTATTTTCCTCATGCTGAGCAGATAGTGTGGTCTGATGATTAGCGAACATGATCTTCTGCCAGCAAATACAATTTACGCCAGAAAAAACGGTTCAGCAGCATGACGAACACACACATCACGCCAATGCCCAATGCGATTCTGTGAAAATCGCCGGCTTCCGTCATCTGCTTGATATAGCTACCCAGGCCATCTGCAATCAGCGTCGTTTTGCCCCAGGTAACGTATTCGGCGACGATACTGGCATTCCATGAACCACCGCTGGCAGTAATTGCACCTGTGATATAGCTGGGGAATATCGCTGGTAAATACACGCGCTTCCATTTCAACCACCCCTTCAAGCCGAGATTATCTGCCGCCAGACGAAGCTCATGTGGAATGGTTGCTGCACCTGCGACAACATTAAACAAAATGTACCATTGCGTTCCGAATACCATCAGTGGACTGAGCCAGATATTCGGTGTCAGGTTCAGTGTCACCATGACCAATACCACCAATGGGAACATCAGATTGACCGGAAACGCAGCCAAAAATTGTGCCACCGCCTGCACCTTCTGCGAATACTGTGGCCGTAATCCTATCCAGACAGCAATAGGCACCCAGACCAGAGAGGCCAGTGCGATGAGCAACATGACCCGTACTAAAGTGATCAAGCCAAGCCCGGCAACATGAAGCACCTCGCCCCAGCCGACATCGCTATGAATAAAGAGCATCAGGCGATAAGCCGCAAACAGGGCGCTGGCAACAATGCCAGCATCCAGCAACCTGAGCCAAAAGGGATTGATCACCTTACGCTGCGCTCGCTCTGAAGTCCCGTCGTAGCGGACGCTGAACCAGCTCAGTGCCCGCCCCAGATACGACCAGAATCTTTCTGTCCAGGTGCGCACCCAGCTACTGCTGCGCATCCAATCCAGTAGCCAGGATTGTTGTGCAGTTTCACCTTGTGATTCTTCAAAGCGAAATTTATCTGCCCAGGCCAACAAAGGCCGGAAGAATAACTGGTCATAGAGCAGAATCCCCGTCAGCATCGCGCCTATGGCCCACGCAATTGCCACACCATTTTTGGCTTCTATCGCAACGGCAATATAAGAGCCAATTCCGGGTAATTTGATATCCTGACCTGCGACAGAAATGGCCTCTGCCGCGACCAGAAAGAACCAGCCCCCAGACATTGACATCATCATATTCCACAACAATCCCGGCATAGCGAACGGTAATTCCAGACGCCAAAACCGTTGCCAGCTCGACAATCTGAAAATATGCGCAGCTTCCTGCAATTCGGCAGGAACATTACGCATGGATTGATACAAACTGAATGCCATGTTCCAGGCCTGCGAAGTAAAAATCGCAAAAATTGCAGCGCATTCCACGCCCAACAAATTACCTGGAAATAAGGCGATGAATGGCGCAATGGCAATCGCCTGAAAACCCAGAATCGGCACGGACTGCAAAATATCCAGCGCAGGGATCATGACTTTTTCTGCTGCCGCGTATTTCACAGCGATTGCTGCAAAGATAAGGCTGAACAGCAATGAAAAACCGAGCGCAGTAAACATGCGCAAAATAGTGCGCAACAAGTAATAGGGCAGATAAGACGGATCAAGCGAAATCTGCAAGGCTTGACCAACAGAAAACGGACGACTCATTTGCATAGCAGCAAAGGCAAACACACCCAAAAGAGCGAGAATCAATGGCAATAATGCCCAATCCCAGCGGTTAGGGCCCTTCACTTCGATATCGTCGCGATTCTGTAACTTAAACAGCTCAAACATGGCTAGCTCCTGAACAGGAGTGAAGACAGAAAAAAATATGAGACAGCACAATACCTCCCTGCACTGGCGCAATAGCGCTCAGGTGGTGACAAGAACATCCAATCCAAGGCACTTTGCCGCTCGAAACCGGTCGGTCTGGCAGTGAATGCGTTGATCAGGATGAGAGAAAAATGAGGTAAATAGCGATTCAGCTGAATTTGCTGAGAGGGACTACTACCCGCCAGGCGGCAAGGTAGCAGCAGATGATCTGCGATTACATTGCCGTGATGAAGTCGACGTAGGATCGACAACTATAACTATCCACAGAATGAACTCCCAAAAATGCGATGCCCGAACTCTAACACAGGCCTCAGACAAACTACAATATGCTGCAATGCGGAAATATGTTTTAAATTGTAAATGAAATCTATTTCTTAAAATCTAGTTCTTGATTTGCATTTTTTGCTGCAACAAGGCGGCAATTTCTCTTTGCTCGATTTCTTCGGCAAAATCCAATGCCGTCAGCCCCAGCGTATTTTTCAAATGCGGATCAGCGCCTTCTTCCAGTAACAAACTCACTGCCTCCAGCTTGCCAGAGCGAACAGCCATCATCAGAGGCGTTGTTTTATTCGGAGATTCGGTATCAATGTAAGCAAAATGCTCCAGCAACAGCGCAATAATATCCGTATTTCCTTTGGCCGCTGCGTAATGTAACGGCGCCCAACCGACCTGATTGATTTCAGCACCCGCAGCAATCAATTTTTTTACTGCTTCGGTATTTCCTAAAAAACAGGCCAGCATTAACGCAGTATCACCATTGACAGCACGTGCCTCCAGCTTGATGTCATCAGCCTTTAATAACTGGTCGAAGACAGTCATCGAATTTTCACGTAAGGCCAACATCAGTATCGTTTCTCCTCTGACACCTTCTACTGAGTTAACATCCATCCCTTTACGTAAAAATTCCTTTACTACAGGGGCATTATTAAAGCGTACTGCAAACAGAAAATCGTCATACGCCTCTGCATGTGCAAGGATAGGCAAAAGCAAAATAACAGAGAGCACACTGGCGAGCGCACCTGCGCGGGAAATGGTGCGCCAATCGTCAAGATTAAACAGTCGCGGGGCGATCATGGGAAGCGGACTTCGCAAACTGAAACAGGTTAAAGAAATTATCGGTCGTGGCTTGCTGTACCTCTTTCAGCGGAATTCCTCTCAAATCAGCCAAAAATTCACCGACATGGCGAACCAGCCCAGGCTCATTCATTTTGCCACGATGTGGCACAGGGGCGAGATACGGCGAATCCGTTTCTATCAATATCCTGTCCAACGGCAAAGCTTTGGCAACTGCCTGCAAATCCTTGGCACTTTTAAATGTGAGGATGCCGGAAAACGAAATATAGAATCCCATTTCTACCGCAGCTTGTGCGACTTCGAGTGACTCGGTAAAGCAGTGCATGACCCCCGCCACACCGCCCTGTGCCGTTCCAGCTCCCTCTTCCCGCATAATCCGGATCGTATCCTCCGACGCAGCGCGTGTATGGATAATCAATGGCTTACGGCTAAGGCGGGAAGCACGAATATGTTGACGAAAACGCTCACGCTGCCATTCCAGATCGCCTTTTAATCGGAAATAATCCAGGCCGGTTTCTCCGATTGCAATAATTTTAGGATGTTGCGATAACTCAAACAGCTGTTCCGCACTTGGCTCCGCTGTATCTTCATAATCAGGATGCACACCGACCGAAGCATAAATATGCGGATATTGCTCTGCCAGTGCCAATACTTGTGGAAAATCCGGCAGATCAACAGAAACACAGAGCGCATGACTGACACCATTGTCAGCCATTTTTTGCATAATTTCAGGTAACTTAGCTGCAAGTTCAGGAAAGTTAATATGGCAATGTGAATCTATGTACATAAAATATTTCTGGTTGATGAGATTGGCGGCTGAAGTAGCCGTTTATTTGCAGATGGGCTGATAATAAGCTGATATAGAGCCAGTCTGGTATTGCGATACAGCAGTTGACGCAACAAGGTGGCAAGATGACTCCAATACTAACGTCGTTTAACGCCGCGCAATCACATCCATGACGGCTTGCGCTGAAATATTGGCCGTATCCCTCAGCAAAGTATGATGCATCTGTGTGAACCTGTCCTTCAGGTCGCGTTGTATCGACTCACTATTGAGCTGTTGCCAGATGGCATCGGCCATCGCCAACGGCGTGGCAGCCGATTGCAACAACTCAGGAACCACAAATTCTTTTTCCAGAATATTGGGCAAACCTACCCACGGTTGATACCCCATGTGTTTCAGGATTTGCCAAGAGGCTTCCATCATCTTATAAGCAATCACCATCGGCTTTTTAAACAAAGCCACTTCCAGCGATGCCGTACCGGATGCAACCAGCACAGCATCTGCTGCTGCAATAGCCGTATGTGAACGACCATCAATCAACAATATCGGTACGCCTTCTAACTTGGCAGCCACAACCAGCTTGATGTAATAGCTTCGTTGCTTATTCCCTGCCATGGGTACCACGATTTGCAGATGAGGTTCGCGTTCTATCAAAATCTTTGCCGCACGAATGAATGCTTCCGTATTGTATTTAATCTCAGATATACGACTGCCAGGCAAGATGGCGACAACTTTGAATCGAGGGTCAAGGCCTAGTTCTTCACGTGCGGCTGCTGTATCAATTTCCATAGGAATGACTTGCGCCAAAGGATGCCCAACGTAAGTCACGGGAATGCCAGCATCCCGATAAATCTGCTCTTCAAAGGGAAACACCACCAGCATGTGTGAAACCGCTTCAGCGATTTTTTTGATACGCCCACCACGCCAGGCCCAAATGGAAGGGCTGATATAGTGCATTGTCGGGATACCAGCATGTTTAAGCTGTATTTCCAGATCAAGATTAAAATCAGGCGCGTCGACGCCAATGAATACATCCGGTTTTTCGTCGAGTAGCTTCTGCTTTAATTGCTTGCGAATACCACTGATCTCCCGGTAATGCGCAAGCACTTCAAATAATCCACGGACCGACAACTTATCCATCGGCCAATCGTTTACAAAATCGTATTCTTCCATGCGAGGACCACCAATGCCATGCATCAGTGAGTCCGGCAGATGAAGCCGTAGCCCAGATAACATGCGGGCTGCCAGCATATCACCGGAGGTTTCACCGGCCACCATGGCGATAACAGGACGATCAGCAAACACAGGCGATCCTTAGCGAACGATGCCGCGAGTCGATGCATCCAAAAAATCGCGCATCATTTTGACTTCGGGTGCACCTGCTTCCAACTCTGCCATCTGATGATCCAGTGCAGCCTTTGCCTCATCCAGCGTATGTCCTGATTTATAAATCAATTTATAGGCTTGACGAATCGCATTCAATTGCGGGCGATCAAAGCCACGTCGCTTCAGTCCTTCCAGATTCACGCCATGTGCTTGAGCTGGATTACCCGAAAGCAATACAAAAGGCGGAACATCTTGCGTCAGGCTGGTATTCATGCCAACAAACGCATGAGCGCCAATTTTGCAAAACTGATGAACAGCGGAGAAGCCGCTCATAATCACCCAGTCGCCCACCTCGACATGTCCAGCCAATGCCGCATTATTGGAAAAAACAGTATGGCTACCAACCGTGCAATCATGAGCAATATGCACATAGGCAAGAAACCAGTTATCGCTGCCTACCTTCGTCAGTCCTTTATCCTGCACAGTACCGCAATTGAATGTACAAAATTCACGGATCAGATTGCGATCACCTATCTCAAGATAGGTCACTTCACCTGCATATTTTTTATCTTGTGGTGGTCCGCCAATCGATGAAAACGCGTGAAAATGGTTATCCTTACCTATTGTTGTATGACCATCAATCACGACATGCGGGCCAATTTTAGTGCCTGCACCGATACTCACATCCGGACCAATAACAGAGTACGCACCAACCTCAACTGAGCTGTCAAGGTGAGCCTTGGGATCTATCAGTGCTGTTGGATGGATAAGCATTATTTCTCCGTGCTATCGTCAGTTGTACGCATTGTGCACATCAGCTCACCTTCAAGTGCCAGCTGACCATCCACTGTACCTTTTGCTTTGTATTTCCAGATGCCGCGGGCTACTTTCAGAATTTCGACATCCATCACCAACTGGTCACCAGGTTCAACCGGACGTTTAAAGCGTGCGCCGTCAATCCCTAGAAAATACACAATTGTTTTTTCATCAGGTTTAATGCCCATCGTCAGGAAAGACAGCAAAGCAGCGGTTTGAGCCAGTGCTTCTATCATCAACACGCCAGGCATGACTGGTTTGTTTGGAAAGTGGCCATTGAAAAATTCTTCATTGACTGTCACGTTTTTAATCGCCGTAATTGTCTTGCCACTTTCCCAATTTAATACGCGATCAACCAGTAGCATTGGATAACGATGTGGCAGATATTCTTTGATCTCGTTGATATTCAGTGTGTTCATGATGATTTTTCAGTCAATGTTTTAATTGTTTTTTCTAGTACGCGAAGTTTTTCCCGCATGCCAGAAAGGTTGCGCACAATGGCAGCCGTTTTTTCCCAGTCGGCATTTTTCGCCAATGGATAAAAGCCCGTATATTGTCCAGGCTCTAAAATTGAGCGGGACACCATACTGGCAGATGAAATATGGACGTTATCGACTATTGTCAAATGCCCGAGTACCATGGCGGCGCCACCAAATGTGCAGTGTTTTCCAATTTTTGCGCTGCCCGCAACACCAACGCAGCCAGCCATCGCAGTATGTGCGCCGATATGACAGTTGTGTCCTATCTGAATCTGATTGTCGAGTTTTACACCGTCTTCAATAATGGTATCGGCCAAAGCACCGCGATCAATACTGGTGTTCGCGCCGATTTCAACATCATTGCCAATCAGTACACGCCCGGTCTGGGGAATCTTAATCCACTGGCCGCGCTCGTTGGCAAAGCCAAATCCATCCGCACCAATGACGGCACCAGAATGGATAATTGCTGTTTGTCCGATCTGGCAATAATCATAAATACTGACATTGGCATGGATCAGTGAGTGATCACCGATTACCACCCCCCGTCCGATGACGCTACCGGCTTTAATGACAACTCCCTCACCGATGACAGACTCAGCGTCAATACTGACATGAGGGCCAATGCTCGCCGTTGCAGCAATCACCGCGTGCGGACTTACCCATGCGGAAGGATGCACACCGCATTCTGGTTCAATGGCTGTTAATGCTGCAAAATATTGCGCCGCACGAGCAAAGTAGACATACGGATTAGCCGCAACAATGCAGGCACCCTGATAGTCTGACGCAATTTGCTCGTAATCTGCTTCTGTGAGTATTAAAGCCGCCGCCTTGGTATGCGCCGCCTGTTGTCTTAATTTAGAATTAGACAGAAAAGTAATTTGATCAGGATTGGCATCGCTTAATGGAGCAATGCCAATTACCGCTATATCAGGAGAACCAATTAATTGACCACCGAAGCGATCGACCAATTCCCCCAGCCGAGTGCTTGTCGAGGTCATTAATTATTTGGCGAGTGCTTTGAGAACCTTGTCGGTAATATCAACGCGGGGATTAAAGTAAACAGCGTCTTGCAAGACGATATCGTATTTTTCTGCTTCTGCAATCTGCTTGACCGCTTTTACAGCACGATCAACCAAAGCTGCAATTTCTTCATTCTTACGCTGGTTAAGATCTTCATTAAAGATTCTTTGTTTGCGTTTGAAATCCTGATCCAGATCAGTCAGCTCACGCTGACGCTTAATACGCTCAGACTCAGTGATCACCGGCGCATCTTTATCTAATTTTTCTGCCATCGATTTCAGACGGGCAGACATATCCTGTAATTCTTTGCCACGTTTGGAAAATTCTTGCTCAATTTTCGCCTCGGCCGCTTTTGCAGGTCCAGACTCACGCATGACACGCTGAGAATCAAAAATGGCAACTTTAGAATCTTGCGCCTGCACTGTGGCAACACTGGCGAAACAGGCTGCGCAAATCATCAGGCGTTGCAGCAATCTGGACGGGGTAATCAATTGACTCAAAATAATCTCCGTAATACGAACTATGACTAACAAAATAGTGGTGCCAAAGTTTCGATCAGAAACCGGTACCCATCTGGAATTGGAAGGATTGCTTCTTATCATCCGGTTTTGCATTTAATGCTTTACCGAAACTCAATTTCAGCGGGCCTACTGGCGATATCCAGCTTATACCGATACCAGCGCCAAAGCGCAAATCACTGGTACGTATTTTTTGACCTTCATCAAATACTTGTCCACCGTCAATGAATGTGAACCAACGCAAGGACTTATCCGCTCCGGGGAAAGGAATCTGTAACTCAATATTGCCCAACAATCGGGTTGCACCGCCCAGAGCGTCACCATTAGGATCTTTAGTTCCTAATGAGGATGGTTCATAACCGCGAACAGAACCGATACCACCTGCATAGAAATTTTTAAACAAAGGATATGGTCTGCCACCTAATCCATGACCATAATCGAATTCACCATTTAACGCCAGCGTGACAGAGCGATAAATTGGCTGGAAGTACTGAGCATTATAAATAGCGCGATAATATTTGAAACTACCTACTGCCGCCAGTTCAAGATTGGCCCGTTGATAACGACCGATCGTTGGAGTCAGGACGCTGTCGCGGCTATCACGTTGCCAGGCTGCTGTTAGCGGGAATGAAGTAGTACTTGCCTGACCTACGCCATAATTAACGCTGGTTGAGTCTTTTGAGCCCGTGCCATAGTCAGCTACATATTTGAGATAACGATATGGACTGCCGTTGTAGGTTTCGACCTTGGTACGTTCTACACCCAGACCAAAAAATATAGTATCAACTTCAGAGAAAGGAACACCAAAACGAACGCTGCCACCAGTTGTCTGTACTTTATAGTCACCAATACTGCCAATGATAGGACGTGTCGTGCGTAGATAGGCATCTACGCTGCGGCTAATGCCATCATCGGTAAAATAAGGATCCGTATGCGACACTGCAATAGTGCGATTCTGACGGCTGGTATTTACATCCAAGCCGATAGTATCACCACTGCCAAACGCATTGGCTTGCTGAATCGAACCAGTCAAGGTTAATTTTTCAGCACTGGAATATCCGGCACCAAACATCAGATTGCCTGTTGGTTTTTCTGTCACTGTCAGATTCACATCAACCTGATCAGTACTGGTAGACACTTCTGGCGTCTCTAATTTGACATCATTGAAATAACTAAGTCGCTCTACGCGGTCACGCGAGGCTTTAATTTTTTCACCGTCATACCAGGAACTTTCAAATTGACGAAACTCACGACGAATCACTTCATCCCGCGTACGTGTGTTGCCGGCAAGATTGATACGACGCACATATACACGCTTACCTGGGTCAACGAACACGGTGAAAGCAACTTCCTTTTTCTCTTTATCGAGGATAGGATTTGCATTCACGTTGGCAAATGCATAGCCAAAATTACCCATGCGCTCGGAAATACGTTTCGTACTTTCGGTCAAACGCGCTGCGTTATATACGTCACCTTTTTTCAGCAACATCAATGCAGCGAGTTCTTGTTCGCGACCGAACATATCACCTTCGAGTTTGATATCGGAAATATTGTATTTATCACCCTCGACCAAATTAATCGTGATGTAGATATCTTTTTTATCTGGAGTAATCGAGATTTGCGTCGACAACACCTGCATTTCCAAATAGCCACGATTCTGATAAAACGACTTCAGCGATTCAATATCACCAGATAATTTCTGTTTTGAGTACTGATCAGCTTTGGTATACCAAGTGAACCAACCTGGCGTTGTCAAACTTAATAACTCGCGTAATTCGCTATCGGAAAAGGCTTTATTACCGATGATATTAATTTGGGCGATTCTGGCGATTTCGCCTTCATCAACTGCGAACGTCACACGCACACGATTCCGTTCAATTGGCGTAATCGTTGTTGTAATCTTCATGCCATATAAACCTTTAGACAAATATTGTCTTTTCAGTTCTTGTTCCGCACGATCAACCGTTGCCTTATCGAAAATCCTCGACTCGCCAATGCCAATATCTTTCAATGCTTTCACCAAAGCATCTTTTTCAAATTCTTTTGTACCTGTAAATTCAACACCAGCGATTGTTGGGCGCTCTTCCAGCAGCACAACCAATACACCGCCCTGTTCTTCAATCTGAACATCCTTGAAAAAACCTGTGGCATACAAAGATTTAATCGCAGTCGTACTCTTAGCGTCGTCGAATATTTCACCAACGCGCACTGGCAGATAACTAAATACGGTTCCCGCTTCGGTTCGCTGCAAACCTTCAACACGAATGTCTTTTACAGTAAACGGTTGAATCGCAAATGCGCTGCCGGAACAAAATGCCAATGCAGCCAGAGCCAAAGTGTGACGACGGAAATTCGGCAAAGTGAAATGCTCAATATGTAATTTCATTGGGTATACAATTCTTTCAATACTCTCAATATTGCTATCTGAAGTGAGTTTTTTGTCATCAAGCCGATTATTATGACATCAGTCTGACGATGTCATTAAAAAATGCTATTGCCATCAGGGTCATCAATAAAGTTACGCCTATTCTTTGGGCAATTTCACCAACCCGCTCTGGCACGCGCTTCCCAGTCAAAACTTCCAGCGAATAATACAACAAATGCCCCCCATCCAGCACTGGAATAGGCAGCAAATTCATTACTCCCAGACTAATACTGATCAAAGCAATGAAGCTGAGATAGCTCACGGCACTGGTTCTGGAAGTTTGTCCCGCGTAATCAGCGATAGTCAAAGGTCCGGTAATATTTTTCAGCGACACATCACCTACGATCATTTTTCCAAGCATTTTCAGACTCATCATGCTGGTATCGAACGTTTTATGCGATGCTTTTACTATTGCATCAAAAAAAGGAGCACTGACAACCTGCATATCAGGTGCCATGGATAACTTTACCTTCAGACGCCCTATTGTTTTTTCATTCACAACATCGGCAACAGGAGTGACATCGACATCGAACGCTTCTTGACCGCGTTTCACCAGTAGTTTCAGTGATTTTCCAGCAGATGCATTAACAATTTCTGTGAACGACAGGGCATCTAATAGCGGGATATGATCGACCTCTAAAATCTGGTCCTGCGCCAGCAGTCCGGCCTTCATCGCTGGACCATCGGCGGCCACCTCCTCCAGAAATGCAGGTGGTCTTGCCAGAGAAAATCCCAATGTACTAAAAAAATCTCCTTCAAGATCTTTGGTCGTTAATTGCTTCAGAGGTAAGCTGATTACACGTTGCTGTAACGCATGTCCATCCTCGCTGGATAAGCGTTGAACGCCTAATTCCACATCGGCCTTGTCTAAGCCCTTTTGCATTAATTTCCAGCGCAAGTCCGACCAGCTTTGAACAGTTTGCTGATCGACAGTTTGTATCAAATCACCCTGTCTTAAACCCACCTGATACGCAATGGAAGTTGATGATGGAACACGGATTTTTGCGACTGGTTCCGAAATGCCATGCATAAAAAGCGCGGCATATAAAATAATTGCCAGCAGAAAATTGGCGAAAGGACCAGCGGCAACAATTACCATCCGCTTCCATGCTGGCTGGCGGCAGAACTCACGCGGCAAATCTTGTTCAGAAATTTGTTCAGACCCTGACTCTCTTATGTCGAGCATTTTGACATATCCTCCGAGAGGCAAAGCCGAGATAGCCCATTCGGTCTTATCTTTCCCCCATTGTCTGGAAAAAATGACTTTCCCCATACCAATAGAAAAGCGCAGAACCTTGACACCGCACCAGCGTGCTGCCAAATAGTGTCCAAATTCATGGATGGTCACCAAAGTGCCCAACGCCACCAAAAAAGCCAATAGGGTTTGAATCAGCATCATGAGGCAATAACCGATCTTGCAATGGAACGCGCCTCAGCATCTGCAGCAAGAATCGCCTCAAGACTATCAACCGGCGACGAACTGAAGGCATCTAAAGTGCGGGCAATGATCTGATCTATCATACGGAAACCTATTTCCCCATCTAAAAACGCTTGGACAGCAACTTCATTACTTGCGTTCAAAATAGTTGGCGCCGATTGCCCTGCATTCAATGCCTGATAGGCAAGTGACAAGCAAGGGAAACGCTTAAAATCAGGTTCTTCGAAGTTAAGCTTTGCTACCTTAATCAAATCCAAAGGGGCGACTCCGGAATCAATCCGTTCCGGATAGGCGAGTCCGTAAGCAATCGGAGTCCGCATATCCGGATTGCCCAATTGTGCCAGTACCGATCCATCATTATAGGAAACCATAGAGTGAATAACACTTTGTGGATGGATCAACACTTCAATATGCTCTGGCGGCATCGCAAATAACCAATGTGCCTCAATGACTTCAAGGCCTTTGTTCATCATTGTTGCAGAGTCAATCGAAATTTTACGCCCCATCACCCAATTAGGATGCGCTATCGCTTCCTCAGGGGTTACTGCTGATAGAGTCGAGATTTCCCGATGTAAAAATGGTCCACCCGAAGCAGTCAGTAAAATACGACGAATGCCATGCGACTGTGGCTGTCCATCATAAGCAGCCGGAAGGCATTGGAAAATCGCATTATGCTCACTGTCTATCGGCAAAATAGAGGCTCCGCTGGAGCGTATTGCATCCATAAACAAGGCGCCGGACATGACTAGCGCTTCCTTATTGGCCAGCAACACTTTTTTCCCGGCGCGAGCCGCAGCAAGCGAAGGCGGCAAGCCGGCAGCGCCAACAATCGCAGCCATTACGCTGTCGCACTCATTGGCACTGGCAACCTGACACAAAGCTTCAGCGCCGTGTAAGACCTGTACCTGGCTCAGTTTTCTTTCTCGCAACAACAAAGATAGTACATCGGCCGCTTCAGCGGAACCAACCACCGCTATTTGCGGGAAAAATCGAGAACATTGCTCTGCCAGTTTTTCGATCTGACTATGCGCCGTTAACGCGAAAATCTCATATCGATCTGGGTGGCGCGCAACCACATCCAAAGTAGAGACGCCTATCGATCCAGTCGCTCCAAGAATACAAAGTCGCTGCTTTTTCAACATACTCATTAACGCCAGAGATCTAAAAGTGCAGCCAGTGGCAACACAGGAATAAGTGCATCGATCCGATCCAGTACACCACCATGACCAGGCAACAGATTACTACTGTCTTTCATATCAACACGACGTTTCAAACAGGATTCGAATAGATCACCAACCACACTGGCCGCGCTCAGTATGGTCATGACGGCGACAAATATCAGAACGCCTTTACGCTCAAGTATTTGTGCTGCAAATGTATTTTGAAGAACGTCAACATAAGTTGATGCATAAGACAGCAATAACACCGCCAGCCACCCGCCGATAGCGCCTTCCCAAGATTTCCCAGGAGAAATGGCAGGAGCCAACTTGTGTTTTCCAAATGCTTTACCAGCAAAATAGGCACCTATATCTGCCACCCAGACTATCGCCATCACTGATAGCAACAACAGTGGTGATGACTGAAATAAAACAGCAATCGCTACAAAGCAACCAAAAATAGTAATCCCGTACAGCGCACTCAGCAAACCATTAGAGAAACTGGTCACATCCGGCAGTCCACGGTAAAGCATGGGTACCAGTCGAAATAACCAGAAGGCGCAGCAAAGGGCAAATAAAAGCGGAGATGAAAAATTATTCAGATGCAATAGTAAGTAGGCAAAAAATACTGTCCACAAACCAGCCATGAATAAGGGGGCCGGCTTTTTAAATAAGCGCTGACACTCCCATATCGCCGCACCAAAAAATAATAAAACAACGACAGAAAATGCATAAAAATTTGCTGAATAAAGCACGGGCAATAAAATTGCCAGTAATATCAGCGCCGTGATCACACGCGTTTTTAGCATCGACAGCTCTCTTATTGTGATGATGGCCCGGCGACCTGAGCACTGGTACGGCCAAAACGACGCTCTCTCGCCTGATAGGACTGAATGGCGACATCCAGCGCTGCAGCATCAAAGTCCGGCCAAAAAGTTTCTGTAAAATAAAATTCACTATAGGCAAGTTGCCATAGCAAAAAATTAGAAATCCGCGTCTCACCACCAGTGCGTATGAACAAATCCGGCTCAGGAGCATAGGCCATCGACAAATACTGACTCAGATCGTCTTCGGATATTTCGCCATTAGTATTTCGCTTGGCATTCAGCTGATTGACTGCCTGAATAATATCCCAGCGACCACCGTAATTGGCACAGATAGAAACTGTCAGGCCAGTATTATTTGCAGTTTTGGCCTCAGCAATCTGAATCATTTTTTGCAACTGAGAATCAAAACGCGATAAATCACCAACGACTTTCAGGCGGATATTATTTGCATGCATCCTCGCCACCTCTTTTTCCAAAGCGGAGACGAAAAGACGCATCAGCAACGATACCTCGTCGGCAGGACGCCGCCAGTTCTCGGAGCTGAATGCAAATAAGGTCAAAAAGGAGATGCCACGATCTACGCAAGCCTCAACAATGCCCCGGACTGCCTCAACACCTTTGACGTGCCCAGCAACACGAGGCAAAAACCGCTTGGTTGCCCAGCGGCCATTGCCGTCCATGATAATCGCAACGTGCTTAGGAATAGCTCCGGTGGATGGTACTGCTTTAGTAGAGCTGATATGGGTCATGTAGATCCAGAGAGGATGATAAATTCAGCACAAACTAAACAGTCAGCACTTCTTTTTCTTTTTCGCCCAAGAGTTTATCCACTTCGGCAACAAATTTATCGGTCAGTTTCTGAATATCATCCTGCGCGCGACGCTCATCATCTTCAGAACACTCTTTGTCTTTGAGTAATTTCTTCAGGGACTCGTTTGCATCGCGACGAATATTACGAACAGCGATTTTCGCACCTTCGCCCTCTGTTTTCACGAGCTTCACCATTTCTTTACGACGCTCTTCTGTCAATGGCGGTGTTGGAACACGGATCATTTCTCCCTGACTGGAAGGATTCAGGCCAAGATCAGAGTCACGGATCGCCTTTTCAATCGCATTCAACATTTTCTTTTCCCAAGGTTGAACACCGATCGTGCGTGCATCGATCAATGTTACATTGGCCACCTGGGTGATATTCGTGGGAGATCCATAATAATCTACCATCACATGATCAAGAATACCTGTGTGCGCACGGCCTGTGCGCACTTTGGATAAATCAGCTTTTAAAGTCTCAATCGACTTTTGCATTCTCTGGTCTGTATTTTTTCTAATCTCTGCAACACTCATACTGCTCTCCTGTCCATCCTGATCAAGATATCAACCATATTCATTTTGATCAGATAAATTCAATATTTACAAAACGCTGGATTATACGTGTACTAACGTGCCCTCGTCAGCCCCCATAATCACGCTTTTTAATGCACCAGGCTTTGTGATGGAAAAAACCTTGATTGGCAATTTTTGATCTCGGCACAAAGCAAAAGCCGTGGCATCCATCACTTGCAAATGACGGGCAATTGCCTCATCAAAAGAAATTGTACTGTAACGCGTTGCTGCTGGATCCTTTTTAGGATCGGCAGTGTAGACACCATCAACCTTTGTCGCCTTCAGTACAATCTGTGCGCCAATTTCTGAGCCACGCAATGCCGCAGCTGTGTCCGTGGTAAAGAAGGGATTGCCGGTGCCAGCAGCAAATACGACAACCTTCCCTTCTTCTAAATATTGCAAAGCTTTCGGACGAACGTAAGGCTCAACCACTTGATCAATTGCAATCGCGGACATGACGCGAGCGGTCAGCCCGACTTGACGCATAGCATCTGCCAACGCCAGTGAATTCATCACTGTCGCCAACATACCCATGTAGTCAGCGGTAGCACGATCCATCCCCTGCGCTCCAGGAGCAACGCCACGGAAAATGTTGCCACCACCAATAACAATGGCCAACTCAACTCCCATACGGGAGATTTCAGCGACATCAGCCACCATACGATCAATAGTGGCGCGGTTAATGCCAAATGGATCATCGCCCATTAAGGCTTCGCCAGATAGCTTCAAGAGTACTCGTTTGTAAGCTGGTGTGGTCACGACAGGACTCCTTCTGGATAATGATTTAAACTATAAAACGACTCAATACTATTTGCACTAAACACAGCATGACAATCAATCAGATCATTCACTGCAAATAAAACTGTAAGAAATACCGACAGAATCCAAATCAAAATAACTGCGATATCAGAATTTAAAATCAGAACATTTAAATTCATCCAACAAGAAAAATGCTGCACTTAAAAAAACGGGCCTTTCGGCCCGTTTTGTCTTTGCCTGATTACGCTTGTTTTGCTGCAGCAACCTGCGCTGCAACTTCTGCTGCGAAATCATCCACTTTCTTTTCAATGCCTTCACCAACAACAAACATTGTGAACGCTTTTACTGAAGCATTAGCTGCCTTCAGCATTTGCTCAACTGTTTGCTTGTCATTTTTTACGAAAGGCTGATTAAACAGAGAAACTTCTTTCAGGAACTTCTGAACAGAGCCTTCTACCATTTTTTCTACGATATCTGCTGGCTTGCCGGACTCAGCAGCTTTCTGAGACGCAACCGAACGCTCTTTTTCGATCAATTCAGCAGGAACTTGTTCTGTAGACAAAGACACTGGCTTCATTGCAGCAATATGCATCGCCACATCTTTACCAACTTGCTCATCAGCACCATCAAATTCAACAACAACACCAATGCGTGTGCCGTGGAGGTATGAGGTCAATTTAGCTGGTGTTTCGAAACGAACGAAACGGCGAATAGACATGTTTTCACCGATTTTACCGACCAGAGCAGCACGAACTTCTTCTACTGTTTTGCCATCCAGTGGCAATGCGCCCAAAGCGGCTACGTCAGCAGGATTATGTTCTGCCACCAACTTAACGCATGTGTTTGCCAATGCGATGAAGTCATCATTTTTTGTAACGAAGTCAGTTTCGCAGTTAACTTCGAGCAACGCACCAACATTACCAGAAATGTAAGAAGCAACAACGCCCTCTGCTGTCACGCGAGAAGATGCTTTTGACGCTTTACTACCCAATTTCACACGCAGAATTTCTTCCGCACGATCCATATCACCATCAGCTTCCGTCAAAGCTTTTTTGCATTCCATCATCGGCGCATCTGTCTTTGCGCGCAAAGCACCAACCATCGCTGCTGTAATCGCCGCCATGTCATTCTCCTATGTCAATAGTGTCATTGAGACACTGATCATCAAAATTTTGTTTAAAAAAAGGGGCTAACGACTGTTGCCCCATTTTTAGTTTCAGATCACTTTTGGCAAGCCGAAACTGCATGCCAGAACAGCAATTATGCTTGTTCTACTTCCACAAAATCATCAGCACCTGGTTTTACAGCTTCCAGAACTTCGTTTACTGCGTTTGCACGGCCTTCGAGAATTGCATCAGCAACACCGCGAGCGTACAAAGAAATTGCTTTGGAAGAATCATCATTACCAGGAATGATGTAAGCAACGCCTTCAGGGGAGTGATTAGTATCAACTACACCAATAACTGGGATACCCAATTTTGCAGCTTCAGTAATCGCACCTTTGTGATAACCAACGTCAACTACGAAAATTGCGTCAGGGATGCCGCCCATATCTTTAATGCCGCCGATAGATTTTTGCAGCTTAATCATTTCGCGCTGGAACATCAAAGCTTCTTTTTTGGACAATTTTTCAACAGAGCCGTCTTCGATGGAAGCTTCCATGTCTTTCAGACGCTTGATCGATGTTTTGACTGTTTTGAAGTTAGTCAACATACCGCCCAACCAGCGCTGATCAACGAAAGGCATACCTGCACGCTGAGCTTCAGCAGCAATAATGTCGCGCGACTGACGCTTTGTACCAACCAGCAACACTGTGCCGCGATTGGAGGACAATTGACGGATGTACTTCATTGCATCCTGATACATCGCCAGTGTTTTTTCCAGATTGACGATATGAATTTTATTGCGATGGCCGAAAATATACGGTGCCATTTTTGGATTCCAAAAACGGGTTTGGTGACCAAAGTGCACACCAGCTTCCAGCATTTCACGCATTGTTACAGACATAATAACTCCAGGGTTAGGTCTTGAATTCAGCCAGTGATCTTCCTGAAACCTCAGGCAGACACCCTTTTCGACCAAATTCGATTAATAGAATTTAAAATTAACTTGCTATCAAAAAGCACATAAACACAAGCTAACCATCTATTCTACTACGAAAATGCCCCACCCCTCAAGTCCCAATGAGTCAGGCACTACAGGAAAGGCTGTACTAGACTATAATTCTGTCTTGGCTACACCCTCTAAATTTCATGCGCGCCACTCTTGTAGCGCGCTTTGATCAAGAACAAAGAAAAAAGTATGGAATCCATCGTTATAAAAACACCGGAAGATATCGCCGGTATGCGCATTGCCGGAAAACTGGCCTCCGAAGTCCTTGACTACATCACGCCATTTGTCAAAGTCGGCGTAACAACAGGCGAACTGGACAGACTCTGCCATGAGTACATGGTGAATGTACAAGGCACTATTCCTGCACCATTAAATTATTGCCCTCCTGGCTACACACCATATCCAAAAGCCATCTGCACGTCGGTAAATGATGTCATCTGCCATGGCATTCCTGGCGACAAAGTGCTTAAGAGTGGCGATTCCGTCAATCTTGATATCACAGTAATCAAAGATGGCTACCATGGCGATACCAGTCGTATGTTTTTGGTTGGCGATGCCTCCATTCTGAGCAAGCGACTGAATGAAGTTACATATGAATGCATGTGGCTGGGTATTTCCAAAATCAAACCAGGTGCGCACCTTGGCGATATTGGTCATGTGATTCAGCAATATGCCGAAAAAGCTGGCTATAGCGTAGTACGTGAGTTTTGCGGACATGGTATTGGTAAAGTTTTTCATGAGTTACCTCAGGTGATGCATTACGGCAAACCAGGCACCATGGAAAAACTGGAAGCCGGAATGATTTTTACAGTGGAGCCCATGATTAACGCGGGGCGTCGTGAAATTCGCGAAATGGGTGATGGCTGGACCATTAAAACCAAAGACCGCAGCCTGTCAGCGCAGTGGGAACATACAGTACTGGTGACTGAGACTGGTTATGAAATATTGACCCTGTCAGCAGGCTACCCTCCTATCCCCGATTACATTACTGTTCCTCCAGAATTCGCTAAAAAATAATGGCAACAATGGCATTACCAGCGCTCGCATTCAAAGAAGAGTTAAAGACTGCTCAGGCAGCAGTTCTGCAATCATTCAAGGAAAATCACAAGTCTGATGTCTTGCTGAAGGATTTGTGTCGTCATGTCGACCAAGTATTAGCAAAAATCTGGAAGCATTTCGATTTACCAAAAGAATCGGCGCTTATTGCCGTTGGTGGTTATGGAAGGGGGGAGCTATTCCCCTATTCTGATGTCGATGTATTGATACTGCTGCACGAGCGTCCAGATGCGATTTTCAAGGAAAAGCTGGAAAGCCTGGTGCAATTATTCTGGGATATCGGGCTCGATATAGGACACAGCATCCGAACCATTGATGAATGTCTGGACGAATCTGCAGCCGACATCACAGTGCAGACAAGCCTCTTAGAAGCTCGCTGGATCACTGGTAGCCGCAAATTATTCAAAGAATTGCAGCAACGCTACTCAGAAAACATGAATCCGCAAAAATTTTTCCAGGAAAAGCTTCTGGAATTACAGCAGCGTCATGTGAAATATGAAGATACACCCTACAGCCTCGAACCCAATTGCAAGGAAAGTCCCGGTGGTTTGCGCGATTTACAAGTGATTTTATGGGTATCCAAAGCAGCGGGATTGGGAAATTCGTGGAAAGAATTGGCGAGTCGCGGGCTGATCACCGATACAGAAGCACGACAACTAAATCGCAATGAACGAGCGTTCAAGGATATTCGCATCCGCTTGCATCTGCATGCTGGCCGACGCGAAGATCGTCTGATTTTTGATTTGCAAACACCAATTGCAGAAACCTTTGGTTTCAAGACGACAGAATCACGTCGCGCCAGCGAATATCTGATGCAGCGCTATTACTGGGCCGCGAAAGCAGTCACGCAATTAAATACAATTTTATTGCAAAACATTGAAGCACATCTTTTCCCGCAGCCATCAGTTCCCCGTCCACTCAATGAGCACTTTAATGAGGTGAACGGATTCATTGATATCGCCAGGGATGACACGTTTGAATCATCGCCGTCGAGCTTATTAGAAGTGTTTTTAATCCTCGCAAAACATACCGAATTAAAGGGAATGACTGCCAGGACCTTACGCGCACTCTGGCATGCACGATTATTGATGGATGCCGAGTTCCGGCATGACATTTATAACCGGTCTTTGTTTTTGCAGATCATACAAGCACCACAAGGCATTACCCACGCTTTGCGGCGCATGAATCAGATGAGTATCCTCGGACGCTATCTGCCAAATTTCAGGCGCATTATCGGACAAATGCAGCACGATTTGTTTCACGCTTACACAGTCGATCAGCATATCCTGATGGTTGTGCGCAACCTACGGCGCTTTACCATGCCGGAGCATGCGCATGAGTACCCTTTTTGCAGTCAGCTCATGGCAAATTTTATTCAGCCGTGGGTTTTATACATTGCAGCATTGTTTCACGACATCGCGAAAGGCCGTGGCGGCGACCATTCCGTGCTTGGAATGGCGGATGCGAAAAAGTTTTGTTACGATCACGGCCTATCGCGTGCGAATACGGAACTGATTGTTTTTCTGGTCAAGAACCATTTGACGATGTCGCATGTCGCACAAAAACAGGATTTATCTGATCCTGATGTCATCCAGCACTTTGCCGAGCTGGTGAAAGATGAACGTCATCTGACCGCACTCTATTTGCTCACGGTGTCCGATATCCGCGGCACCAGCCCTAAAGTCTGGAATGCGTGGAAAGGTAAATTACTGGAAGACCTGTATCGCATGACATTGCGCGTACTCGGTGGCGAAGCGCCATCCAAAGATCGTGAATTAAAAAACCGTCAGGAGCAGGCTCAAAAAACGCTGCGATTGTATGGACTGGCACCGGATGCGCATGAAAAATTATGGCAACAACTGGATGTTGCCTATTTTTTACGCCACGATGCGTCTGATATTGCATGGCAAACACGGGCTTTACACGATAAATTAGACAGTAAAACACCTGTAGTCAAATGCCGTCTGTCCCCGATTGGCGAAGGCCTTCAAATTACTGTGTATGTGAAAGATCAGCCCGACTTATTTGCGCGTATCTGCAATTATTTTGATGGTAAGAATTTCGGCATTCTGGATGCCAAAATTCATACGACGAACAATGACTATGCGCTCGATACTTTCCTGGTCATTGAGCCTGCATTTGCGAATAATTACCGTGACATTATCAGCCTGATAGAGCACGAATTGACTGAGGTGCTGACGTTGCAAACACCTTTGTCGCCGCCAAATCGCGGCCGTTTGTCGAGGTTGTCGCGCACGTTCCCGATTGCACCCAGTGTGGATTTACGACCGGATGATCGCGGTCAGTATTATCTCTTGTCTATTTCAGCCAATGACAGAAATGGTTTGCTCTACGCGATTGCCACGATACTGACCAAATACAAGATTAATCTGCATACCGCCAAGATCATGACGCTCGGTGAGCGTGTCGAAGATGTCTTTATTGTTGACGGTGCAGCACTGCAAGGGGCGCGCAGCCAGATTCAATTCGAGACAGATTTATTGGATGCCATGCGCGTATAACTTCAACGCAGATCTTACTTTTAAACATATGCCGGATGCACTGCTTCCGGCTTTCCATTTTTATACACCATGACTGAATTAGTACGACTCTCAAAACGCATGTCTGAGCTTGGACTCTGCTCCCGTCGCGAGGCTGATGAATGGATTGCTCGCGGCTGGGTGCGGGTTGATGGCAAGATTGTTGCCGAACTGGGCAGTAAGGTATTGCCACATCAACGTGTATCTGTAGAGCGCCAGGCAGCGGCAGAACAATCAAAACGAGTGACCATCCTGATCAATAAGCCTGTTGGCTACGTCAGCGGACAAGCAGAAGACGGCTACACGCCCGCCGTTGCACTGATTAAACCCGAAAACCGCTGGCCTGAAGACAATATTGATACCCAGTTTCATCCAACACAATTGCGCAGCCTGGTTCCTGCAGGTCGCCTGGATATTGATTCGGTAGGTTTGCTGGTATTAACGCAAGATGGTCGGGTTGCCAAGCATCTCATTGGTGAAACGACGGTGGTAGAAAAAGAATATCTGGTCAGGGTTGCCTATTCCAAACCCGGACGTCTGCCAGACGCGGATTTGAGACGACTGAATCATGGCCTGAGTCTTGACGGCAAAAAATTACTGCCCGCCAAAGTCAGCTGGCAAAATGAAGATCAATTGAATTTTATTTTGCGTGAAGGCAAAAAACGCCAGATTCGCCGCATGTGCGAAATGGTCGGATTGACAGTACTCGGTTTAAAACGGGTCAGAATTGGCAAAGTGAAACTGGGTAAATTACCAGAGGGCCAATGGCGCTACCTGCGTGAAGACGAGCAGTTCTGACCTATTACGACATCATTATTCAGCCAGATAAAGCTGGGCACCAAACCCCAAATACGGATACTCCCCTGTCATTTCAACCAAAACCTGCTGAAATCCGCAGAAAATAAGGCATGAAAATAGTTACTCAGGGGAGTATTAAATCAGGTGTTTTATTACTCGCAGCCACGCTTGCAACATACATCAATCGTCATCAGCAGGATCTAATTCCGGAAACAGGATTTCAGTAAAACCAAACTTCGTCATATCCTGAATCCGCATAGGGTACAAAACACCATTCAGATGGTCGCACTCATGTTGAACAACCCGCGCATGAAAACCATCAACATCACGATGGATTTTAGTGCCAAACTGATCAAACCCCTCGTAGCGCAAGGCACTCCAGCGCGGAACTAGTCCACGCATTCCGGGCACCGACAAACAGCCTTCCCAGGCATCATCCTTTGCTTCCGACAACGGCGTGAGAACTGGATTGATAAGCACCGTTTCCGGCACGACCGGCGCATCCGGATATCGCGGATTTGACTTAAATCCAAAAATCACCAATTGCAGGTTAATACCAATCTGAGGTGCAGCCAGTCCAGCACCATTCGCTGCCACCATGGTTTCAAACATATCTGCAATTAACTGGTGCAACTCGGGCGTATCAAATGCCTTTACCTGCTCTGCCACTCTCAACAACCGAGAATCGCCCATCTTGAGAATAGGATGAATCATGTTTTTCCTTTCTGCCATAAGCACGGAGCGGACTTCATATCAAAAGCTGATCAGCAATCGCTGATGCGTCGCCCACACCAAATCTGTACTTGCGAACGCATCAAACTGCGACAGCCACTGATCACTGAACTGAAGCGGATCGCGCTGAACGCATCAGTCCGATCCGGTTGAATGTAACGCTTTCGTGATTGCTCGGTAATCGTCTCTCGCTTACTTAATTAATCGCAAAAATTCAGCAAATTCTTCACCTGTTTCCTTGTGCTTCAGACCCAGAGCGACACTAGCTTTGAGATAGCCCAGTTTGGAGCCGCAATCATAGCGAGTTGCCGCTGGACGGTACGCGTAAACAGGAAAGTCCTTAAGCATGGCAGCAATGCCATCGGTTAATTGAATTTCTCCTCCGGAGCCTTTGCCCAGATTTTCAAGATAAGAGAAAATTCTGCCGGACAAAATGTAACGACCAACAACTGCCAGTGTCGACGGTGCGACTTCTGGCATCGGCTTTTCTACGATGCCATGCATTTTTTCCAAACGATCTTTATATGCCGTGCCACTGACGATACCGTATTGACGCGTGAACTCACGTGGCACATCCTGAACCGCCACGATACTGCCGCCTTCCTGTTCGTATTGGCGGACCATTTGCGCCATAACAGAAGGGTAACCTTCATCTGCATCCATCAGATCATCTGCCAGCAAGACTGCAAACGGATCGTCGCCGATCACAGAACGTGCGCACAACACCGCATGCCCCAGACCCAAGGCCGCTTGTTGCCGGATAAAAATACAATTAATATTTTTGGGAATCACGTTTCTGACTAAATCCAGCAATGCTTGTTTACCAGCTGCTTCGAGTTCACTTTCTAACTCATACGCTTTGTCGAAATGGTCTTCAATCGCTCGCTTATTACGTCCGGTGATGAACACCATTTCGGTAATTCCTGCTTCCACTGCCTCCTCGACCGCATACTGAATCAAAGGCTTATCAACGATAGGCAGCATTTCTTTTGGCTGCGCTTTCGTTGCCGGCAAAAAACGACTGCCCAAGCCAGCAACAGGGAATACGGCTTTTTTAATTTTTCTCATTTCATTTCCTGGAACAAAGTTGAAGTAAATCTGTTTCTGTCAAAATGGTAATGCCTAATTCTTGCGCCTTGATGAATTTACTGCCAGCTTCATCACCGGCGACCACATAACTGGTTTTTTTAGAAACTGAACCTGCGACCTTGCCGCCCTCTTTTTCAATTATGGCAGCTGCCTGATCGCGGCTCAGCGTCGGCAAGGTCCCGGTTAATACAAAAGTTTTTCCTGAAAAAATGCCTTCTTCTGCCTGCGCCGGGAGAATTTCCAGTAATTCCTGTCGCAGACTGCCGATCCGCAATAATTGTTCTTGATGTTGAGGAGCAATTAACCAAGCCAATAATGCAGCATGCACATCGGCTGGCAGTCCCAGCTGGACAAATCCCTCTGTGTTCAGTTGTGTCAGTGCAGACAAAGTCACGCCCCGGTCTTGCAGTTGTCTGCAGCGTATTGCACTGAGTTTAGGAATCGCCAATGCTGCGAGCAAATTTGCCACCTCCAGGCGTTCACGCAATTTTGCACTCGGCGCATGCTCGTCTCTCACTGTTACATTGGCATGCAACAAATCATCAAGTGCCTGTTGATTTTTTGGTTCTGCAAAAAAATCAGCAATGGCCTCGGCCACAGTGGCACCAATATCAGGCAGGATACGGAACAGTGCAACCGGGGCTCGGCGTATGATCGCCAGACTTCCCAGCCAATCGGCCAGTGTTTTTGCTGTTGATTCACCAACGTGCCGGATACCCAGCGCAAACAAAAAACGGTCTAGTGAAGGTTGCTTACTTGCCGCAATAGCTGCAATGAGATTTTCAGCCCATTTTGTCGCAATTTTTCCTTGCTGCACCGTCTCTGGTATCGCACCATCACGCTCATCTGCACGCTGCTTCATATCAAGCAGATCATCCAGCGTCAGGGTATAGAGATCGGCGATACCGCGAACATAATCAAGTTCTACCAGATTATCGATATAGCTCTCGCCCAGACCCTCGATATCCATCATTCTGCGACCAGAAAAATGGCGTATGGCTTCCTTGCGTTGCGCAGAGCAAAATAGTCCACCGGAACAACGGGCTATCGCCTCACCTTCTTCACGCACGACATGCGAACCACAAACCGGGCAGGTCTTTTGTAATTCAAATATGGCGGGAACAGGATCAGGCCTGCGCTCGAGAACCACAGAAACAATCTCCGGAATTACATCCCCTGCACGTCTGACAATGACAGTATCCCCAATACGGACATCTTTGCGCTTCACTTCATCTTCATTGTGCAATGTGGCATTCGTGATCGTCACCCCACCCACAAATACAGGCGCCAGTCTGGCGACCGGCGTCAAGGCACCGGTTCGTCCAACCTGAATATCAATTCCCAATACAAGTGTTGTTGCTTCTTCTGCCGGAAACTTATGTGCAATCGCGAAACGTGGAGCGCGCGAGACAAAACCTAATTCCTGTTGTTGCTGAAACTGATTCACCTTATAAACCACGCCATCAATATCGTAAGCAAGGCTTTGGCGAATACTCGCTACATGCTGGTAAAAATCAAGCAACCCCTGTGCACCAGCAACCACGGCGCGATCGTGGCACACCGGCAGAGACATCGAAGCATACCAGTCCATTAATGCCGAATGAGATGCTGGCATTGCAGCTCCCTCCAGCGCACCGATGCCATACGCAAAAAAACGCAAACTACGCTGAGCGGTAATTTTGGAATCCAGTTGTCGCAAACTGCCGGCAGCCGCATTGCGCGGATTGGCAAATTCTTTGGCATTCGCATCGCGCTGGCGCTGATTCAGACGACTGAAATCGGCCTTGAACATCAATACCTCGCCGCGAACATCAAGAATCGCCGGTGGGTGTGAAGTATTCAGACGCAAAGGAATGCTGCGAATGGTACGGATATTTTCCGTCACATCTTCACCGGTAAAACCATCACCGCGCGTGGCTGCCTGCGTGAAAACACCATCAACATAACGTAAATTAATCGCAAGACCATCAAATTTCAGATCAATGGCGTATTCAATTTCCTCATTCACATTCAATCCTTCGCGTACGCGACGATCAAATGCGATCACATCCTCATCTACAAAGCCGTTATTCAATGAGAGCATAGGCACTGCATGCTGAACCTGCCCAAATTCAGGCAGCGGAGCGCCGCCAACACGTAATGTTGGCGAGTCTGCGGTTTTTAATTCAGGATGATCTTGCTCAATGGCTTGTAGCTCAAGAAAGAGCTTGTCGTACTCAGCATCAGGAATCACTGGCTGATCGAGTACGTAATATGCATGAGCGTGACGTTCTAATTCCGTGCGCAAGAAGTTGGCACGATCACTGAGAGTTGTCACACGATCTGGTGCGACATCCTCTCCAAATAAATCATTTTGCATGCGGTTTCACATTTAGCTGAACAAGCGTTGTGCACGCATGGAGCCGGCAGGTACCTGAGCTTCTGCCATTGCCGCATAAAACTCATTCACCTGACCACCGATTTCATCGAGGGCCTCTTTAGAAATAGGATGGTTGCCATCATCAACAACGGTACCACTAAGCCGGGTTGCCAGTGATTTTGCACAAGCAGCCATGGCCCCAAAACCATCACGAGACGGTGCGACACACGGCACATCAAGCAACAAAGTCAGACGCGCAGTGATTGTTTCGCTGACACCGACATTTGTTGAAAGGGTAAATAAACTGCCACCGTCGCCATCGGGCATCATCAACCGACCATCAGGGCGTTGATCAAATCCCATTTTTTCCAGTGCAGCCAACAAAGTATTCAGCGCCCACGGAGCGCCATTCGCAGCCACATTAACGCTTAATTGCGCGTCATGTTCTGCAACAAACTCATGCAAACCTTTAGCGTTGAGCATGACTTTATTCATGTCGGGAATATCAGGATGCGCATTCAGGTTATCCGCAATCGCCCGCAACTTCATAATGAATTCTGAATATTCCAACTCAGTCAAAGGACCACTGCGACTCACCAACTGAATACCTGCAAATAAATTGGTATAAGCGCCACCAACGGCGATGACATCGCGTGCGCCATTTGTACTTTGCCCGATGAAATGCACCGGCTTTTTACCAACATATTTCAGTGAAGCGATTTCCGTCAGAATTTTTTCACCACGAACTGGCGCATCAAACTCCATAGGAATAACACAATCAATCAATTCGTCAACTGGCAATTCTTTCTCAGGTTCTGCTGACTCAGGCGCTTGCGACGATGGCACTGATGCTGTGGATAATTCGTCGGGTGCATCAAGCGTTGGCTCCTGCAACCCATGAGTGATTTCAGCATCTGGTTCGGCTGGATTGCCAACATCTGCAGGATGCTCCACCTTCCGGGCAGGTGTGACAGGCACATTCACAGTATCAGGAGTGGCATCAAGAACAGGTTCATGACGATCACTGATATCCAGCGGAATATCCGGATTGAGCAATACATCGTCGTGCCCGTCGGCAAAGGCGTTTTCGACGGACTTCTTGGCTTTGTATTCTTGCCATTTATTAAAAATGACAACGCCAACCACTAATGTGCCACCAATGGCTAATAAACTTATTTGTAGATCTGTCATGCTGCTTGAACCTCAGTAGCCAAGTTGACGGCAGACTCCATGTCCACCGCAACAATTCGTGAAACCCCCTGCTCTTGCATGGTGACACCAATTAACTGCTGTGCCATTTCCATTGCAATTTTGTTGTGGGAGATAAATAAAAATTGGGTATTCGTTGACATACGCTTCACCATATTACAGAAACGTTCTGTGTTTGAATCATCCAGAGGCGCATCAACCTCATCCAGCAAACAAAATGGTGCCGGATTTAATTGAAACATAGAAAATACCAAGGCAGTCGCCGTCAGCGCCTTTTCTCCGCCGGATAATAAATGGATTGTTGCATTTTTCTTTCCAGGCGGCTGAGCCATCACCTGAACACCGGAATCCAGAATCTCGTCGCCGGTCATAATTAACTTTGCCTGACCGCCGCCAAACAAGATCGGGAATAACTCTGCAAAATGATGGTTCACTTTATCAAACGTGTCTTGTAACAGTTCCCGGGTCTCAATGTCTATCTTATGGATAGCATCTTGCAAGGTGGTGATTGCTTCAGTCAGATCGGCATGCTGTGCATCAAGGAAAGTTTTACGTTCTTTGGCCTGCGCCAGTTCATCCAAAGCGGCCATGTTGACGGCCCCCAGTGCGGTAATCGCGTTGCCGAGTCGGGTCACTTCCCCTTGCAAGTAAGACGGCTTGAGATCGTCATGCAATTTTTCTGCGAGTTTTGTTTCATCAACATCAAAATTGCGTAACTGCTCGGCATATTGCTCCTGGCTCAACCGAGCCGCCTGCTCTTTGAGTTGCAACTCAACGATCCGATCTCGCTGTGGCTGCAAACTACGTTCCACCTGAGACTTAGTATCTTCATGCTGTCTTAATTGCTGTGATAACTGGTCTAATTCATGCCGTGCATCTGCCAACGCACGCTCTTGATCACTGCGGCGATCCAGCAAGTCTTGCAATCCGGCATGCGCTGCCTGATCGTTCATGGCTTCCAACTCTAACTGGCCTTGTTGCATGCTGTCGGATAATTGCAGAGCCTGTTCAGACGCCGTCAGAATATTACGACGTAACTCCTCCATCTTGTTGCGATGTGATTTTTCAGAAAATGCTGCTTCTTGCGCCGCCAGTTCAACATCGCGTAAATGTTGTCGTGCTTCCTGTAATTGCTGCTCTTGTTGCAGATAATAGGTTTGCCCATTCTCGTGCGCTTCTTGTAACTCGGCGAGCTCAATATCCAGCACTTCAAATTTCTGTTCGGACTCTTCCCTGATTTGTTGCTGTTCGCTTTCCTGTGCGGCGATTTCCGCAAGATCGGCACTGATCTGTGTACTGCGCTGATTAAAGCGTTCCTGTACCTCCGCCAGTTTCATGTAGTCGATTTGCAGGCTGTGTGTTGTTTGCGTCAAAGACGCAATTCGTTGACGCAATTCCTGCAACTGCTGATTTGCCTGAGCATACAGCGCTTCTGCACGAACAGAGCGATTCTTCGCCTCATCTGCCAGAAACTGCTTGGCACGACATTGTTTTCCGGTATTTTCAATTTCTTGCTGGCGCGCCAGAACACCATCCTGCTCAGAGTCTGACGCGTAAAACCGTACGCTTGACCGGGAAATAATGTGACCCTGGCGAGTAATAAAGCATCCACCTGCTGGCAGTTTCATCCTGTCCATAAACGCTGATGTCACGTCTTCTGCAACATAGGCCTGATGCAACCAATCCTGCATCAGGCTGCGCACACCCGCATCGTTTAATTGCAGTAACTGAATAAATGGTTTCAGTCCGGCGACAACCGGAGCCTGCTCAGCCATAATCTGTGGGCTGTACACCGCCAGTTTGGCTGGGGGAGTATCGTTAAAAAAAGCCTTCGCCCAATCAAGATTAGACATTTCGAGAGCAACCGTCCGTTCACGCAATAGCGATTCCAGCGCAGTTTCCCAGCCTGTTTCGATCTGTATTTTTTGCCAGAGTTTAGGCAAGCCGCCTAACTCATGCTTTTCCAGCCAAGGCTGGACTTTGCCCTGAGTTTGTACCTTTTCTTGTAATTGTTTCAGCGCCAATAAACGAGCTTCGAGCTGCGCCAATTCAGCGGCGTCCTGATTGACTTGCAGCTGGGCTTGTTTGCGCTCTTCTTCCAGCACAGGCAATCGCTCCTGAGCCTCTTCGAGCTGCATGTTGCATTCTTCTAGAATCTGTTTTTTCTCTTCGAGCTGAAAAGACAAATTATCCAGATGACTGGAATCCGGCAAAGCGAGGCCATGTTTTTCCTGCTGCAAGCGTTCTTTACGTGCAATCAGGGTATTGAGAATATTAGAGGCATTGCGCTGATGAGCAGATTCCAGTTCAATCTGCTGTTGCATCTGCATGATTTTTGCGCGGGACTCGGTTGTTTTGGCTTGCGAATCACGCCAAAGTTGTTCCATGGCAGGTAATTTTTCTTGTTGCTGATGAGCAAACTCTGCTGCCTGCTCAGTACGCATGGCAAGTTCTTCGACCTGGATTTCTGCTTCGGACAATTCGTCTTGTTGCTGCTGACTTTGTCTTTGCCATTGCTCACGCTGTGCTGTCAGTGTGTGCAACTGTGCCTGCAAGCGACTCCGTGACTCAATCACAAACTTGATTTGCGCTTCCAGACTGCCAATCTCTGTATTCGTCTGATACAAATGCCCCTGAGCCTGATGCATACGGTCACCCACTGCATAATGTGCCTGACGCATTTGCTCAAGCTCAAGCTCTACGTGACGCAATTTGGCAGTTTGTTCTTCCAGATCCAGTTGCGTTTTTTCAATCTCCGCGAAATATCGCTGCTGTTCATTGGAGGCTTCTTTTTTTCGAAGAAGCCATAATAATTTTTGCTTTTCTTCCTGATCAGCCTGAAGTTCGTGAAATTTATTCGCGACAAGCGCCTGCGCTTCGAGCTTTTCGAGATTGTTATTCAGTTCACGCAGAATATCATCCACGCGAACCAGATTTTCATGGGTGTCGTGGATGCGGTTTTCAGTTTCACGACGGCGCTCTTTATAGCGAGAAACACCGGCTGCTTCTTCCAGAAAAATCCGCAATTCTTCAGGGCGAGCTTCAATAATGCGGGAAATCATTCCCTGGCCAATAATGGCGTAAGCACGCGGCCCCAAGCCTGTACCAAGGAAAATATCTTGAATGTCACGCCGCCGAACCGGCTGACCATTGATGTAGTAAGTGGAGGTGCCGTCGCGCGTCAGCGTGCGCTTAACAGCTATTTCACCGTATTGACTCCATTGTCCTGCAGCTTTACCAAGACTGTTATCAAAAATGAGTTCAACAGAAGATCGTCCAGCGGGTTTGCGATGTGTTGAACCATTAAAAATAACGTCTTGCATGGATTCCCCACGCAACTCAGAGGCTTTGGATTCGCCCAGCACCCAGCGCACCGCATCGATGATATTGGATTTGCCGCAGCCATTTGGTCCGACGACACCCACCAGCTGTCCCGGAACCTGAAAATGAGTGGGATCAACAAAAGATTTAAATCCCGACAATTTAATAGAAGTTAATCGCACTTTATATAATTTTATTATCTTTTGCAGTTAAATTTAGCGTTAATTCCTCGCTACGCAGCAAAAAGTTGCCGATCTTACTTACCACGGCTGCATCATACCATCTGAAACCGCATTTTTACATGCCAGACTTATGAAGTAATTAATGATAATTTGCTATAAGCAAACCTTCATTATTCATCGGAATCTACGTTAAAAAGGGAATTTAATGATCAAAATTCGCCCATTGTCTTCGATGAGCTTGAGTGACAGCTATAATGCTGAAAAGTAAAAAATTGATTCCCGTACTCGCCAAAAACACAGCACAGAATACGTGGAACATTGTCCTGGCACCTTGTGCGTGCCACGACTGACCAACGCAAACATTGACCAAGAACATGACATTCAACCCATTTCTGAGCAAGCTTCAGCCCTATCCATTCGAAAAACTGAAGCAACTATTCGCCAACATAACCCCCAACCCTGATTACAAAGCCATTAGTCTTGGTATCGGTGAACCCAAACACCCTACTCCCGCCTTCATCAGAGAAGCGATCAGCGCCAATCTGGACGGGCTTGCAGGGTATCCGGCGACCGCAGGCTCTGAATCTTTGCGTAAGGCAATTTCGGGCTGGCTTTCACGACGCTATTCCATTCCAGCACCTGACGCAGCAACACAGATATTGCCCGTCAATGGATCACGTGAAGCCTTGTTCGCACTGGCGCAAACCATTATTAATCCGCTAGAGTGTATTGATGGTAAGCCGCTGATCCTCTGCCCTAATCCGTTCTATCAGATTTACGAAGGCGCTGCGTATTTATCCGGTGCAGAACCTTACTTCGCCAATGCCGATCCAGCGAGAAACTTTGCTCCTGATTACAAAAGCGTACCGGAGGCGATCTGGAAGCGAGTGCAACTTTTGTATATTTGTTCGCCCGGCAATCCGACAGGTGCCGTTCTGACGATGGACGACTGGAAGGAATTATTTGCATTATCAGACCGCTATGGTTTTGTTATTGCGGCAGATGAATGCTATTCAGAAATATATTTCAAAGAAGAAGCGCCACTCGGAAGCCTGCAGGCTGCGCGGGCATTAGGGCGTAACAACTATGAAAGGTTGATTACCTTATCGAGCTTATCGAAGCGCTCCAATGTTCCTGGGATGCGTTCGGGTTTTGTTGCTGGTGATGCAGAAATTATTAAACAATTCCTGCTGTACCGCACCTATCATGGCAGCGCCATGTGCCCGACTATACAAGCCGCCTCTGTGCTGGCATGGAACGACGAAAGCCATGTAATCGAAAACCGGGATAAATATATTAAAAAATTCGCGCAAGTGACCCCTTTACTAGAGAAAGTATTGGATGTCAGTTTGCCGGATGCAGCATTTTACTTATGGGCGCGGGTCGATCAACACCACGCCATCACCGATACAGAATTCGCGAGAAGGCTCTACGAGGAATATAATGTAACGGTATTACCTGGCAGCTATCTGGCGCGTGAAGCTCATGGTATTAATCCTGGACAGAACCGGATACGCATGGCGCTGGTCGCCGAAGTCGAAGAATGTATGGAAGCAGCTCAGCGCATAGTCGCCTTCTGCAACAAACTCTCCGCATAATTTTTGTTTTTATCTTGACCCAATTTACATAAAGAAAATTGAAATGACTCAACAATTACAGCAAATCATTGATCAGGCCTGGGAAGATCGTGCTAACTATTCTCCAAAATCAGCACCTGCAGAACTGCGCGAAGCCGTTGCCCATGTTCTGGGCGAGCTCGACGCTGGCAGTCTGCGCGTGGCACAGAAAGTAGGCGGCCAATGGCATGTGAATCAATGGATCAAAAAAGCCGTATTGCTGTCTTTCCGCCTTGAAGACAATATTTGCATGCCATCCGGCGATCATATGCAATTCTTTGACAAAGTACCAACCAAGTTCGCCAATTACACAGCTGAAGATTTTGTCAAAGGTGGCTTCCGTGTGGTACCGCCGGCAGTTGCACGTCGTGGCAGCTTCATTGCAAAAAACGTAGTGCTGATGCCATCCTATGTCAACATCGGCGCATACGTCGACGAGGGTGCGATGGTGGATACGTGGGCAACCGTTGGCTCCTGCGCTCAGATTGGTAAAAACGTGCATTTGTCCGGCGGCGTCGGCATCGGTGGCGTCTTAGAACCAATGCAAGCCAATCCAACCATTATCGAAGACAACTGCTTCATCGGCGCGCGTTCAGAAATCGTCGAAGGCGTGATTGTCGAAGAAAATTCAGTAATTTCCATGGGTGTTTATATCGGCCAATCAACAAAAATCTACGATCGCGCTACCGGTGAAGTCAGCTACGGTCGCGTTCCGGCAGGCTCTGTTGTAGTATCCGGCAATTTGCCATCTGCCGATGGCAAATACAGTCTGTACTGCGCAGTCATCGTCAAACGCGTTGATGCGCAAACACGCTCCAAAACCAGCATCAACGAGTTATTGCGCGGCGTCTGATCGTTGCCTTAGTCATCGCAATACCTGAAACCACAACATATTCAACAGACAGGAAAAAATATGGCCGCGATGGAGCGCTTATTTCAGTTGATGAAAGATAAACATGCATCTGACATGTTTTTTGCAATGAATTCTGCTATTCATTTGAAAATCAACGGAAATTTATTGCCTATCAACCAGCAAAAAATGGATCAGGCAAATATCCTGTCGATGTTGAACGAAGTGGTTTCACCTGAACACATGCAGGTACTGGAGCACGACAACGAACTCAATATCGGTATCGGCGCTCCAGGCATAGGCCGGTTCCGACTATCAGCATTCCGGCAGCGTGGCAGTATTTCGGCGGTTTTCCGTTTTGTTCCCGGTGATATTCCTAAGTTGGAGACTTTAAATCTCCCACCGATCTTATCTGACCTGATTATGGAAAAGCGTGGTCTGTTGCTGGTAGTCGGCGCGACAGGCTCTGGCAAATCAACAACGATTGCCTCCATGCTTGACCACAGGAATGAGATTAAAACAGGCCATATCCTGACGCTTGAAGATCCGATTGAATATCTGTTCCGCAGTAAAAAATCGATCATTAACCAACGTGAAATTGGTAGTGATTCAGAGAGTCTGAAAACGGCACTGAAGAATTCCCTACGACAGGCGCCTGATTGCATACTGATTGGTGAAATCCGCGATCTGGAAACCATGATGGCCGCAATAGCGTATGCGCAGTCGGGTCATCTGGTATTGGCGACACTGCATGCGAATAATAGTTATCAGGCATTAAATCGTATCATCAGCTTTTTTCCGATGGAATCGCGTAGCGCTTTATTGCTCGATTTGTCTTCGTCAATCCGTGCAATCGTGTCACAACGCCTGATCAAATCACTGGATGGCAGCCGCTGCCCTGCGGTCGAGATCATGCTCAATACCCGTTATGTTGCCGAGTTGATCGAGCAAGGAGATATTTTCCAGATCAAGGAAGCCATTGAGAAAAGTTTGTCGCCAGGTTCGCAAACATTCGAGCGCGCATTGATGCATCTGATTAAATCTGGACTGATCAGCAAAGAAGAAGGTTTGGCCAACTCTGATTCTGCCAATAATCTGTTGTGGTTACTTAATAATGAATCATCATCAATGATGTCGCCGCCGCCAGAGCCAGAACCAGATACGAAGGAAGAAGCCTCCTTCACAGAATTTACCCTCAACGTATAACAATGACGCGTCACATTACACTCTACGGTATCCCTAATTGCGATACCGTAAAAAAGTCCCGTTCCTGGCTGCAGGAGCATGGCACAGAATTCGTTTTCCATGATTTTAAAAAACAAGGACTGGATCAGCTAACCATCAAAACATGGTTACAGCATCTGAGTCTGGATGTCTTGATCAACAAAAAAGGCACAACCTGGCGCGCATTGAGCGATGAGCAAAAAGCCAGCGCAACAAATACCGAACAAGCTATGGCACTGATGCTCGCGAATCCCTCCATCATCAAACGTCCAGTACTACAAATCACCGAAAACAATGCACTGAAACATGTTTCCGTCGGTTTCTCGGCGGCACAGTTTGAATCTATTTTGAGTCAATGACTATGAGCAAAACCCTCGCCCTGACCGAGCAATTAATTGCTCTGGATTCCGTCACACCAGAAGATAAAGGTTGCCAGCGAACATTAATTTCTCTTCTGGAACCACTAGGCTTCACCTGCGAAACCATACAGTCAGGTGATGTCACCAATCTCTGGGCGCGTCGCGGCACAACGCAACCACTGGTGGTCTTTGCCGGACACACGGATGTGGTTCCGACTGGTCCTGTCGCACAATGGCAATCCGCCCCATTCACACCAACACATCGCGACGGGAAGTTATATGGTCGTGGTGCTGCAGATATGAAAACATCCATCGCTGCATTTGTCGTTGCGACTGAAGAATTCGTCGCCAGCCATCCAAATCACCAAGGTTCTATCGGCTTTCTGATCACCAGTGACGAAGAAGGTCCCGCTACTGACGGTACTGTGGTGGTGTGTGAAAAGCTGAAGGCGCGTGGCGAGCAGCTCGATTACTGCATTGTCGGCGAGCCAACCTCGGTCGATGTGCTGGGTGACACCATTAAAAACGGCCGTCGTGGAACGATGTCAGGCAAGCTGACCATTCGCGGTGTGCAGGGCCATATCGCCTACCCGCAACTGGCAAAAAACCCCATTCATTTGTTTGCCCCCGCGATGGCAGAATTGGTGGCGGAAGTGTGGGATGCAGGTAATGAATATTACTTGCCGACCTCCTGGCAAATATCGAATATTCATTCTGGTACTGGCGCGTCGAATGTCATTCCCGGTGAGGCAGTGATCGATTTTAATTTCCGCTTTTCTACCGCCAGTACAGCAGAAGGCTTGCAGCAGCGCGTACATGCCATACTCGATCAGCATCAACTGAGTTACGATTTAAAATGGACTATCGGCGGACATCCATTTCTGACTCCCAAAGGTAATTTGAGTGATGCCTTGGCGGACGCAATCAAGGCAGAAACTGGCGTAAACACTGAATTATCGACCACCGGTGGCACGTCTGACGGTCGCTTTATCGCTAAAATTTGCCCGCAAGTTGTAGAATTTGGCCCTCCGAATGCCAGCATACATAAAATCGATGAGCATATTGAATTGCAATATGTTGATCCACTCAAAAACATCTACCGGCGTACTCTGGAAAACTTGCTGACCTGATTTAGTTCTGACCTCTGACCAACAGAGCTGACGCATCCCGTTTTTACTGAGACACTAAAGTTCAATACATACATGACGACAATACCCGCCACTACATTTAAAACCATTCGCGACATGCTGCGCTATGCAGTTTCGCGCTTCAACCATGAAAAGCTCTTTTTTGGCCATGGCAGCGCCAATGCACTGGATGAAGCTGCGTATCTGATTTTGCATACATTACATTTGCCGCTGGATAAAATTGACCCATTTCTGGATGCGCATCTGTTGCCACAAGAAATTGATGCCGTTTTAAGCGTCATCGATCGACGTGCAACAGACCGTGTTCCGGCATCGTATATCACGCATGAAGCCTGGTTAGGCACGTACAATTTTTATGTGGATGAGCGCGTTATCGTACCGCGCTCCTTTATTGCCGAACTGATTCCTGAGCATTTTTCTCCTTGGGTCGGCGATCCTGACGACATCAGTCAGATTCTTGAGCTATGCACAGGTTCTGGCTGCCTCCCCATCATGCTGGCAGATATGTTTGACCGCGCTCATGTGGATGCAGTTGATATTTCCAGAGATGCGCTGGAAGTTGCCCGCCGCAATGTCGAGACCTATGAACTACAGGACAGAATCACCCTGATCGAATCCGATTTATATACCAATGTACCGGATAAAAAATACGATCTGATTATTACTAATCCACCGTATGTCAATTCTGGCTCTATGGGTAAATTGCCCAAAGAGTATTTGCATGAGCCGCAAATCGCACTGGCAGGTGGGGATGACGGTATGGATCTGGTGCGTAAAATCGTTGCGGGAGCGGCACAACGCTTGACTGACAACGGACTGTTAATGGTAGAAATCGGCAACGAACGCGCATTTGCAGAAGCCGCTTTTCCAGAACTGAATATGACCTGGTTATCCACCAGTGCCGGTGACGATATGGTTTTTTTAGTTGAAGCCAGTGATTTAGCGAACTTCAAGGCATAAGCCTGTAAAATGTCCGCCCAGCACTCTGCCGATATCGTGCTGGTACCGACGAAGGGATTTCACGACGGGCAAAATGTATTTTTGCCCGTTTTTCATTCCTAGATACTCCCGGCAGTATTATTCAACACGCTTTATTTTTTGCCGACAATCAGAGCAAAAAGCGACATACCCCCTTAAATTTAAGTTTATATGATACGTTTGCAGCAAGTCATTCTCGCCCGTGGCACCAAGCCTTTATTCGATAGCGTCGATGTCACGCTCAATCCCGGCGACAAAATCGGCCTGATCGGCTCTAACGGCGCAGGTAAATCCAGCCTGTTTGCGATGTTACGCGGCGAACTGCATCCGGATCAGGGCAGTATAGAATTTCCGGCAAAATGGCAACTCGCTCACGTAGCGCAGGAAACACCACCGCTCGAACGCAGCGCCATTGACTACGCGATCGACGGCGATGTCACTTTGCGCAAACTAGAAGCCGAACTAGCGGCGCTGGAAGCCGAGCCAGAAAGCCACGACAATGGTATCGCCATTGGTAATCTGTACGGATCGCTGGCCGATGCCGATGCTTACACCGTGCGTTCACGCGCCGAGCAATTACTGATCGGCCTCGGCTTTAAACTTGAACAACTCGAAGAATCCGTCGCCAGCTTTTCCGGTGGTTGGCGTATGCGGCTCAATCTGGCGCAGGCACTGATGTGCAAATCTGATTTGCTGCTGCTCGATGAGCCGACTAACCATCTGGATCTGGATGCCATCATCTGGCTTGAAGACTGGCTGAAACGCTATGCCGGCACGCTGATCATCATTTCGCATGACCGCGATTTTCTGGATGGTGTCGCGAATGTCATCGTGCATATCGATGAACGCAAACTCAAACGTTACTCCGGCAACTACTCAGCATTCGAACGTCAACGCGCAGCACAACTGATTCTGGCGGCAGGAACGATAGAGAAACAAAACCGCAAACGTGCCCATCTGGAATCCTTCATCAGCCGTTTTGCCGCCAAAGCCTCCAAGGCAAAACAGGCGCAAAGCCGGATCAAAGCTTTGGCGAAGATGGAAGAATTGGCACCGCTGCGGGCTGCCGCTGAATTTTCATTTGAATTCCGCGAACCACTCAGCGCACCGAATCCTATGCTGGTGATGGAAGATGTCGATTGCGGCTATCGTATCGAATCCCCAACTGATCACAGCTTCACAGAAAAGTGTATTGTCCGCGATGTGAAATTTTCTCTGCAAATCGGCCAGCGTATCGGTTTACTCGGGGTGAATGGCGCCGGTAAATCAACGCTGATCAAAACCATCGTCGGTGATATTCCGCCACTGCATGGCACCATGCAAACGGGCAAAGGCCTGTCGATCGGTTATTTTGCCCAGCACCAGGTCGAAATGCTGCGCCACGACGAATCGCCTTTATGGCATCTGGCACATATTGCGCCGGATGTACGTGAACAGGAATTACGTAATTTCCTCGGCGGTTTCAACTTCCCCGGCACGATGGTCACCAGCCCGATCAAACCATTCTCCGGCGGCGAAAAAGCCCGGCTGGCACTGGCGATGATCGTGTGGCAACGCCCTAACCTGCTGCTGCTTGATGAACCGACCAACCATCTGGATCTGGAAACACGCGAAGCCCTGACCGATGCGCTGGCGCAATTTGAAGGCACGCTGGTCGTGGTGTCCCATGACCGGCATTTGTTACGCGCGACGACTGATCAATTCATCATCGTTGCCGATGGCAGGTTACAAGAGTTCGATGGTGATCTGGACGACTACAAAGATTGGTTATTCAAAAACAAACTGGAAAATGCTTCCACTCCTTCCTTGCCAGAAAAAACCAAAACCAAAGAAGCCGCATTACCACAAGCCAAGCCTGTTCCCGCTGCCAAAGTTGATGACAAAGAACAGCGTAAACGCGATGCAGACGAGCGCCAACGCCTGACCAATCTGCGTAAGCCTATAGAAACACGCATTAAACGGCTGGAAGAAGAAATGGCAAAACTCACTGCCAAAAAGAAAGCAATCGTCGTGCAACTGGAAGACAGTGATATGTATAACGATGCCAACAAAGAAAAATTAAAGGCGTTGTTACTGGATCAGGCTTATCTTGTGAAGGAATTATCACAAATAGAAGCAGATTGGCTGGAACAGCAAGAATTCCTGGAGGCTGTGGAATAAGTTCCAAGATAGCAGATACTGCATCTCAGAAAATAAAATGCCCGATGAACACCATCGGGCATTTTTATCATGGGGCTGAAATCAGTATCAGCATCAGTGCCGCTATCTACGTAATTCTTGACGTAATTCTTGACGTAATTCTTGACGTAATTCTTGACGTAATTCTTGACGTAATGTTTGACGTAATTACTAACGTAACTATTCACGCAACTAAGAATGCATTATCAATGCATTCTTAGTCTGACAATTACTCGATACCCTGGCTTGATAAATACTCTTCGTATGTGCCTTGGAAATCAATGATGTCGTTTTCTTTGATTTCAATCACGCGTGTCGCTAACGATGATACGAATTCACGATCATGCGATACAAAAATCAACGTGCCTGCATATTTTTCCAATGCAATGTTCAATGATTCGATCGATTCCATATCCATGTGATTCGTCGGCTCATCCATCAGTAAGACGTTGTGGCGGCCAAGCATTAACTTGCCGTACATCATGCGTCCTTTTTCACCACCAGAAAGCACTTTGACAGATTTCTTAACGTCATCGCCACCAAACAATAAGCGTCCAAGGATAGAACGAACTGCCTGATCATCATCACCTTCTTGTGTCCACTGTCCAATCCAGTCAGTCAGGTTCTTGTCCGATGAAAATTCTTCGGTCGGATCTTGAGGCATGTAGCCGACATTGGCATTTTCAGCCCATTTAACGGTGCCGTAATCTGCAGTCAGTCCGGCAATTTCCGATCCGCCAATACAACGCAGTAAAGTAGTTTTACCGATACCGTTGGCACCGATAATTGCTATACGCTCACCGGCTTCCACCATCAGATTCACGTTTTTGAACAATGTGCGGTCATACGCCTTGGTCAGATCCTGCACTTCCACAGCCAGTCGATGCAGCTTTTTCTCACCATCAAAACGAACAAAAGGATTTTGACGACTGGATGGTTTAAATTCTTCAATCTTGATTTTATCGATTTGTTTAGCGCGAGAAGTTGCCTGACGCGCTTTCGATTTATTAGCAGAGAAACGACGTACGAAGTCCTGCAGTTCAGCAACTTTTTCTTTCGCCTTGGCGTTATTAGCCATTTGCTGCGCACGTGCCTGAGACGATGCCAACATGTAGTCGTCATAATTACCCGGATAGATTTTCAGCGTACCGTAATCCATATCCGCCATGTGCGTACATACCTGATTCAGGAAATGACGGTCATGCGAAATGATGATCATCGTAGAGTTACGCTGATTCAAAATATCTTCCAGCCAGCGAATCGTATTGATATCCAGGTTATTGGTTGGCTCATCCAGCAGCAAAATATCTGGATTGGAAAACAAAGCCTGCGCCAGCAACACACGCAGCTTCCATCCTGGTGCTACCGCACTCATGACACCCTGATGCTGGTCAATGGGAATACCGACACCTAACAGTAACTCGCCCGCGCGCGCCTCGGCTGTGTAGCCATCATATTCTGCAAACTTGGCCTCCAGATCCGCAGCCTTCATATAATCTTCGTCAGTCGCCTCAGGATTGGCATAGATCGCGTCGCGTTCAGACATGGCACCCCACATCTCTGTGTGCCCCATCATAACTACATCTAACACACGCATGTCTTCAAATGCAAACTGATCCTGGCGCAATTTACCAAGGCGCTCATTTTGATCCAGCATCACAGTGCCTGACGATTGCTCCAGATCACCGCCCAGAATTTTCATGAACGTTGATTTGCCACAGCCATTGGCACCAATCAGACCATAACGATTGCCCTCGCCAAATTTGACGGAGATATTTTCAAACAGTGGCTTAGGGCCAAACTGCATGGTGATATTTGCGGTAGATAACACGTAAAAACCTTTTGCATTGAAGATGTGAATTAACCATAGATTATAACATTCACCCAGACCCTCTTCCGAAAAGTGTCTGAGCAAAAAAAAGCGCAGCTTTCGCTGCGCCTTTTACATTCACTAGTGAGTCAGGCTACTACCCGTAACCAGTGCTTGATTTTTAGCCAATTCAGTTAAACGTCTTACCTTCAGCTGCTAGCTGAGCCAGCAAAGGCGCTGGTTTCCATGCATCGCCATGACGGCCTTTTGCATATTTAGCCATCGCCATGACGACATTTGGCAAACCAACTGTATCAGCATAGAACATCGGGCCGCCGGTATGGAGCGGGAATCCATAACCAGTCAGATAGACCATGTCGATATCGGAAGCACGGGTTGCAATTCCCTCTTCCAGAATATAGGCAGCTTCGTTGACCAAAGCGAAAATCAAACGCTCAACGATTTCCTGATCAGAAATTTTGCGACGCTCGATACCCAAATCGGCAGAGTGCTTCACAATCATGTCATTGACAACAGACGATGGGTAAGCTTTACGGTCACCTGGTTTGTAATCGTACCAACCAGCACCAGTTTTCTGACCAAATCTACCCATTTCGCACAGCAAATCCGCTGTTTTGGAATAAGTGATTTGTGGCTTCTCGAGATAACGACGCTTACGGATATACCAGCCGATATCATTACCTGCAAGATCACCCATGCGGAACGGGCCCATGGCAAAGCCCAGTTTTTCTACCGCTTTATCAACCTGCTCAGGAGTGCAACCTTCTTCCAGCAAAAATCCTGCCTGACGGCTGTATTGCTCAATCATACGATTGCCGATAAAGCCGTCACACACGCCAGAAACCACGCCGGTTTTCTTGATTTTTTTAGATAAACCAAGCACCGTTGCCAAGACATCCTTAGCTGTTTTCTTGCCGCGTACGATTTCCAGCAGCTTCATCACATTCGCTGGACTGAAGAAGTGCGTACCGATCACATCTTCAGGACGCTTTGTAAATGCAGCGATCTGATCAACATCCAGTGTTGATGTGTTGGAGGCAAGGATTGCGCCTGGTTTCATGACTTCATCCAGTTTTTTGAAGACTTGTTCTTTCACACCCATGTCTTCAAATACTGCTTCAATCACGATATCGGCCTGACCAATTTCCTCATAGGACAAGGTGCCAGTAATCAGACCTACGCGCTGTTCGAATTTTTCAGGGCTAAGTTTGCCCTTTTTCATCGTATTTTCGTAATTTTTGCGGATAGTCGCCAAGCCTTTATCTAAGGCTTCCTGCTTCATTTCCAGAATTTTGACTGGAATACCCGCATTGGCAAAATTCATTGCAATACCACCGCCCATCGTACCGGCACCAATCACGGCGACAGATTTGATTGCACGTACAGGTGTATCACCCGGAACATCTGGCAACTTACTTGCCATGCGCTCACCAAAGAAGGCATGACGCAATGCTTTTGATTCTGTTGTCTGAACCAGATCAGTGAATAAGCTGCGTTCGAACTTAATACCATCATCAAATTTTTTGGTTACCGCCGCTGCCACTGCCTCCACGCACTTCAATGGCGCTGGGAAAGGGCCTGCCATTGCACGGACAGTATTGCGCGTAAATTGCAGATATCCTTCGTAGTTTGGATAATCAATCTTGATATCGCGTACGCGTGGCAATGGGCGAACATCAGCCACTTTTGCCGCGAAAGCGAATGCGGCTTGCAGGAGGTCTCCCTCTGCTACTTCGTTGAAAATGGCTGTTTTTGCCAATTTTTCTGATGCCACCGGTGTGCCGGAAACAATCATATTCAGTGCCATTTCCAGACCCAACACGCGTGGCAGACGTTGTGTGCCGCCTGCGCCAGGCAAGATACCCAGTTTGACTTCTGGCAAGGCGATTTGCGCACCTGGGCTGGCAATGCGATAGTTACAACCCAGTGCCAATTCCAGGCCGCCGCCCATACATACGGTATGAATCGCTGCGATCACTGGCTTAGTGGAGCCCTCTACCACATTGATCACTGTGTGCAATGTTGGTTCTGCTAATGCTTTAGGCGAATTAAATTCTTTGATATCCGCACCACCTGAAAATGCTTTACCAGCGCCGGTAATGATGATTGCTTTGATCGCGTCATCATTCAAAGCTTGCTTCATGCCGTCAACAATCGCACTACGCGTCGAATGGCCAAGACCATTGACAGGTGGATTGTTCAGCGTAATAACGGCAACATCGCCGTTCACTTGGTATTCTGCGCTCATGTCTTTTCCTATGGTTGAAATGCCGTTGGGATTTACCAGTTCTACTTGCGTTTGCAAGCAAACCTTTTAGTGCTGATTCAGTGGGGATTACTATACCGCAAAAATAGAACGATCGTATTATTTTGTAATAAATTTTTTATTTACTGATTATTTATTTCTTTTTTGTGTCTTTTTTGTATATCAAAAGACACCAGCTTCAAATGCTCTCACGCAATAAATGCAAGCAAAAAACAAGCAAATTACATAGAGATTTAAGCAAATTCTTCTATTATTACAAGGCTTACGAAAAATTATTTTGGCAAGTAAAAACAACGTTTGATGCCAGAAAAACTTCGTTTGCAAGGGAAGTCCATCGCATCGGCAGACAACATGTTGACTGAATTCCTGATACATCGTAGTGATGAAAACAGTGTGTGGTGCCGACAATGGACTCGCCATGGGCTTGCCCAACCAAATGCCACAAGGCTGCCAAGACGCATTTTGCTTAAGTCCTGATTTAATGGCTTACTGTGAAGACCATCACCAGGTACTAAAAACATAGTGATGGTCTTCACGATTTACTACCAACAACAATGACTGAAACGCATCACAACATCAGACTTCCAACCATTCTTTTCTGATATTGTCGTTTGCCCGCAAATCTGCCGGTGATCCTTCGAACACAATACTCCCGTGGCCCATCACATACACGCGCTGTGAAATCTCCAGTGCAATGGCAAGTTTCTGTTCAACGAGCAATACTGAAATACCACGGTTTTTTAGCTCTTTCAGATACTCCCCCACCAACTCAACAATTTTTGGTGCAAGCCCTTCAGTGGGCTCATCAATCATAATCAGATCAGGATCACCCATGAGCGTACGGCATAAAGTCAGCATCTGTTGCTCCCCTCCCGACATGACTCCTGCCGCCGTATTTCTTCGCTCTTTCAAGCGTGGGAACATCTGATACATGTCTTCAATCGACCAACGATTTTTCTTGCCTTTACCCGAACTGGATTTCTCACCAAGTATCAGGTTTTGTTCTACCGTCAGTGAAGGAAAAATATCGCGATTTTCAGGAACATAACCCAGACCTTTATGGGCGATCTGAAACGCTTTCATCCCTATGATTTCTTCCCCTTTGAACAAAATGGAACCGGTCGCGTCGACCTGCCCCATAGTGGCTTTCACAGTGGTAGAACGTCCAACACCATTGCGTCCCAGTAAACTTACGATTTCACCCGGATTGACATGCATATCCACGCCATGCAATACGTGGCTTTTTCCATAGAATGCATTCAGGTTTTTAATGTCTAGCAATGCACTCATACATTGTCCTCCGCTGGAGCATGACCACCAAGATAGGCGTCTTTCACTTTTTGATTATTACGAATGTTAGACGGAGTATCACAAGCGATCACCTCACCGTATACCACTACAGCAATCTTATCGGCCAATCCAAACACCACGCTCATATCATGTTCAACCATGAGTAATGTTTTTCCTACGGTCACTTTTCGAATCAATTCGACGGCGGCATCTGATTCTGAGCGACTCATGCCAGCAGTTGGTTCGTCCAGCAAGATGACATCAGCCCCGCCAGCAATCGTGATGCCAATTTCCAAAGCACGCTGCTCTGCATACGTCAGAAGTCCGGCTGTCACATCTCGCCGACGCTTGAGCCCAATTTGTTCAAGTACATATTCTGCTCGCTCGTGTGCATCTTTCAGCCCATTCAAACGATGCCAGAAAGAATACTTGTAGCCTAATGACCAAAGAACCGCGCACCGTAAGTTTTCGTAGACAGAGAGTCGATGAAAAATATTCGTAATCTGAAAACTACGTGACAAACCACGACGATTAATTTCATAGGGTTTCAAGGAGGAAGTGCTCTCCCCGTTGAGCAAAATATCACCGGAAGTAATCGGGAATCTGCCAGAAATCAAATTGAACAACGTTGATTTTCCAGCCCCGTTAGGGCCAATAATGGCAAAACGCTCTCCTTTTGGTACTTGCAGGCTCGCACCGCGAATAATCTCTGCACTACCAAAACTTTTACGTACTTCTTTTAACTCTAACGAAAAGCTCGTCATGCTTGCGCCCTCCGCATCAGATCTTCAATTTCAGTATTGCTTTCACCCCATTGATGAGCAAAGCCAGGTTTAAAACGAACAAAGCCAATCACACCTGCCGCAATCAAGGCAAATGCGATGATCCATGCTTGTGGTTGAGCAGTATCAAACGACATACCAAACAGGGAAATAGTGGAGGATTGAGTTGATTCCAACGTCCGTTGATACAGCATTTCTGTCGCCAAAATAGCGCCAGCAATCGCGACAGCAGAAGAAAGAAGTAATTTCCACATAGAAGGCCAGATGCGCTTGAATTTACCAAACTTCACCATACGCAGATTCATCATCAAAATACTGGCGAGACCACCTGGTGCGTACATCACGATCACAATAAAAAATACCCCCAGATATAGCTGCCATGCTTTCGTGAAATCAGACAACATCACAGTAAGGAACACGCCGAGAATAGCGCCGATCATAGGACCAAAGAAAAAGCCGATACCGCCGATAAATGTGAACAACAGGACGGCTCCTGAGCGGACGGCACTGACATTTTCTGCCGTAACGATTTCAAAATTAATTGCAGACAATCCACCAGCAATACCTGCAAAAAATGCAGACAGAATCAGGGTCAGATAGCGTACCCACTGCGTGTCATAGCCAACAAATTCGACTCGTTCAGGATTATCGCGGACAGCATTTGCCATTCTTCCCAGTGGTGTCTGCGTAAAGGCATACATCCCTATCGTGCTGATGAACAACCAGAAAGCGATCAGGTAATACACCTGGATTTGAGGCCCATAGGTGATTCCCATAAACGATTGACCAATCACACGGTTAGTAGAAATGCCGCCTTCGCCACCGAAGAAATTAGGGAACATTAATGAGCATGCAAATACCAGTTCCACCATGCCCAACGTGATCATGGAAAATGTCGTACCTGATTTTTTGGTCGTAACATAACCAAATAAAATCCCGAAAAACATTCCGGCAACACCGCCAATCAGAGGAATCAGGGTGATTGGAAATATCAACGAGCCGCCCGCCACCATGTTCATCGCATGAATTGCAAAAAAAGCACCCAATCCAGAATACACAGCATGTCCAAATGACAGCATCCCCCCTTGTCCCAATAACATATTGAAAGACAAGCCAAAAATCATGACTGTCCCCATTTGCGACAATAAGGACAACGAAGCTCCCTGGTTAAAGATGACTGGCGCCAACAGCAAAATCAAGGCGAACAGAGACCAGATGATCCAGCGACCAAGATTGACCGGTTTAAAATGTAATGTTTTACTCATGGTTTATCCTTCTCTCGTACCAAGCAAACCACGGGGTCTGAAAATCAGAATCAACACCAGCAACAAATATGGCAAGACCGGCGCGACCTGTGCAATGGTTAAGCTGAATAGCGCGTATCCTGGCGATGTCGCATTGATCAACATGCCAAATTTTGCCATGACAGAAACAAAGGAGTAATCGAGTGCCACTGCAAAAGTTTGGAGAATACCGATCAGCAAAGACGCAACAAAGGCTCCGGCGAGTGATCCCATGCCACCTACCACGACAACCACAAAGATGATGCTGCCCAGCGTTGCGGCCATTCCTGGCTCAGTGACAAAGGCATTTCCACCAACGACACCTGCCAGCCCTGCCAGGGCACAACCACCACCAAAGACCAGCATGAACACTCGCGGAACATTGTGTCCAAGTGCTTCTACGGTATCGGGATGAGTCAGTGCAGCCTGAATAACGAGACCGATGCGAGTGCGTGTCAACAACAAATAAATAGAGACCAGCATCAACAATGCGACCAGCATCATGAAACCACGATACATAGGGAAAGTCGTTGTATAGAGCGTAAACAGTGGGCCTTCTAATGAGGTTGGAATCGGGTACGGTACTGTAGAGCGACCAAACACCAATTGCACCAGCTCGACGATGACGTAAGACAGACCAAAAGTGAATAATAATTCTGGGATATGTCCGTATTTATGTACGGAGCGCAGTCCATAACGCTCAATCAGCGCCCCGAGCAAACCTACCAGCAAAGGTGCAAAAATCAGTGCAGGCCAAAATCCGATTTTGCTACTAATGGCATAGGCAAAGTAGGCGCCCAACATATAAAAACTGGCATGGGCGAAATTAAGTACGCCCATCATGCTGAATATCAGCGTCAGACCAGAGGACAGCATAAACAACAGCAATCCGTAGCTGACGCCGTTCAACAAAGTGATCAGTGTGAATTCCACAACGTAGATCCTTTTCTAAAATTTTCTTGCACGATCGTACTATTTTAGTTTGTAAAAAAAGAGAGATCACCGCATGGCAAGCTCTCTTTTTACTAAATTAGCCTGGACGTTTCATTTGGCAGGAGGATGGCTGTGAGGCCACGAATGCATCAATTTTTTGATTGGTTTTCCAGCCCATGCCTGTATTTTCCTGATCAAACTTCACGTCTTTACCGTTTGTTTTTACCCAGGTTGCGATATACAGTGGTTGCTGGATCTGATGATCTACCTTACGCATAGAATCATCACCATTCAGGCTTTTGAAGTTGGAGCCCTCAAGAGCAAATGCGACTTTCACAGGATCAATCGAGTTCGCCTGCTTAACCGCTTTGGCCATTGCTGTGATAACAGAGTAAGTAGCGATGGAGTAGTAATCGTCTTTATATTTGCTCTTGAAACCTTCGACAATTTCTTTGCCGGAGAATGTTTCATTATTAGGATTCCAATAGCCGACATACTTCACACGATCAACACCCGCTGCCCCCATCGCAGTTGGAACACCCGTTGTCGACGCATAATAAGTGTAGAAGTTAGCTTTCAAATCAGCATCTTTCGCTGATTTAATCAACAAGGCAAGATCCGCACCCCAATTACCTGTAATAACGGTATCTGCACCTGATGCCTTGATTTTAGCAATGTACGGAGAGAAATCTTTTACCTGACCGATAGGATGCAAATCATCACCGACAATTTGTACATCAGGACGTTTGCGCGCCAGATATTCTTTGGCTGCTCTGGTCACCTGATGACCAAAGGAATAATTCTGACCAATGATATAGACTTTTTTGATGGATTTATCCGCTGCCATATACGTCGTCAGCGCCTCCATTTTCATGTCTGAATTAGAGTCAAAACGGAAATGCCAGAAACTGCATTTGCTATTGGTCATATCTGGATCAACAGCTGCGTGATTCAGGTAAACAATTTCTTTACCCGGATTACGTTCATTATGCTTATTCACTGCATCAAGTAAAGCGAGCCCGACACCGGAGCCATTTCCCTGTGTAATGTAGCGAAAACCTTTGTCAATCACGGTCTTCAGAATGTTCAGAGATTCTTGCGGGCTCCCTTTATTATCAAAGCCAACGACTTCGAATGTATGTGCGCCAGCCCATTTTTCGGCATTGGCTTTATCGGCGATGAATTGGTAGGAATTTAAAATATTTTGTCCGACAGGAGCAAACGCGCCGGATAAAGGATCGATGTAAGCAATCTTGATGGTATCAGCCATCACGACTGGAGCTGTGATTGCAAATGCGACTGCGACGAGCGATGTACGTAATTGGAATTTCATGTGTCTCTCTCCGAAATTTTTATGATTGGAATTAATTCTCTTACATGTCGTGCCTATGCTGCCATCTCTCCTGCCTTGACTATTTTTATACAGGAGAGATGTGGTTCATCCGTTATGCAGTGGGTAGTTGATGCTCCTTAAATTGATCTCGTAATTTATTTTTCAAAATTTTGCCCGTAGCACCTAACGGCAATGCCTCAATGAAAACGACATCATCAGGCGTCCACCATTTGGCCACTTTACCATCAAAGAAATGTAGTAATTCTTCTTTTGTTACTTCTGCACCAGGTTTTTTCACCACCAGCAACAATGGACGCTCATCCCATTTAGGGTGGAATACGCCGATGCACGCTGCCTGCAATACGGCAGGATGAGACACAGCGACGTTTTCCAGGTCAATCGTTCCGATCCATTCGCCACCAGATTTAATCACGTCTTTGCTACGATCCGTAATCTGCATGTAGCCATCAGCATCAATCGTTGCGACGTCTCCAGTCGGGAACCAGCCGTCCTGCAAAACGTCACCGCCCTCACCTTTGAAATAACTGGAAATAATCCATGGTCCCTTGACCAGCAAATTACCATAGGTTTTGCCATCCCAAGGCAACTCTTTACCAGCATCATCGACGATTTTCATGTCGACGCCATACAGAATATGCCCTTGTTTTTCCAGTACACTCTGCTTCTCGTCTTCGCTCAGACTCTGATGTTTAGCCATCAAAGTGCCAGCAGTGCCCAGCGGCGACATTTCTGTCATTCCCCAGGCATGTACCACTTCAACTCCATAAGTGTGGCGCAATGTTTTCATCATCGCCGGAGGACATGCCGAGCCACCAATCACCGTGCGCTTAAATGAGGAGAAGCGTAAATTATGTTGACCTACATAGGTCAGCAGACCCAGCCATACGGTAGGAACTCCTGCTGAGAACGTCACTTGTTCCTTCTCAAACAGTTCATACAATGACTTACCATCAAGATGAGGGCCCGGGAAGACCAGTTTTGCGCCAGTCAACGGTGCTGAGTAAGGCAGACCCCATGCGTTCACATGGAACATCGGTACAACGGGTAATACTGAATCACGCGCAGAAACATTCAGGCCATCTGGCATGGCAGATGCATATGAATGCAATATCGTTGACCGGTGAGAATACAGAGCGCCTTTAGGGTGACCTGTGGTTCCGGATGTATAGCACAGGCTGGAGGCAGAATTTTCATCGAAAACGGGCCATTCAAAATCCGCTGAATTCTCGTCAATAATATCTTCATAACACAACAGATTAGGGATTTTGCCGTCTGTTGGCAGATGTGTACGATCACACATCATGATGTAACCCTTTACCGTAGGGCAATGCGCAGCAATGGCCTGAATAATCGGCAAGAAGGTGATATCAAACAGCAGATATTGATCTTCTGCATGATTGACGATGTAAGAAATTTGTTCGGGATGCAGACGGGGATTAATTGTATGCAGCACAGCGCCGGAACCTGAAACTGCATAATAAGCCTCCAAATGGCGATAACCATTCCAAGCCAGAGTCGCGATACGATCACCGAGCTTGATACCAAATTTTTGGAATGCATTGGCCAGCTTTTTAGAGCGCTGATGACACTCATGGTAGTTGTAGCGATGAATATCGCCTTCAACACGGCGGGATACAATTTCATTATTGCCGAAGTAACGATCCGCATGCTCAATGAGGCTCGATATCAGCATGGGTTTGCTCATCATCTGCCCCATTAATGGGCTTTGTGGATAGGTTGTCATTTAGTCTCCTGAGTTGTGCGATTGACTCACCACATTAGCTTTTAGCAATCGCTAAATTTTGTTCTTGAACGATTTTTGTACGACCGTACTAATTCGTCAATCACTATTTTTAGTGCAGAGCAACATTCTCAGAAAATTCAATGACTACCAACCACCATTCGTGTCGTAAATAAAGACGATTAACACATATTGCAACGCAACAAATTCAATATGAAATTCTGTGACTCCAGCGCGAATAATCCAAGCTCATCACCGAAGAAAATTCGCCGGATGTTTATTTTTCGCGACGAACAGGCGGTGCAACGGCATCACCAGACTCAATACTGAAATGCGCACCGGCATCTTTACCGAGTACATTGACCAGATACGGCATGACTTCTTTCAGTGTTGCAGCCAGCGTCCAAGGTGGATTGATAATAAACATACCACTGCTATGCAGACCAAAACCATCCGGATTCGGACCGCTGATGGACAAAGTAACATTCAGCCAGCCGTTCGAAGGCAGGCGTTTTAATTTTTCCGGCAGTTGCCGGGATTCTGGTCGCTGCAAAACGGGATACCAGACTGCGTAGGTTCCGGTTGGAAAGCGCTTGATCGCGTCTTCTAAAGTCACTTTGACCCGACGATAATCATCTTTGACTTCATAAGGAGGATCAATCAACACCATTCCCCTGCGGGACGGCGGAGGCAACAAGGCTTTCAGACCATCAAAACCGTCGCCACTCGAAATAATGACCCGCTTGCCACGTGTAGTCGGACGCTTACCCTGTTCAGCAGCGTGAGCATCAAGCTTACGAAAATTTTCGCTCAGAATTTTGATCTCGCTTGGATGCAGTTCAAACAAACGTAATCTGTCCTGTTCACGCATGATCTTATCCGCACAATACGGAGAACCGGGGTAGTAACGTAATTTGCCACTTGGATTCAAATCTTTGACCAGATCGATGTACTCGGCTAGTGCCGCTGGCAAATCCTTTTTATCCCACAAAGGGGCAATGCCAGTCTCAAATTCGGCATTTTTACTGGCATAACCACCATCCAGTGCATATAAACCTGCGCCAGCATGGGTATCGATACAAGTGTAAGCAGTATCTTTCTGTCCTAAATACTGAAGTAACTGAATGAACACGAAGTGTTTTAATACGTCGGCATGATTGCCTGCGTGAAAAGCATGGCGGTAACTAAGCATGGCGGGGACTTTCTTAAAATAGCTAGGCAACTGTAGTGTCAGTTGCTGTCAAGGGAATGGCGGATGAGGCGCTGGCTGCTATTGTACTCAGCTATCGCGCCATACTGCGGAATTTAAAGGTAAAGGAATTTCAATCAACGCATGAAGTGTTCAGAACAACAGCGTGGGATCATGCCTTGAGTTGTGAATCAGGCGACACGTTTTCCGAGAATAATGAGGTCACGCTCGATACCATCCAGTGTCGCCACACGTGGCATGTTCGCCCAGGTATCGAAGCCGAATCCAGCAAATAATTTGAGGCTGGGAGTGTTATGTCCAAAAATAAATCCCAATAGCGTATGCACCTGAATATTGGGCGCAAACGCGATTGCCTGCGATAAAAAGTACTTGCCCAGTCCTTGTCCACGCGCATCCTCATGCAAATAAATAGATAATTCAGCCGTACCGGAATAAGCAGGCCTGCCATAAAAGTTTGAAAATGACAGCCAGCCAATAATTTTCCCGTTTTGCTCACAAACCCAGAGCGGGCGCTTTTCTGGTGTGTGCTCTGCAAACCAGGCATGACGTGATTCGACGCTGACAGGCTCAGTATCTGCGGTCACCTGTCGCGAAGCGACGGTGGAATTATAAATAGCGACGATGTGGGCCAGATCTTCAAATCTTGCCAGGCGATGTGTAAATTGCATTGCTGTACTTCTTTAATCGTGTGAGTGTTCAGATAGTGTGTGTCGCGCGTGAAGATCTGATGGCAGCGCCTAACAATTCTTCTACCCGCAGCCGTATCCGCGTACCGCTTTCATCTTCCGGAAAATGTACGCCGATTCCCTGGGATTTATTATTACCAGCACCGGCAGGTGTAATCCAGGCGACTTTACCAGCGATCGGGTATTTTGCCGGATCGTCGAGCAAGGTCAGTATCAAATAAATCTCTTCGCCAAGGCGATAGTTTTTATTGGTAGGAACAAAAATTCCACCACTTTTCAAAAAAGGCATGAATGCGGCATATAGCGCTGCTTTTTCCTTGATTGCCAATGACAAAACAGAAGGCCTGTTGGGTGACGGAATATTGAGTGGAATACTGAGATCCGCTGGTAAATCTGACATGGTCAAGGGCTTTCGCAAGGTTCTATTCAAACAGGGCTGAGTATTCCAGCAACATATCTTCTAAAAATAATTTAGGCGATAAGGGATGACTGGAAATAGCCTGACGCTCATTGATCTGCTGGATCATATGCATCAGTGGAATCGTGTTCACGCGCATGGCCAGCGCCCTTACCTCTTTTTCATAGCGAGGATAATACCGGATTCTACCGCTTTGTTTGAAAGAAAATATGTCATACAGCCAACGTTGAAGCCACGAAACGGTGATGGGCATATCCATTTTTTGCATTTTCTCTGCCATTTTCAGGCAAACATCCACGGCAGGCCTGCTCAGCTGCTTCAGAAATTCATCCAGTTCATCGCGACTATCCGACTGTGCAACTTCCAGTGCAGAGAGTGGTGCTCCTCCTTGTTGCGCCAGCCAGACATCGGCATCTCGAACTCCCTGAGATGTCAACCATGCCATCGCCTGTTCATGATCTGGTTGAGTTAACGCAAACTTATGGCAACGTGACAAAATCGTTGGCAGCAATTTATCCAGATGATGGGAGACCAGAATAAACACCGTATTTGCGGCAGGCTCTTCGAGTGATTTCAACAAGGCATTGGCCGCAGGGACATTTAATGCTTCTGCCGGATACAGCACGATAACGCGACGCCCCTGCCGGTGCGTAGAAATGTTCATAAAATCCGCGAGTGCGCGAATCTGATTGATGACAATTTCTTTTGAAGGTGTTTTGCTGGTTTTCGCACTTTTGGGGGACACTTCTGCTTCTCCCTCAACTTGTTGTGCATCTTCTTCATCGAGCAACTCTGGCCGGACGCGCCGGTAGTCGGGGTGGCTGTACTGAACAAACCATCCACATGAAGCACACTGTTCGCAAGCATGACCATCGATACCAGGTGACTCACAGAGCAAAGACTGGGCAAGATGTTCGGCAAAACGTGTTTTACCTATACCCTGCGGGCCGTATAGTAAAAACGCATGCGGCAGCCGCTGTCCCAGTGTCTGCAGTTGCTGCCATGCGGAATGCTGCCAGGAATATAAAGGAGCGCTCATTTCAGACTGATCGTTTCAGTAATAAATTATCCAGCAAGCCATTCAGTTGCAGACGGATATCGGCGATTGATTGCGTTGAGTCGATTAATCTGAAACGCTCAGGAAACTGTGCGGCACGGCGCAAATATTCATTGCGGGTATTCTCAAAAAAATCTGCTTTTTCTTTTTCGAATTTATCCAGTGCCCTGCTTGCATCCAAGCGCGCGCGCGCGACCTCCAGTGGCACATCAAACAATAAGGTCATATCCGGTTGCAGATGCGGGTGCACCCATTGTTCAAGCACATTGAGTTTATCCAGAGATAAATGACGCCCGCCACCCTGATACGCAAAACTGGCATCGGTGAAACGATCAGAAATAACCCAGTCCCCTCTGCCCAGGGCTGGTTCGATGATTTGTGCCAGATGTTCGCGGCGTGAGGCAAACATCAGTAAAGCTTCCGTTTCAAGATGCATGTTTTGCTGCAAAAGTATTTCACGCAATGACTCTCCCAGCGGAGTGCCGCCGGGTTCACGACTGGCGACAACTTTGGTTTCAGAAGGTAAATGCTGTCGCAGATAATCCACCACATACGGAATATGCGTAGATTTACCAGCACCATCAATGCCTTCGAACGTGATGAATTTTCCTGTTTGTTTCATTAGCTTATTTTATTTACTGCGAATATTTCGCTGATATTTATTCACTGCCTGATTGTGCTCACTCAGGTTAGTTGAAAAATGACTACTGCCATCACCACGGGCAACAAAGTACAGTGCATCACTGCGCGCAGGGTTTGCCGCGGCTGTCAGCGATGCCAGACCCGGCAAGGCAATCGGCGTGGGCGGCAAACCAGCGCGTGTATAGGTGTTGTAGGGTGTATCGGTCAGTAAATCGCGTTTATAAATTTTGCCTTGATAAGCATCTCCCATACCGTAAATCACGGTAGGGTCAGTTTGCAGCAGCATGCCCGTTTTCAGACGATTCGAAAACACAGCAGAAATCAGACTGCGCTCAGATTTTTGTCCTGTTTCTTTTTCTACAATCGACGCCATAATCAAGACTTCGTAAGCATTTTTATATGGCAAGCCACTGGAACGCGTGGCCCACGCATCGTCGAGTCGTTTCGACATCATCGCATAGGCTTGTTGGTACAACTGAAGATCACTGCTGCCTTTAGCAAATAAGTAGGTGTCCGGGAAAAATAAACCTTCTGCCGCCTGATACGGTACGCCAATTTTTTTGAGTAATTCAACATCCGACACACCTTTAGTGTCGTGCTGCAAGGCTGGGTGTGCGTCTACCGCCTTTCTCATCTGAGAAAATGTCCAGCCTTCAATAATGGCCAGTGTGCCTTGTGAAAACTCTCCGTTGGCAATTTTTTCCAGCAATTCGACGGGTGTTTTTCCTGATTCCAGCTCATACGACCCGGCTTTCAAGCGACTGGCTTTGCCGCTCAGCCTGGCAAGTATCTCAAACATGAGCGGTTGCACCGGCAATCCGCTCTCTTGCAACTGATGGGACAAACTACGAACACCACTGCCTGGCCGGATTGTAAATTCGATCGCTGTATCGCCGATAAATACAGGCTGACTGGACCAATACATAAACCCCGCTGCGGCGGTCAGTCCGATCAATACCGGCATGACAATCAGCATAAGAAAAAGTTTTTTGATCAATCCCATGAGAACAAACACTTACATTGTGAGGTTATAAATCACGCACAAGGCACTTGAGTCTCTTATGAAGACCAAAGGCATCTGCGCCGGCTGGCGGTATAGAAAGACCACGATGGCTGATATCAATTCAGTATCAATATAAGCATTGATCATTGAATGCAGTTTGAAGGCTAGTTCAACGCATTTTTGCGGACACTACTATAATTCGCAGATCGGGTGCAGGTTGAATCGTATCGCCAGCGCCATAATGAGGCTAACGAGTGAGTATATCAATATGTGGCAGGATTTTTTAACGCAACAAGGCATTTCAGTTAACGATAACGGCATTAATGGCCTGAACAATGCCTGGGACAATAACGCACTGGAAACAGGATTTATCACGATATTGAATGATATTGGCCTGATTCAGGCGAGTGGCGAAGAAGCGGCGCATTTTTTGCATAATCAATTGAGCAACGATGTTGAAACGCTCAAGCAATCTGAGTTGCGTCGCGCTGCCTATTGCTCTCCCAAAGGAAGAATGCTCGCCAGCCTGCTGTTATTCAACAACAATGAGCAAATTGTGTTGCAGGTGTCGAAAAGTATCCTGGCTCCCATACATAAACGGCTGCAAATGTTTGTACTGCGCTCCAAAGTCAAACTCGCTGACATCACATCACAATATGTGCTGCTGGGATTGGGGGGGGAAGCGGCGGCTGCCAGTTTGCAATCCTGGTTTCCAGACTTGCCTAAAGCCGAAAACACCAGCATCAGCAATGAGTTCGGACAATTATTGCGGGTGAGCGACAGCAAGGGATTGCCACGTTATGAATGGTTGGCGCCCCCTGAAACAGCAGTTCAGGCCTGGACGGCCTTGAGCACGGCACTGACACCAGTCAACACTGCTGCCTGGCGTCTTTCAGAAATACAGGCAGGAATACCAATGATCATCGCTGCTACACAAGAACAATTTGTACCTCAGATGGTGAATTTTGAAATTATCGGGGGCGTTAATTTCAAAAAGGGTTGCTATCCGGGGCAGGAAATTGTCGCCCGCAGTCAGTATCTCGGCAAATTAAAACGTCGCATGGCGCTGGTTTCCATTGCCACGGCCGATGTTCGTGCAGGCATGGAAGTATTCAGCCCATGTGATGCTGAACAAGCCTGCGGTATGGTCGTCAATGCGGAACAATACTCTGCCAGCGACAGCCTCGCTCTGGTCGAAATGAAAGTGGCAGATCAGGAATCGGGGGATATTCATCTTGGCTCAGCCACTGGCGTACCACTGATATTTTTGGATCTGCCGTACGAAATCACAGATATCACGCAATAAATACTCCCCCCTGTATTTTTTAAGTGCCTTGTATTTATTTGGACTACATTGATGATATCGAAGCATACTCCCCTGAAAACCTGTCACAGTTAGGTTATGAACTGCTATATTTACTTTAAAGCAGAAGCGCAAAACGAAGCTCATGTACGGCGAGCGGAAGCGCAGTTGCAGGCGATGGTCATGCAGCATTATCAGTTAGTAGCCACAGTGCAAAAAAGACCGGAAGCAACTCATGGTATTCATACCTGGATGGAGGTATATCGTGCGGTACCGGATCATTTTTCGACCGTGTTAGCCCAGCTTGTTGCGCAAACTGATTTGCCTGCGTTGCTGCACTCTGAGCGTCATATTGAGTACTTTATGGATGTTGACTTATGTGCCTGATCGTCTTTGCCTGGAAATTGATTCCGTGCACTCCTTTGGTTGTTGCCAGCAACAGGGATGAGTTTTATAACCGCCCTGCTGCTACGGCGGCATGGTGGAAAGATGCCCCCAGAGTCTACGGTGGCAGAGACCTGCAATCCGGTGGTACCTGGATGGGATTGCAAAGCGAAAACGGCCCGGACACGCTGACCAGCAGATTCGCTGCAATCACCAACATCCGCGCGCCCTCAGAAAAACGTGAGGATGCCCCCTCTCGCGGCGAATTGGTTGCCAATTTCTTAAATAGTGACCTGTCCGTCAAAGACTATATTGCCAGCATCCGCGAACAGGCTGCACTGTACAATGGATTCAATTTACTGCTATGTGATGGCACTGAACTGATCTGGTTTTCCAATCGCCAGTTGGATGATCCCCGCAATGGGCAACCATTAGAAGCTGGCATTTACGGCATCTCTAATGCTGCGCTCGATACGCCGTGGCCCAAAGTTGTGCGAACTAAAGCCGAGTTTGCCAGCCTGATTTGCCAACGTGCGCCAGTCGAGGCGTATTTTGAGATTCTGGCCAATACCACTCCTGCACCAGATTGCCGCCTGCCGGACACTGGTATTTCATTCGAACTGGAAAGATTGCTGTCCTCACCCTGCATAGAATCACCTGACTATGGAACGCGGGCTTCCAGTCTGGTAAAAATTCATCGCGAGTATCCTGCTGAATTTTATGAAAAAACGCTGCGCTAACGTAGCTTGTTGGCAGATGTTTTTTGATTCAAAGTGATTGATTCAGGATTACTCACCCACCACGGTGCTCACCGTGTACTTACTATAATAATTCAACAGATCAACCCGGCCAGGTTGATCTGGGTTGATCTGGGCTGATCTGGGCTGATCTGTTTACCCGCTTCAACTGCGTTGATCATCTTGATGATGCCATCTTTTCGGACATGAACAATTCATGCAATCGTGAGCGCCACAACATTAATGCAGCGATCAGTTTCAAGCCACAAGGAACCAGTGCATAGCCAATGGCTAAAGCCCTTAATCCACCAGCATCAGTCGTACCCGGAACATACCCCAGCCACTCCAGCAAAGGCAAGGAAACACCTGCAGCCAACGCCAGATTCATTTTACTGGCCCAATTCCATGCCCCAAAATACAGGCCTTCATGCTGACCGCTATGTCCGGCCTGATGAATCACCCCCGCCAGAATCGCCGGTGGTAGTGCCAAGTCTGCACCCAACGTCATACCGGATAAGACACAAATCACCATGAATGCCTGACCATCACCAGCACTCAGGGCAACCACCCAGATAAAACAGAGTATAGAGAGACACATCGCCAGTAACCATGTCCGAATTTCCCCAAAACGTTTAGCCAACGCAGTCCAGATGGGCATAGACATGGCAGCGGCCACAAAGTACAGCATCAGCAATACCCCCGATAACGCTCCCAGCTGCAAACGGTCTTTGGTAAAAAACAGAAACAAAGTTGCCGGAATTGCAGCCGCTGTGCCATTGCATACAAACACCAAAAATAAAGACCTGAATCTCTGACCCGCAAACAGATCGCGCATCGTCATATGACTCTGCACCAGATTGACAGGTGCCGGGATATTGACGGTATACCGTATCAGAACAGCTGCACTCAGCAGCAGGCTAACGACAAAGATCAGACTTAAATAGAACATGCCCGCAAACTGCACCAGCAAAGCAGCAGAAATTACACCCGCCAATCCACAGGCTTCGCGGCAGGCAGTCAACCGCACCCTTATCTGAGGCGAATAACTGAATGCTGCACCCCAGCTTTGATAGGCAATACTGGCCATACTAAACCCCACATAGACCAGCATCAAGGTCAGAAAAAACCACCAAAATGGGAAGGCAGCTACTACATCCGGAGGGTGAAACAAAGCGACAAAGCCCAGTATCAACAACGGCAATGCAGCAACGATATAGCCTGCGTAAGACCAGCCAAAGCGTCGCCGATCAATCTGCACACCGAGAACAGGATCGATGAAAGCATCGAATAATCTGGCGATTAGCAGTGCAGAACCGATCGTCGTCAATGACATATGAAAGCGCTCTGCATAAAATTGTGGCGCGTAAACATATAACGGCAACGCGACCAACGCCAGAGGAAAGCCAAATCCTGCATAGCGCAACAAAACCAGAGGACTCACAGAGGTCATATCAACTCGAATCAAGTCAAATCCAATCAGATTAATCTAGTTCTGTTGCACAAACAAAACGGTGCGATCACACTAGGTTGATCGCACCGTTTCTTGCTCATTCGACGGGCTGATACCGTCCTGACCAAGCCGCTATCATTGATAGCAAACCTGATTTATCTGACGTGAATTCAGCTCAATTCTTCAAGACGTAATTTCGTCACTGTGCCGAACACTGCGTCCAACGCTTCAATTTTTTCAATCGCAGCAACGATATTTTTCTCTTTTGTCTGATGCGTCAGAATGATGATGTCAGTTTGAGTCTCGCCTTCTGCCGGTTCTTTTTGCAACATCGCATCAATAGAAATTGTCAAATCCGCCAGAATACGAGTCACATCGGCCAACACACCAGGCTTATCGGCCACGTGCATGCGCAGATAATAGCTGGTAACGATCTCAGACATTGGCAAAATTGGCAGATCGCTGATGGCATTTGGCTGGAATGCCAGATGCGGAACGCGGTGTTCAGGATCAGCCGTTGCCAGACGCGTAATATCAACCAGATCAGCAATGACAGCCGATGCAGTAGGCTCAGAACCTGCCCCTTTGCCATAATATAAAGTGGCGCCAACTGCGTCGCCCTGTACCAGAACTGCATTCATTGCGCCTTCCACATTCGCAATCAAACGCTTCGCCGGAATGAGTGTAGGATGCACGCGCAATTCTATGCCCTGTTCGGTGCGCTTGGTGATACCCAGCAATTTGATCCGGTAGCCCAATTCTTCGGCATAACGGATATCACTTGCTTCAAGTTTGGTAATGCCTTCAACGTGCGCTTTATCAAATTGCACCGGAATCCCATAAGCAATCGATGCCATGATGGTAGCTTTGTGCGCAGCATCCACACCTTCGATATCAAACGTAGGGTCTGCCTCAGCATAGCCTAACTCTTGCGCCTGCTTTAACACTGTCGCAAAATCCAAACCCTTGTCGCGCATTTCGGACAAGATGAAATTGGTTGTGCCATTGATAATCCCGGCAATCCATTGAATGCGGTTGGCAGTCAATCCTTCGCGCAGCGCTTTGATGATAGGAATACCGCCAGCAACCGCCGCTTCAAAAGCAACTACAACACCTTTATCCTGTGCGGCTTTGAAAATCTCATTACCGTGGGTTGCCAACAAAGCCTTGTTGGCAGTAACAACATGCTTGCCATTGGCGATAGCTTTAAGTACCAGATCCTTGGCGATACCGTAACCACCAATCAACTCAATGACGATGTCGATATCCGGATTATTCACTACCAGATTGGCATCATTGACGACTTCTACTTCGCCATTTGTCAATTCACGTGCCCGCTCAACGTTCAGGTCTGCCACCATGGCAATCTCAATCGAGCGACCTGCGCGACGCGTAATCTCTTCCTGATTACGCTTCAATACGTTGAAAGTGCCGGAGCCGACGGTGCCTATGCCTAACAGACCTACTTTGATGGGTTTCATATATTTTTAAACAGTAAAATTGAATTAATTAGTGCCGTGACGCTTTCGATAGCTTTCCAGGAACTGGGCAATGCGACCAAAAGCCTCGGTTAAATCATCCGTATTTGGCAGGAATACCACCCGGAAGTGGTCGGGACTGATCCAGTTAAATCCCGTTCCTTGCACCAACAACACGCGCTGCTCGGTCAGCAGTTCGTGAATAAATTCCTGGTCGTCCTTGATCGGGTACATCAAAGGATCCAGTTTCGGAAACATATATAGTGCAGCTTTAGGCTTGACACAAGTCACGCCTGGAATCTCTGTCAGCAGTTTGTGGGCGAGATCACGTTGTTTTAACAAACGCCCGCCAGGACCTACCAAATCTTGAATGCTCTGATAGCCTCCCAGCGCAGTCTGAATCGCAAACTGACCCGGTGCGTTAGCACACAAACGCATGGATGCGAGCATATTGAGCCCTTCAATATAGTCTCTGGCATGCCGTTTTTCTCCTGAGACTATCATCCATCCCGCACGATAACCACATGAACGGTAATTTTTAGATAAGCCGTTCAGCGTTAAAAACAAGACATCATCTGCCAACGATGCAATCGAAGTATGCGTTGCTTCGTCATACAAAGTCTTGTCGTAAATTTCATCAGCAAAAACAATGAGCTGGTGTTGGCGAGCAACCTCAACGATTTGCTGCAGAATTTCGACAGGATACAGTGCTCCAGTCGGATTATTGGGGTTAATGACAACAATTGCCTTGGTATTCGGTGTGATCTTACTTTTAATATCATCAATATCAGGCATCCAGTCTGCACTCTCATCGCAGACATAATGCACAGGCTTGCCGCCGGATAAACTCACCGCCGCAGTCCACAATGGATAATCAGGTGCTGGCACCAATACTTCGTCGCCGCTATTGAGCAAGGCATTCATGCCCATGACGATCAGTTCTGATGCGCCATTACCGATATAAATATCTTCAATCGTCACGCCACGGATATGCTTTTCCTGGCAATAGTGCATGATCGCTTTACGTGGCGCGAACATGCCTTTCGAATCGGTATAACCAGCAGCATTTTGCATGTTGCGGATCATATCCTGCACGATTTCGTCAGGAGGATCAAAGTTGAATACCGCAAGATTACCGATATTAAGCTTGATGATCTTATGACCTTCGTCTTCCATCTGTTTAGCTTTTTCCATGACAGGGCCACGGATGTCGTAACAGACGTCAGCTAATTTTTGTGATTTTTTTATAAGGCGCACTAGCAAGAATCCTCTAACGATATAAACTCAACAATCAGCGGATGCAGACGTAATACTCCTTTTTGCTGCAATGCCGAAAAGAGCATTCTGCACAAGGAATCCTGTTTAATCAACTCGTTTTCTGAAAAACGAAGGCCAATCATGGCAAATTAAGCATCAAATGAATAACCGGATGCAACCCACCATCTGGATGGTGAACTGATTGTCGGGCTGGTTAGCAAGCTTTTGCAACAGGCAATTACTCCGATAGCGCACCCGAGCATACATATTAAAAAATTAAAAAAATCTTATTTTTTTGCTTCTTTACGACATATTTCACTATTTTTTGCATTCGTAATTTTTCCGTAAGGCAAGATTGAGAAAATGATGTAAATAAAAATGGATGGCGCGTTCAAGAAGCATGACACCCTTCGTCATGACGAGGCACAGCTGTTCAGATGCATACAAAAATAACGCTCAGGAGACCATCATGTCATTATCGCGCATCATACAGAGCTTAAGTATTGCCAAGCGTTTAGGCATTTTGATAGCTGGCGCTATTATTGGCCTCCTCGTCATGACGAGTATTTTTCTGTTCACAGAAAAAACGATGTTGTTACAAGAACGAAAAAGTAACGTCATGCAAACGGTACAAACCGCTGAAAAACTGGTGGCTTACTACCATAACCTTTCCGTTAAAAACAAATTATCAGAACCAGAAGCCAAGCAAGCTGCGATGGATGCCGTTCGCGCACTTCGCTACGGTGAAGGCGAGTATTTCTGGATTAATGATATGCAGACGGTCATGGTGATGCACCCCATTAAACCAGAGCTGGAAGGTCAAAATTTATCCGGCAGCAAAGACACCGCTGGAAAGCCGCTGTTTAACGACATGGTCGATGTTGTCAAATCCAAAGGTGATGGCTTCGTGTTCTATATGTGGCCCAAACCAGGCAGTAAAGATTCTGTTGAAAAAGTATCGTATGTCAAAGGCTTCGCACCTTGGGGCTGGGTGATCGGCTCTGGTGTCTATATAGATACAGTCGATGCGACGTTTCAAGCGCGCTTATTCGAATCTTCCATCGGGGCAGTGCTGCTTGCCACCGTGTTACTCATCGTATCGCTGATCATTGCCCGGGGTCTTATACGCCAACTGGGCGGAGAGCCTGCTTACACTGCGGAAGTAACGCGGCATATTTCGGCAGGTAATTTATCTGAAGAGATCAAACTCAAAGAGAATGACCAGTCAAGCTTATTGCATTCAGTCAAAGTGATGCGCGACAGCATCGCGCAACTGATAGGCGAAGTAAAAACGGGCGCCGAAACCATTTCCATCGCCTCCAAGGAAATCGCGTCGGGCAATATGGATTTATCTGCCAGAACTGAATCCCAGGCAAGCTCTCTCGAAGAAACAGCCTCCTCCATGGAAGAACTCACCAGTACTGTGCAACATAATGCCGATAATGCGCGTCAGGCAAACCAACTGGCATCCTCTGCATCAGAGGTCGCTCTCAAGGGCGGGAAAGTGGTGGCAGAAGTCGTATCCACAATGAATCTTATCAATACTTCATCACAAAAAATTGTCGATATTATTGGGGTCATTGATGGTATTGCGTTTCAAACCAATATTCTTGCGTTGAATGCGGCGGTCGAAGCTGCCCGTGCCGGTGAACAAGGTCGTGGTTTTGCGGTAGTTGCCTCAGAAGTGCGTAATCTGGCACAGCGCTCAGCCACCGCCGCGAAAGAAATCAAGGATTTGATTAACACGTCGGTCAGCAATGTTAGCCATGGTAGCAATCTGGTGGATCAAGCCGGAAAAACCATGGACGACATTCTGGAAAGCGTACGCAAAGTATCTGATGTCATTTCTGAAATTACGACGGCCAGCGCGGAACAAAACACGGGGATATCACAAATTAATCTGGCCATCGTCGAAATGGACAATGTCACCCAGCAAAACGCAGCACTCGTAGAGCAGGCGGCAGCGGCGGCGGCATCGATGCAAGAACAATCCGGCCATTTACTGGATGCCGTATCTGCGTTCAGACTACATGCCAATCAACTTACCCCACAGGCAAAACCTGCTGTCAATATCCAACCGTCTGCGTCATTACAAAAAAAGAAGGCGTCTGAACAGCCAATGCTCAATATCGCTCGCGCTGCAAGCACACCGAACACGTCATCCGCAGTCGGCAAGAAAAAATTACCAGCCATCAAGCCAGCGACCAATGATAGCAATGATCAATGGGAAGAATTCTGACGCGCTGATCTCAGCAGGAAAGACAAGTAGGAAAGTTTTCATTCACCATTTACTTCCTACTTGAGACCTATTTTCGACCTACTTGTGCCCTGTATATGATTGCAGCTGCAAAAATAGCCTTACGTCATTGTTTCACAATAGAAATAATGACGTAAGGCTATTTTCATATCATTTTCAGTCTATTCAATCAGCCACTACGATCAGCCACTACGATCAGCTACGCTGATCACGCTCGTGATTATCATGGCTCGCGCAGCGTATGACAGGCAAAAAAAGTTACAATGCGGCATTCGCATAACACATGCCTAACACTGAGCCCAAAGATGAAGCTGCACTCTACCCATACTCAGCAATACCAGACTATTACCGGATACGAAACAGACAGCGTTGAAATCAATGCGATTTTATTCAAACACAGCCTGATCGTACTTCCCGAAACCAAACCTGCCGCCTGGCCTGTTCAGCAATTCGAGCAACTGACTGCCGAACATATCGCTCAAATTGAAGCAACTGCACCTGATGTTGTGATTTTAGGCACAGGTAACAGACAAAAATTCATTCATCCTAAATTGACTGCCGCATTGGCGGCGCGTCGCATAGGCGTCGAGTGCATGGATAATAAGGCAGCCTGCCGCACCTACAATATTTTGATGGCGGAAGGTCGCAAAGTCGCGCTGGCGCTGATTATGGATGCTGCATGAAATCATCCCCGACACCGCACTCATCTTCCTCGCCTTACGACAGTCCACGCACTTTATGGGCAATTACGATAGCATTTCTTCTGATCTGGCTGTATATGCTGGGTGCCAGAACACTGGTACCGACGGATGAAGGTCGCTATGCAGAAATGGCCAGAGAGATGCTGGCAACTGGCGACTGGATTACATTGCGCCTGAACGGCATCAAATATTTCGAAAAACCGCCATTACAAAACTGGATGAATGCACTTAGTTTCGCCGCATTCGGGCTAGGTGACTGGCAGGCACGTTTATGGACGGGCCTGTGTGGTTTGGCTGGCGTGGCAATGGTTGCGTACACAGGTACAAAAGTATTCAGCCGACGTGTGGGAATCAGTGCTGCATTGGTCCTGGGCTCCAGTTTTTACTGGGCTGGCATGGGACATGTCAATTCTCTGGACATGGGCTTATCCGGCATGATGACACTGAGTTTATGTGGACTGTTGCTGGCGCAAAGGGAGCATGCCAGTACACGAGAGCAGCGTCATGGCATGCTGTTGTGCTGGCTGGGAATGGCGTTGGCCACCATGTCAAAAGGATTAATCGGCTTTGTTTTACCCGGCGCCGTATTGGTACTTTATACCTTGTGGACGCGTGATATTGCGCTATGGACGCGCTTGCATCTGGTGAAAGGCTTGTTGCTTTTTTTTGCGGTCACGGCACCTTGGTTTATATTGATTGCATTAAAAAATCCTGAACATCCGCATTTCTTTTTCATTCACGAACATTTTGATCGTTTTACCAGTAACGTACATAAACGTGGCGGCGCGTGGTATTACTTTTTCCCATTTCTGATTCTGGGGATTGTTCCTTGGCTGGGTTTTCTGTTGCAAGGCTTATGGGCTGGCGTCGGCAAGGATAAGGGTTTGTTTCAGGCACGCAAATTACTGCTTGTGTGGTCGGTATTTTTCTTTTTCTTTTTCAGCATTTCAGGCTCTAAATTACCGGGGTATATTTTGCCGATTTTCCCGGCATTGGCACTATTGATCGCCGTATTCCTGGAACGAGCATCCGCGCGGTCCATGCAAATCGCCGCAATACTGTTTGGGATGATTGGTCTGGTTGGTTTGTTATTCATCAACAAAGCTGCTGGCATGGGTACTACTCCCTATGAAATACCGCTGTATCAGGGGTATGCTCCGTGGCTGGCAATCGCGGCAGGACTGACACTGGCAGGAGGAATCGCAGCGTGGCTGTTAGCGCGTAAAGGGCTAGCAGGTAAAGATTGGGCTTGTATTATTCTTGCGGCGACGGGCTTTGTGGCTGGCCAGATTGCATTTTTAGGACATGATCCCTGGGGGAAATATATTGCAGGAACAGCCCACATACCCGCGATACAAGCAGAATTGAAACAACCAACAACACCTATATACGCAGTAGGTCGCTACGAGCAGGCATTGCCGTTTTACTTGCAGCACACGCTGACTTTGGTGGAGTTTCCGGATGAAATGCAATTTGGACTGGAACAGCAACCTGAATTGTGGATACCAAAACGCGAAGATTTCATCGCGCGCTGGAATAGGCACATCAGTAAAGGGGAATCGGCTGTCGCGATTGTTCGTACAGATATTTACGCAGAATTCAAGGCACAACAACTTGCGATGCGAGTCATTGGTGAAGACCCGAGACGTGTCATCATCGCGACACCGCCCCCAGTGAATTCGGCACACGCTTCCTCACAAACAATACCAACTGCCTCTGTACCGCCAACACCAGCAGCAGGCCCGTCACCCTCTCATTAACGATATGAATATAAATACTTTTGGCTTTATCCTTACCGGCATTTTATTAAATGCTATGGCGCAACTTTTGCTCAAAAAAGGTACCAATGCAGTCGGTGCTATTCACCTGACCGCGGACAACTGGTTTTCTACCGGATTGCAACTGGCAACGCAGCTACCCATCATCGGCGGCCTGAGTTGCTATGTCATTTCTGTCGTTGTATGGATTATCGGTTTATCGCGTGTTGATGTCACCATTGCCTACCCCATGCTCTCGATTGGCTATATCGTGAATGCGATCGGAGCCTGGTATTTCCTGGGAGAAGTCATGTCGATGCAACGCATGCTGGCGATCGGCGTCATCATTATCGGCGTGGCGCTACTCGTGAAAAGTTAAACTTTTTCTTACAGAAGAACATTCCACATTGCATTAAAATGAAGAAAAAACGGGAGTATGCTAAAAAAAATGGCGCTCCACGTTATATTTACAAGCAGATAAAAATATACTCTACCCAGTATATATTGACCAAAGGATCATGATGAGCGACACCACTGCATTTCTGCCTTTTACCAAACCCACCATTGATGAGGACACTATTGCGGCCGTTGCCAATGTGCTGCGCTCCGGCTGGCTGACCAGTGGCCCAAACGTTCAGGCACTCGAAGCGCAGTTGTCTGAGTATTTTGGAGGACGCCCAGTGCGGACTTTCAACTCTGGCACTTGCACGATGGAAATTGCCCTGCGTATCGCAGGCATAGGCACAGGGGATGAAGTCATTACGACACCAAACTCGTGGGTCGCCACGGCCAATGTCATCATCGAAACCGGTGCCACGCCTGTATTTGCGGATATCGACCCAAAGACTCACAACATTGATCTGGACAAAGTCGAAGCAGTGATCACCTCCCGTACCAAAGCGATCATCCCGGTACACATGTGCGGCTTGCCATGTGACATGGACAGGCTGTACGCCATTGCGGACAAATACAAACTGCGTGTCATTGAAGATGCCGCTCAGGCGATAGGCTCTACCTGGAAAGGAAAACGTATCGGCTCCTTTGGTGATTTCGTTTCGTTCAGTTTTCAGGTCAATAAAAATATCATGACTGGTGAAGGCGGCTGCCTGGTGTTGAATAATGCCGAGGAAGTACGTCTGGCGGAAAAATATCGCCTGCAAGGTGTTACCCGCAGCGGACTGGATGGCATTGACGTTGATGTGCTCGGCGGCAAATACAATATGACGGATATCGCAGCGGCGATAGGTTTAGGCCAAATGAAGCATCTGGCTGAATTTAACGCCAAACGCGCATCGCTTGCAAAACATTACTTTGACTGCTTCGGCAACGATTTTGAAGCCAGCAGCGGTGCTGAATTGCCCGTAGCAGATTTTGAACACAGCAACTGGCATATGTTCCATCTGGTGTTACCTGAACGCATTCATCGTGCAGACTTCATGCAAACAATGCTGGACCAGAAAATCGGCCTCGGTTATCACTATCGCGCTATTCATCTGTTTACGTACTATCGCGAACGCGGCTTTACTGATGGCATGTTCCCGATTGCAGAACGCATAGGCAAACAGATTGTAACCTTGCCCTTATTCCCCTCTATGACAAACTCAGATGTCGAAAGAGTCGTGTCTGCGGTAAAATCCTGCCTTCTTTGAAATCGGCCAACAACAATACCAATGAAACCCGAACTCTCCGTCGTCATTCCCGTTTATAACGAAGAATCTGGCCTCGCCAAATTGTATGCCCGCCTGTATCCGGCGCTGGATGCCCTGGCGGCGCGTGGCATTAGTTACGAAATCGTGTTTGTGAATGACGGCAGTCGCGATAACACTCCTGCCCTGCTCGCCGATCAGTACCGGCTGCGCCCTGATGTCACGCGAGTCGTGCTGTTTAATGGCAATTATGGTCAGCACATGGCGATTCTGGCTGGATTTGAGGCCACCAGGGGTGACATCGTTGTCACGCTTGATGCTGATTTGCAAAACCCACCTGAAGAAATTGGTGCGCTGGTCGATAAAATGCGCGAAGGCTATGACTACGTAGGATCAATCCGCCGGAAGCGTCAGGATTCCGCATGGAGAACGTATGCCTCCAAGGCGATGAATCGCTTTCGTGAAAAAATCACGCGGATCAAAATTACCGACCAGGGAAATATGTTGCGCGCCTATGGTCGCAACGTCATTAATCTGATTAACCAGTGCAGCGAAGTAAATACTTTCGTTCCCGCACTGGCCTATACCTTTGCGCGTAAACCAACGGAAATTATCGTCGAGCATGAAGAACGTGCCGCAGGCGAGTCGAAATATTCGCTATATAGCCTGATTCGTCTGAATTTTGACCTGATGACAGGTTTCTCCATCATGCCCCTGCAATGGTTTTCGATGCTGGGAATGGTGCTATCTGTGCTTTCAGGAGGTTTAGTCCTGCTCCTGTTCATCCGCCGCTTTATTCTTGGCGCAGAAGCAGAAGGCTTGTTCACCTTGTTCGCGATTGCCTTTTTCATGATGGGCGTAATTCTGTTTGGCATTGGATTGCTAGGAGAATACGTAGGTCGAATTTACCAGCAAGTCCGGGGACGTCCCCGTTATGTGGTACAGACCATACTGGAGCAGTCCGGCGACGACCAGCCGGAAAGCGAATGATATGGACAACATGAAACCCTTGAACAACTCCGCTACGGCTGTCGTTTTTGCCTATCACAATGTCGGTGTGCGCTGCATACAGACCTTGCTTGCCCGTGGGATCAAGATTGCCCTGGTCGTCACACATCAGGACAATCCGGCTGAAACCATCTGGTTTGAATCGGTTGCCGCTTTGTGTCAGGAACGCAATATCCCGTTTATCACACCGAATGATCCGCAATCACAAGAACTGCTGGATCAAATAGCACATATTGCGCCTGATTTCATTTTCAGTTTCTATTACCGTCACATGTTGCCAGTCAAACTTCTGGAACTGGCTTCACGCGGAGCGTATAACCTTCATGGCTCGCTGCTCCCCAAATATCGAGGCCGCGTGCCCGTCAATTGGGCAGTCTTACATGGCGAAACAGAAACAGGTGCCACTTTGCATGAAATGGCTGCCAAGCCAGATGCCGGTGCCATTATTGCGCAGACGGCTGTTCCGATTCTGCCTGACGACACGGCCTATGAGGTATTTGGCAAACTGACAGTCGCTGCCGAACAAACTCTGTGGTCTGCATTGCCGGGCCTGCTTGATGGGACATTCAACAGACTACCCAATGAGCTCTCTAAAGGTAGCTATTTTGGAGGCCGAAAGCCCGAAGATGGTCGCATCAACTGGCAACATACAGCACAGCAGGTCTACAACCTGCATAGAGCAGTTGCTCCACCCTATCCAGGCGCATTTACTGAATTACATAGGAAACAATTTGTGATTGTAAAAGCAAGACTTTCCGATATTCCTGCTGCAAATTTGCCGCCGGGCTTGCATGTAGTGGATAATGTCATACTTGGCGTGTGTGGCGATGGCCACACGGTGCGCATCATTGAATTACGCTGCGATGACAAAACAGTCTCAGCAAAAGAATTGCAACAATTGTGCAACGCGGCCTGATCGCTGCAATGAATGCTGGCAACGCAATCTACATTTATTAAAGAAAAACTCACCATGAAAAAAGTCCTTATTCTCGGCGTGAACGGTTTTATCGGTCACCATCTGTCCAAACGTATTCTGGAAACCACAGACTGGGAAGTGTATGGCATGGACATGCAAACCGAGCGTCTGGGCAGTCTGATCGATCATCCACGTATGCATTTTTTTGAGGGTGACATCACCATCAACAAAGAATGGGTTGAATACCACGTCAAAAAATGCGACGTCATTCTGCCGCTGGTCGCGATCGCCACACCTTCCACTTATGTCAAACAACCATTGCGCGTGTTTGAACTGGATTTCGAAGCAAACTTGCCGATCGTGCGTTCGGCTGCCAAATACGGCAAGCATCTGGTCTTCCCTTCTACATCCGAAGTCTACGGCATGTGCCACGATGAAGAGTTCGATCCGGAAGAATCTGAACTGATCTGCGGTCCGATCAACAAGCCACGCTGGATTTATTCCTGTGCCAAGCAACTGATGGATCGCGTCATCTGGGGCTATGGCATGGAAGGTCTGAACTTCACGCTGTTCCGCCCATTTAACTGGATCGGTGCTGGTCTGGATAATATCCATACACCAAAAGAAGGCAGCTCACGCGTAGTAACGCAATTCTTTGGTCACATCGTTCGTGGCGAAAACATTTCGCTGGTGGATGGCGGCGCACAAAAACGTGCTTTCACTTATATTGATGACGGTATTGATGCTCTGATGCGCATCATCGACAACAAAAATGGCATTGCGTCCGGCAAGATTTATAACATCGGCAATCCGACTAATAACTTTTCTATTCGCGAGCTGGCGCACATGATGCTGGATCTGGCAGCAGAATACCCAGAGTACGCGGAAACAGCTAAAAAAGTCGGACTGACAGAAACCACCTCTGCCGCTTACTACGGCAAGGGATACCAGGACGTACAAAACCGTGTACCAAAAATCACCAACACCTGCGAAGAACTCGGCTGGAAGCCGGTCACGACGATGCAAGACACGATGCGCAATATTTTTGATGCTTACCGCTCACAAGTCGCAGAAGCACGCGCCTTGATGGACTAAGCCAACGACGATATTCAGCATGCCCTCTATTGTTCTTAAGATTGACGTCGATACCTATCGCGGCACCAAAGAAGGCGTACCCAATCTGGTACGCCTTCTGACAAAGCATCAGGCAGGTGCCACGTTTCTTTTTTCACTGGGAAAAGATCACACAGGCTGGGCTTTGCGACGCGCATTTCGCCCGGGATTTTTTCAGAAAGTATCACGTACTTCTGTCGTGGAACATTATGGTATTAAAACGCTGATGTATGGTGTGCTGCTGCCAGCACCAGACATAGGCAGTTGCACCGCGGAAATGCGGGCTGTACAAGCTGCCGGCTTTGAGTGCGGCATCCACACATGGGATCATGTGGTCTGGCAAGATAATGTACGCCATAAAGATGCGACCTGGACTCAGCACCAGATGCAGCAAGCCAGTCGCAAGTTTCAGCAAATTTTCGGCACACCGCCAAAAACGCATGGCGCGGCAGGCTGGCAAATGAATGCGCATGCCTTTGCACAACTCGATCAGTTTGGCATGGCGTATGCATCAGATGGAAGAGCCATGCTCAAGGAGGATGGTAGTCTTGCCAATCCAGCGTATGGACCTTACCGTCTGCAAATTGCGTCCGAGGTCCAGTCTTGCATACAAATGCCTACCACACTACCGACACTTGATGAATTACTGGGTAGAACTATCGCCGATAAGGAAATTACGATCAGCAATATCGCGCAACATATCCTGTCATTGACGAAATCTGCACGAGATCATGTATTTACCTTGCATGCTGAACTTGAAGGGCAAAAACTCGCCCCCATATTTGAGGAATTGCTGACAGGCTGGCAGAAACAAGGCTATCGCTGCATATCTATGGCAGATTACTACACCGCCATACAACACCAGGAATTACCGATACGCCCCTTGTCCTGGGCGAGCTTACCGGGACGTTCCGGAGAATTGATCGCCCTGCTCTAGCCCGTCAGCGATGCTTTCTCCACCCCTAACTAAGGAGACGACAGTGGCTGACGCCCCTTCCGCATTGCATTGCCAGGTTCCGCACTTTACCGCCCCGATGACCAGCGGCAAAGAATTTCAACTCAGCGATTATTCTGGCAAAAATCTGGTGATTTATTTTTACCCAAAAGATAATACCCCCGGATGTACAACAGAAAGTATTGCGTTCCGAGAAGCCTATGCAGGTTTTCAACAGGCTAATACCGAAGTTTTTGGCATCAGCCGTGACAGCCTTCGTTCTCATGAAGGATTTAAAAACAAACTGGCGCTGCCATTTGAACTAATTTCCGATCCAGATGAAACACTTTGCCAGTTGTTTAACGTCATGAAAATGAAAAACATGTATGGCAAACAAGTCAGAGGCATAGAACGCAGCACGTTTGTGATTGACGCAACAGGTACATTAGTGAAAGAATGGAGAGGCGTTAAAGTTGCAGGACACGTTGATGAAGTACTTGAATTTGTGAGCGCAAAAAGCTAATTGAACTCCACCTATTTTTCATACATAAAAGCCGCCGATGGCATAACCAGTAATACTGGGGTCGTCGCAGCGGCTTTTTAATTTTTCAGCTCTCACTATTGATTGAGGTTTTCATGCCATTGCCTAAAATGCCGACAAAACCAGCTGCGCTGCTGTCCACCAAAGATTACCCAACGGCAGACAAAAGCAAACTCAGTAAGACGGTAAAAACTGTATCAGCAGAAAAATCCAAGCCTGTCGTTGCAGCAAGCTCAACTCCCAGAAAGAAAACGAGTGCAGTTCCAGTGACCGCAAATATTATCGTTGCTGAGCAATCTGCACCTGTAGCAAAAGTAAGCACAGCAACTGCTGTCGCTGCAGCAGCAAAAAATAAAATCCAGGATAGCCGGGTCAAGTCCGGCACCAGTCGTGCTGCAGATAAATCCGGTGTAACCAAACTGTTTGTGCTCGATACCAATGTGTTGATGCATGATCCATCATCGTTATTCCGATTCGAAGAACATGATATTTACCTGCCAATGATCACGTTGGAAGAGCTGGATGATCATAAAAAAGGAATGTCGGAAGTAGCACGTAATGCCCGTCAAGTGTCACGCTCACTGGATGCACTGGTTGGTGACATTGATCATCACGATATAGAAAAAGGTATTTTGTTGTCCAAACTTGGCAATAAAGATGCCAAAGGCCACCTGTACTTCCAAACCAAACTGCAAATCGGAGAATTACCGCGCGGCTTGCCACAGGGCAAAGCTGATAACCAGATTTTGGGCGTCGTTCGTGCGCTTGAGCAAGAATTCCCTGGGCGGCCTATCGTACTGGTATCAAAAGATATCAACATGCGCATTAAAGCGCGTGCCATGGGATTGCCAGCTGAAGATTATTTCAATGATCACGTGCTGGAAGATTCAGATTTATTGTATTCCGGCATAGTGCAATTGCCTGATGACTTCTGGAATAAACACGGCAAGGGCATAGAAACCTGGCAAGAAAACCGTAACGGTCTGAGCACAACATTTTACCGAATTACAGGTCCGGTTATTCCTAGCCTGCTGGTCAATCAGTTTGTCTATCTGGAACCCAAAAACGGCGAAGCATCGTTCTATGGTCAGGTCAGACAAATCAACGGCAAAACTGCAGTTCTGCAGACATTGCGTGATTATGGCCATATCAAACATAGCGTATGGGGTATTACGTCGCGTAATCGTGAGCAGAACTTCGCTCTCAATCTGTTAATGGATCCTGAATGCGATTTCGTCACATTACTGGGACAAGCAGGCACCGGTAAGACTTTGCTGGCTCTGGCTGCGGGCCTGGCACAAGTGCTTGAAACCAAAACGTATAATGAGATTATCGTCACTCGTGTGACAGTTCCGGTTGGCGAGGATATCGGCTTCCTGCCTGGTACCGAAGAAGAAAAAATGTCTCCATGGATGGGAGCCTTTGATGACAATCTGGAAGTCCTGAACAAATCCGACAATGACGCCGGCGACTGGGGACGGGCTGCAACACAGGACCTGATCCGCTCGAAAATTAAAATTAAATCGCTGAATTTTATGCGTGGCCGCACCTTCGTCAACAAATTCCTGATTATTGATGAGGCACAAAATCTCACACCAAAACAAGTCAAGACACTGGTCACCCGTGCAGGTCCAGGAACCAAGATCATTTGCCTGGGCAATATTGCGCAGATTGACACCCCATATCTGACGGAAGGTTCCAGTGGTTTGACTTATGTGGTCGACCGCTTTAAAGGGTGGGCGCATAGTGGGCACGTCACATTGGCCCGTGGCGAACGTTCTCGCCTCGCCGATCACGCAAGTGAAATTTTATAAAATAATTTGTACATCTCAAAAGCGCTGCAATTGCAGCGCTTTTTTTACGTCCTGCAAAAAAAAATCACTTGATGTAGACTATTGCCTAGTCAATGATTATCCATCACCATGAATACCGAAAATGACGTCATAAAATTCGATGCAGCTCAGGCTGAAGACAGCGTAGGTTATCTGATCGCAAGAGCCAGAACCATGCTCAGCAGAGCAGTCGATGAATCTCTGCGCGATCTTGATATCACTCATGCACAAAGTAGTGTATTCGTCATGCTGGCAATGAAAAGATGTACTACGGCTGCAGATCTTTCCAGAGAACTTCTGATTGATTCTGCTGCCATGAAGCGCACTCTGGATAAACTTGAAAAAAAAAGGCTGATACAACGCGTCGTCAATGAAAAAGATAAACGACTGTATCGGCTCGAACTGACCGAGGCCGGCAAAGAATTGTCTGCCAAACTCCCCCCCGTTTATCGCGAAGTGCTGAATATCGGTTTTACAGGCTTTACTGAAGAAGAAATTGGCTTTCTCAAATCACTGTTACGCAAGTTACTCGCGAATCGTCCATTACTTGAATCCAAAAAATAAATCATTGCTTAGTCAATTAATTTATTGAGTAATTATCTAATTTGTAGTGCAAACTTTCTCTATCACTGTACTCACATGACACCTTATTTATCTACTATGCCCAGCACCAGACATTTTGCCCGGCACGCCATTGCGATTGGTGCAATAGCAATGCTGTCGGCTTGCGTCAGCTTTCACGGCATACAAAGTCAGGCGACAATGAAATCATTGTCTTCCGAGATGTCTGCAGGTCTTTATGCAGAACAAAAAGGACAGACGCAACAACGATCAAAATGGAGTGAAAACCAATGGCCTGATAGCCAATGGGCTCAACATATCGGTGGTCAAGACTTACAGGATTTGATTGATGCTGGTCTGGCAAACAATCCCAGCCTTCAAATTGCCGCAGCACGCATCAGCGCGGCCAAAGCACTGAGCGAGTCAGTTGGCGCCAACGAGCTGCCATCTGTCAATGCCAGCCTGGACAGTACCTATCAACGGTTTACGGAAAATGGTCTGATTCCACCACCTCTGGCGGGCAATTACAAAACCAATAATCAGCTTGCATTGAACTTCAGTTATGAACTCGACTTCTGGGGCAAGCATCGCGCAGAAATGCGTACCGCACTATCACAGGAAAAAGTCGCAGAAGCCGAACAACAAAGTACCAGGCTGATGCTAAGCAATGCCATTGCACGCACCTGGCTGCAGCTTGCACGTCAATATGCGCAACTCGAAATCAGCAATCAACAATTACAAGTCCGCGAAAAACTGGACCAACTGACGGCGCAAAGAGTCAGAGCAGGATTAGAAACAAAATCAGAAGTACAGCAAGGACTGATCCAGACATCCTCCATTAAAAATGACATGATTCTGTGGCAGGAAGCGATTGCCCTGAGCCGGAATCAGCTCGCCGCATTATTAGGCGCTGGTCCGGAGCGTGGTCATCAGATTGGACGCCCTGTTTTTTCTGCATCCACACAATCGGGAGTACCTGCCGATTTGCCACTGGAATTGATGGCGCGACGCCCAGACATCGTTGCGGCGCGCTGGAGAGTCGAAGCGGTGCAGGGAGAGATTGATGTCTCTAAAACACAGTTTTATCCGAACATTAATCTCGTCGGTTTCGCAGGTGTATCCAGCCTCGGTCTGGATAAATTACTCAATACCGGAAGCACGATCATTGGCGCTGGGCCAGCAATCCGTTTACCTATCTTTGAAGGCGGACGTTTGCGTGCCCAGCTCAAAAGCAAAGTGGCCAGCTACGATGCAGCTGTCGCCACCTATAATCAAAGCCTGACCGATGCACTGCGCGAGATAGCAGATCAGGTAAAAACACTGCAATCAAGCGAAGTGCAAGCTCAGCAGCAACAGGCTTCCGAAGCAGCTGCCAACGCCGTACTGCAACTGGCACAACAGAGGCAAAAGGCCGGCACAGCCAATGTATTACCTGTTCTTAGCGCAGAAGCTGCATTACTGACACAGAAAAAAATATCGCTTGATATTGCAATACGACATGCAGATAGCCAGATCAACCTGATCAAGGCACTCGGAGGTGGATACGATCGTAAAGCCTTGGCAACCGTACCCACGAGCCAAACAAAACCAATATCTCAAACATCCAAAACAATGATCCCAGCATCCAACAAATCGGAGGCAAAGTAATGAGCACGCCAGCAAACAACACCACAAATACGACATCAACCCCAGCACCGGCCGCACCAGACCCTGGCAAACGTCGTGGAGCCTTATTAATTGTTACCAGCATTCTCGTCATCGCAGCCATTGCTTATGGCATCTGGTGGTATATGTTTGCTCGCAATATTGAACATACAGAAGATGCCTATGCTGCCGGTAACGTCGTGCAGGTTACGCCACAAATAGCCGGAACTGTCCTCGCTATCAATGCGGATGATACGGAATTGGTTCAGGCTGGTAAGCCACTGGTCGATTTTGACAAGTCAGATGCCAAAGTGGCTCTGGATCAGGCGGAAGCACAACTGGCACAGACTGTTCGTGAAGTGAAAGTCTTATTTGCGAATAACGGTAGCCTGCAAGCGAATATCGATGTGCGTAGCAGCGATGTGGAACGCGCCAAGGCAGATCTGGCACGACGCCAGCAATTACTGAGCACTGGTGCCGTTTCTACTGAAGAGTTGGAACACGCTAAAAATAGTCTCAAAACAGCAGAGGCAGCATTACTCGCAGCCAAAGAGCAATTGGCATCCAACCGCGCTCTGACCGAAAACACCAATGTCAGCCAACATCCGAATGTATTACGCGCAGCATCCAAAGTACGTGAAACGATGCTGGCATATAGCCGCACCAGCATACCCGCACCATTAACTGGCTATGTTGCCAAGCGCGCAGTTCAAATCGGACAACGCGTAGCACCCGGCGCACCGTTGCTGTCTATCGTTCCTTTAAACTCGTTGTGGGTCGATGCCAACTTCAAAGAGGTGCAACTGGCTCACATGCGCATAGGTCAGGACGTTATCCTGCACTCCGACGTCTACGGCAGCAATGTCGAATACCACGGAAAAGTTCTCGGAATGTCCGCCGGCACAGGCTCTGCATTTGCTTTGTTGCCAGCACAAAATGCCAGTGGTAACTGGATTAAGGTAGTGCAGCGTGTTCCTGTCAGAATTTCTCTGGATCCTAAAGAACTGAAAGCACATCCATTGCGAATCGGCGTCTCCATGCAAGCAGAAGTCAATATCTCACAACAGCAAGGGGCTCCTGTTACTGCCAATCAACCCGCCCGTACTTCACCGGCCTATCAGACATCGGTCTTTGAACAACACGGAAAAGACGCCGAGCAGCGTATTGCTGAAATCATTAACGCAAATATCAAGGCGAAGTAATGAGCCAGCAAACCAGCGCGACATATCCGCCACTGAAAGGCTCCCAGCTGTCAATGGGTACTCTTGCCCTGTCGCTGGCAGTATTTATGAATGTGCTGGATTCATCTATCGCCAATGTATCTATTCCTGCCATCTCGGGTAATCTGGGTGTTTCTCCGCAACAGGGAACGTGGGTCATCACCTCATTTGCTGTTGCCAACGCCATTTCTATTCCGCTGACAGGATGGCTGACGACACAATTTGGACAAGTACGTTTGTTCATGACATCCATCCTGCTATTCGTCTTGTCGTCGTGGCTATGCGGCATGGCTCCGAATATCGAGATGTTAATTGCTGCCCGGGTGCTGCAAGGGGCTGTCGCAGGTCCGATGATTCCTTTATCGCAATCATTGCTACTGGGTAGTTATCCGCCTTCAAAGAGCTCTATGGCATTGGCTTTATGGGGAATGACCACCCTGGTAGCACCAATTATGGGTCCGCTGCTTGGTGGCTGGATTTCCGACAACTATTCCTGGCCCTGGATTTTTTACATTAATATTCCCATCGGCTTATTTACTGTATGGGCAACCTGGTCAATTTACCGAAAGCGGGAATCGAGCATTAAAGCCATTCCGATCGATAAAGTGGGTTTATTTCTTCTGATGATCTGGGTCGCAGCTTTGCAGTTAATGCTGGATAAGGGAAAAGAACTGGATTGGTTCAACTCCGGCGAAATCATTCTACTCACCGTGATTGCTGCTGTTGGTTTCATTTATTTTGTGATCTGGGAGTTGGGCCAGGATCATCCTGTAGTCGATTTATCGCTGTTCAAAGGCCGAAATTTTTCGGCTGGTGTGATTGCGATTTCCATCGGCTACGGTTTGTTCTTTGGAAGCCTCGTGATTATGCCTTTGTGGTTGCAGACGCAGTTATCCTACACGGCGACTGAAGCAGGGAAAGTCATGGCACCTGTTGGAATTTTTGCGATCATTTTGTCGCCTGTTATCGGTAAAATTTTACCGAAGGTGGATGCCAGACGCGTCGCTTCACTTGCATTCATCCTGTTTGCGATCGTCTTTTTCATGCGTTCACGCTTCACCACAGATGTCGATACCATGTCATTGATGATACCGACCCTGCTGCAAGGCGCTGCGATGTCCATGTTCTTTATCCCACTGACTTCTATCATATTATCTGGGCAGTCACCGGATAAAATTCCTGCCGCATCTGGATTATCCAATTTTGTTCGGATTATGTGTGGAGGTATGGGCGCCTCCATCATGACCACCATGTGGGATAGCCGCACAACAATGCACCATGCCCACATCACAGAAAATACGGGTAGCAGCTATCCGGTATTCGTACAAAGTGTGCAGGGATTAATGCAGCAAGGAATGCCAGAACCGGCAGCCCATGCGGTAATCGATAGAGTCATCAGTGTTCAGGCAAGCACAATGGCAGCGACAGACATTTTTTATATGGCTGCATGGACATTTCTGGCATTGATCAGCTTGGTATGGATGACCCGACCAAAAAAATCATCTGCTCCCATTGATGCTGGTGGTGCGCATTAACAATACACCAGATCAACGTGGCGCCGTATTTGACAATACCGCGCCACGCACTTCAAATGTCAGTTGATCCAGGATAGCCCCATTCATGTCCAGCAAACTCAATATATGTTTACCTGGCCAGGGAAACCAATCGTAATGTAGTCCCGGCTCTGCGGTTTTAGATGTACTCAAACTGAGATTTTTTCCATCCAATACCAGCATGGCGCGATGAATTCCCGTGACTTGCAACCTCAGTTTCTGACGATCAGGGGGAATGTCTGGATCAAGAGCCACGACCATTCCCGTTTTCGGATAACGAATTTTGGGGGCAATCGTATCTGATAGAGCAAGAGTGATATTAGCCTGCTCGGTTCCTGTCAAAAACAGCTCTTTTCTATCTCCTTCGATAGGACTACTGAAGTGAATCTGACGTACCTGCACATCGGAGGGCAGCGGAGGCGAAGTGCTGTAGGCTTTTTGTCCATCTCGCTGGTGTAAGTAGTGCATGACTTCCTGCCACACGGGAGCCGCACCAGTTATGCCAGAAACATCCCACATAGGCTCTCCTGAAGCATTCCCCACCCAGACGCCAACCGTATAACGCTGGGAATAACCGATGCACCAGTTATCCCTCATATCTTTTGATGTGCCTGTTTTCACTGCGGTCCAGATGCGTGTGCTCAGTGCATTTTCCAGGCCAAAGGTCAAAGCACGGGCAGCACGGTCACTTAAAATGTCACCAACAATGTAACTTGCTTGCGGATTCAAAATACGTTTTGGCGTATCCAATTTTGCAGACAGAGTCATTCTTGGCTGACTGAATAATCCCTGCCTTGCCAAAGTGCGGTATGCGTTGGTTAAATTGAGCAAACTGACATCCGCACTTCCCAATGCCAGACTGTAACCGTAATATTCGCCAGACTCGCGCAAACCCAAACCCAGATTCTGCAAATACTGAAAAAAGGTCGAAGGCGTCACGCTGATCAATGTCCGCACAGCAGGAATATTGAGCGAAGAAGCGAGTGCCGTCCTCGCACTGACCATCCCCTTAAAATGTTTATCGTAATTCTGCGGAATATATAAGCCATTTGCTGTCGGCAAATTAACCGGGGTATCGTCAAGAATGGATGCGGCTGTCAGCAATTTTTTTTCAAAGGCAATTTCATACAAAAATGGCTTCAGCGTAGAACCCGCCTGTCGCAACGCCAGCACACCATCCACCTGAGATGCATCCGATAAACTGCCACTGGAACCCACCCAGGCAAGAACATCGCCACTAGCATTATCCAATACGACGACCGCACCATCCTCCACATTTCTATCTACCAGCGACGATAACTGACGTACCAGACTATTGCGCGCCACGGTCTGAACACCGGCATCAAGAGTTGACTGAACTCTGGCACTGTCTTTTTTCAATAAACGCCGGGCAAGATGCGGCGCAAGATTAGCCGTATTAGGTGTCGAGTCACTGCCATGATTGACGATACTGTTTCCAGCTTTGGAAGTCAGTTTTGAAAACGCCAGTAAAGTTTGCCCTTCCAGATTCTGGCAATAATCAGGTTGTCGCTGCTCGCGCAAAATACTGCAAGCCCGCTCCGCCACTTTAGCCGCGCTGGCATTGGGAGCACGAATCAATGCAACAGCGATGGCAGACTCAATTTGATCCAGGCCGCTCGGATGCTTCTCAAACAATATCCGGGACAAAGCATGGACACCGAGCAATTCACCTCTGAATGGAACGAGATTCAGGTAGGCTTCTAATATCTGATCTTTGCGCCAGGTTTGTTCCAGTGATTGTGCGATCCATGCCTGCGATAGTTTTTGTGCCGTTGTTCTTGCGCTGGAACGACGCCGGATATCTTCCTCCAGCAAACCCGCCAATTGCATCGTAATCGTGGAGGCGCCACGGGTTCTGCTATTCCATAAATTACCCCAGGCAGCCGCAGCAACGGCACTCCAGTCCACGCCGGAGTGCTGAAAAAAACGCTTGTCTTCAGAAAATAACAAGGCATTGCGCATTGCTGGTGAGATGTCATCCAGTGGTATCCATGACAACCTGCGTTCTCTGGGATTCACACGCATCTGTTGCAATATCACACCGTGGCGATCTGTCAATATTGCTTCTGAAGATTGATAAGCAGCGCGCACCTCCTGAAAGCTGCTCAGTGCGGAGGCACGCTCGGCTGACAATAACAATGCACCCGCAAGCAGCACATGCACGGAGGAAAAACGCCATGAGGTACTCGATGACATACTCAACAACAACGTCACTTCACGAAGATCGTTGTATTCGGCAACTCACCGAACATTTCCGGCGCGTACATCGCCTCGGCGCGCGTAGCAGGCAAATGGAATTCACCGGCATTATTCAAGCGCACTGTGTAAGACAGGCTGAATTTACCCTTTGGTATAAACTGATAGTAGGTACGGAACGCCTCAAAACTACGTTCCTCATACGCGATCAGCGCGTTACTTTGCCAGTTCGACTGTTGGGTTGACGTGGCGATGACCGAATCCCTTCCCAAACCTGAACCGAGCAAACTGGCACCGGCCGGAACAGGATCAGTCACAACGACCCAGGTCATATCCGCCTGTGCATCAATATCAATATTCACACGAATAACATCACCACGGCTATATTGACCCGCTTGCTTTTGCTCTACCGGCGTCAGCGTTTTTGTCATTCGGTAACCGCTGGAGAATGCTGCCTTTAAAGGCACAGCCGCGAGGCTTTGCAAGGTAATCCAGGGCTTACCTTTACCATCATGCTGCAATTTAAGTGTGTCATTTGGTGCTGCTTTTACAGGCCATGACAACATCATTTTTCCACCATTACCCCAACTGTAATTTTGAGTTAAGGCGGATGCAGCCGATACCTGTTCTATACTTGCACGGGTGCTGCCAGTGACTTTTTCAGATTCAAATTTCTTTGCAAATTTCTCCATAGCGAGACTGCCCCATACATTGGCTGTCGTCGTCGTCCAGTGACCACGGTTCTGACGCTGTAGGCTGCCGTTGAATATTTTGGGCATATCAGCCTGCCATGCAGGGTTATCCATCATCAATAGCAACAAACGGTTCGCATTCACATCCGCATTGCTCATCAGCCACCACCAGTAGTCATCCCCCTCATTGGAAAAGCCCATGCGTGTCCCCTGATAATTCAAGCGTGAACGCAGTATCTGCTCCGCCTCTTTGAGATACGCTGCACGTTGAGGTAACGATGCGGTTTTCTGCAAAATAGCGTACCAGTCAAGCACCGCCCCGGTTGGCCATTGCTGAGGTGTGATCTGTAATGATCCCAACATCCGTGGCTGCACCATTTGATAACGTGATAGCGCTTCCAGTGCTGCCAGCTTACGCACGTCAAGGTCTTTTCTGGGCGACCAATATTCACGCGTAATCTTACCTTCGACAAATGCAGATAATCCTTGCAACATCTTATTTCTGAGAGCATCAGGAATCACATAACCAGCCTCCTGCGCTGCCGAGATCAAATAGGCAGTCAGCGTATCACTTCCTTGTCGCAACGCGCTTTCGGACGGTGGGTAGTAATAGGCAAGGCCATCGGCATCGAGATAGGTCGGTAATTCTGTGACGATCTTTTGCCACATGGCTGCATCTTTGAGTCCGATTGCTTTCGATGTTTTTTGCTCAAGGCATGCATAGGGGTACTGCATAAAATAACGACGCAGCCCTTCACTGCCGCTGGATAAGGTAGATGCCATGGTCACCGCAACCCCACCTCTGTCTGGCAGACTATCCATCGGGCGCTGTACCGGAATACTGGACGTTTTATCTAACTGAAACATACTGGCCTGCTGTACTCTGACAGGAACTGCTGCAATCAGTTTTTGACGAAACTTGAGTGCGTCTCTTGCTACCGTAACAGGGGAGTTCTGCTCCTCTGCAACGATCTCCCATGACAAAGATTGATTATCGACATCCCCTTTGATATCAGGGGCAATCACTGTCCAGTTTACTTCCCGTGCTTCTCCGGCGGGTATTTGCACTAGCTGCGTTGGCAATGCCATTAAAGAAGCATCCGTCTGTGCCGACAAACTGACCTGCATCTGACGAGTGCTGGTATTACGCACAGTCAATGCAGCGTTATAACGATCACCTTCCCTTACCAGGGGCGGTAACCCTGAAACAATTTGTAAATCCTGCGTTGCTTTAATACTGACGCTGCCAGTTCCGAACAACGAGTCACCGCTCTGAGCAATCACTACGATTCTGAAGCTGGTCAACGCATCATTCAATGGCACTTCAATTTGTGCTTTTCCATTGGCATCAAGAATTATTGCAGGCTTCCAGAGTAATAAGGTATCGAGCAATTCCCGTGTAGGTGCTTTCCCTCCACCGCCACCAGCGGCCACGGCTTTACGACCATAGTGTCGCTTGCCGATCACCTGCATCTGAGCGGTGGCGGTTTCCACCCCATAGCTGCGCCTTTGCAACATTGCCTGCAAGAGATTCCAGCTATCGTTGGGCTGAAGTTCAAGTAAGGCCTCGTCGACTGCGGCAATCGCCACTTCAGCGCCTGCAGCCGGCTTGCCATCCGGCAAACGAACTTGTATGCCAACTTTCGATACCGCGCGAATCGGATAACTGGCTTTATCCGTCGTCACGTTTACCGCTAGCTGATGGCCGGCGGTACCCACGGCAATTTCAGCAATCCCATATTTGTACGCAGGCTTTGCCAGATCCACTGTTGCGGAAGGTGACTGATATTCACGAAATTCTTTCCACCAGTTCAATGGCTCTTTCCATCCCCAGCTAAAAAATGAATACCACGGTACTTCGCGCATACGCCCACGGACTGCAAGAACCGACACAAAAACATTGGGTCCATACTCTGCCTTGACTGGAATTTTTATCGTAGGGTCTTGTCCATGCAAAGACACTACCATGGTGTCAATGACACCTTCACGCTCGATCGCGACCAATGCCGTTGCCTGACGAAATGGCATACGAACCTGAAATGACGCTACATCGCCTGCCTGGTAAGTTTTCTTTTCTGGCAGAATGTCCATGCGATCCTGATTTTCTCCATCAAACCAGACTTCGCCTTGCCCCGTCACCCATAATGAAGTTGTTGCATAAGAACTCTTTCCATTGCTATCAAGAGCCTTCGCTGTCACTTCGATATTGCCTGGCTCCTTCAAATCCACTTCACAAATGAATAAGCCCCGATCATCTGATTTGCCATGACAAAGTTGACCTAAATCCTTCGTGGCATCGGTATTTTCATAGGCATAAAACCCACCAACCATCCGTTTTCTATGCGACAGATTACGCTTTGCAAGCGCTGTCAATGTGAACGGTACGCCCGCCAGAGGTTTGCCATTGGTATCCAGGGCAAGCACAGTCAGATGGGTTTTATTTTTAACCGAAACCCAGGTTTCATTCTTAATACCTGCAATGACTGCCGCCGGCCACAAGGGAGTCAGCGAATGAATGGTTTGTATTTCACCATTCGGATCTGCGTAGGTCATTTCTGTCAGTAATTCCTGAGCACGTCTGACTTCAGGCAATGGCTGTATCAATGCTTTGCCGCTGCCATTTTTATCCAGCGTAACGGCGATATTATTGGCAACAATTTTCTGTTCTTCATTGTCTTCCTCGTTACGACCGAAAGAAAATTGTTCATAGCCCGCAAATTGTAAAAACCGATTCCGCAACATGCCAGTCACTTTCACAGGCAGGCCGGACGCACCGCCGCCATTCAGATAATTGAGCTGCAAGGACAACGGTAATTCCTTGGGCGATATCTGAACCGCTTTAGGAGCAACAATACGCCCCTGAAGCAAGGGCAAACGGAATTCTTCTACTCTGAAAACACCTGTGTAATAGGTTCGCTCGCCATTTTGTTCTCCATATTTGTCATTGTCATCTTCCGCAGTTGTCACTGGATTGGCAATCTCGGTCGCTGATTTGACCTTACCGCTATCAAGAATGATTTCATACTGTCCCAGCTTTGCCTGTGCCGGAATGGCAAAACTATTCTCAGCAGTATTGCGCCCCTTCCATACCAGCGGAAATTGAAACTCCTGATTACTTCCCTGATGGACAATTCGCATCCGCGTTGGCAATAACTCTGCTTTCTGTAAAGCAAGACCAAATCTGTTTTCTGTCCGCAATACATGTTTCATAGAGACGGTCTCACCAGCCCTGAACAAACTGCGATCCAATATCGTGTGTGCTTTGACAGATGCTTGCGGACTCATTTCTGTCGGCAAATTGAAGCGATATGCTTCGATACCGCTATTCCACGATGACAGTGCAAATGCCATATCAGCGCGCCCTTTTTCATCCACCTTACGCGCACTGACAAAGTAGCCATCAATTTTTCGCTCACCTGCACAGGCGTTATTCAAGCCTGATGGCAGCATGGCGACGCCACGTGCATCCGTCCGTCCCCGCCAGAGCATTTTGCCACTGCAATCTGATACTTGTATCTGGGCGTCGGATACCGGCTTGGCATTATCCAGCGTAGTGACCCAGACAGCGCCGTTTTCACGTCCTAATTTAATATGTACTGACAAATTCGTTACCAGCGCACTGTTACGCACGTACATCGGTAGAGGTTTATCCAGTAGAGCTGCACCCAGTTTTTTCGATTCCAGTTCCAGAACATAAAATCCTGGCGATTGAAAAGGAATACCCACCACCTCAAATGGTCGCAAGCTTTGTCCAGCAGGTGCAGGTAAATCAATCTTCGTTACAGTTGACTCCTTCGATGCAGAAGCCAGCAGACTGAGACTGCGTGTCTGAATATCCTCGCCATTTTTTCGAATGGTAGTTTCATGATAACGATTGAGCTTACTGATCCACTCAATCATCGATGCATCATCGTCAACCTTAAGTTTTGCCAACTTGCCAGGCGATTGTCTGGTATCTGCACTCCGAATAGTCAAAGAACTCTCCACATTGCGCAATGTCACAGGCAACATGGCGTCGGCATTCAACTCGACGATACCAAAAGGGGCTGCTGGAAATTTCGCCAATGGAGGAAAATCAGCCGTTCTGAACTTTAATGGAAACTGACTTGCATTGGCCAATGACCGGCCACTATCATCTTTCAGGTCAGAGGGTAACTCAAAGCTCAGTTCTGATTTTTCTGGAAATGGTGCTTTGAAATTCACTTGCGTTACCAATTCTTCATTGTCACCGATCCGGAATTCTGGCTTTGTACTTCCTTTGGAAGATTTCAGAATAATTTTTTCAGCAAGCTTGCGAGAAATACCTTCACTGAAATTCAGACTGACAGGAAGAATCGGTGTGCATGCCGCGTTTGCGTTCTCACGCTGACAATTCAACTCTGCCGTAAATGCAGGACGGGTACGGAATTTAAAACTCTGATTGCGGCTTGATTGAATGCCAGTGGTAGTTGCGATCCCTTTCTCCCATACCAGCCTGACTGCTGCATCTGCGGGGAAACGCTGCTGACACTGCACAGTACTGATGCGCGCAGCATCCTGATTATTGGCAAACTCTTTCAACAAGCGCTGCCTGGATTCGCCCACCACCAGCTTGGCTGGGACACGCTCATGCACACCCTCGATTTCACAGTACACATGTTGACGCAGACTCGCTTCTGTAGCGACTCCCGTTTGAAACAAAATAAAAATTTGTTCTTCTTCTATCGTGGATTGTTCCGAAGGCATGACACGCGATATTGCCGGACCACCAGTATGAAACTGAAAACTGGTTTTACCTGTGATGCTGGCACCTGACAGCGTTTTAAAATCAGGCTTTACATTGACATCACAACGCGTTCCCGGCATCAGATCCTGGGAAAAATCGTAAATCCAATGACGATCATCTGCCCATCGACCAACGCCATCGCTATTCGCTGTGCAATTGACGGTAAATGGCGCAGGTATTTTAGGATCGCCAAAACTGATTACTGACTCAGAAAATGTTGCCTTGATTTGCCGTATCTGGGCAATCTCACCTTGCGGTGAGAATCCCGCTATTGTGACAGCCGCCGCCGGGGCAGCGTACGCATCGCAATACAGAGCAAAGGCCGACACTGCGACCGCGCCACATAACAGGGACAACATTTTCTTTGCAGAGACCATCGTATTATCTCCATTCACCACGAAGGGATTTGACTTTTTCCTGCAACACCAAAGGACTGACTTCGATTGGCTGCATGACATCACCTACCACCAGTTCTAACCGCGAAAACGGGCCGCGACGAAATGCGCGTCCGAAAGGATTACCTTTGTCTCGTGTAAAAAAACTGCCCCACAACCCACGCAATGCCATCGGATAAACAGGTACCGGAGAGCGCTCCAATATTTTCATCACGCCGCCCTTAAATTCATTCATATCGCCGGTATGAGTCAGCTTCCCTTCAGGAAAAATACACACTAGCTCACCTTCATGTAAGGCCTGTGCAATATCGACATATGCCTTTTCCATTAGCCATGGATCTTCCTTGGCAGGTGCGATAGGTATCGCTTTTGCAGTACGAAATACCCAGGATAAAAACGGAATTTTGAAAATACGGTGATCCATCACAAAACGGATAGGACGCGGACTCGACGCCATAATGACAATCGCATCCATGTAACTGACATGGTTACAGACCAACACACCGGCACCTTCATTCGGAATGCGGTCTGTATTCACTGTTTTGACTTTATGTATGGTGTGAATCAGCAGCCATGCAATAAAGCGCATCAGGAATTCAGGTACCAGGCTAAAAATATACATTGCCACCAGCGCATTCAAAATGGCGGTAGCCATAAAAATTTGTGGAATGGTAAAACCCTGCTTTAACATCAGCATCGCAGCCAAAGACGCCACAACCATAAAGACCGCATTGAGAATATTCATCCCGGCGATGGTGCGAGACAAATGCTTAGGATCACAACGCGTTTGTATCAAAGCAAACAAGGGAACGATATACAAGCCACCAAACACCCCGATCATGACAATATCAAACAAAATGCGCAGACTACCGGCCTGTTCTGTAAATTTCCACATATCAACCTCCATGGTATTCACATAACTGACGCTCGCCAGATACAAATCAAAACCAAACACTGAGAGTCCTATCGCGCCAAACGGCACCAGACCAATCTCTACTTTATGCCCGGATAATTTTTCGCATAACAATGAGCCAGAGCCAATACCAAACGAAAAAATCGTCAGCAGCAATACGAATACGCTATGGTCGCCGTGCAGATAATTTTTGGCGTAGAGAGGGAATTGCGCAAGGATGATTGCGCCATAAAACCAGAACCAGGAGTTTCCCAGTAAGGATAAAAAGACGGGACGATTTTGTTTGCTGAAGCTGATATTACGGACGGTTTCTGTCGCCGGATTCCAGTTCATCCGCAATTCTGGCTCTGGTGCTGGCGAATACGGAATCCGCAAACTGGTGAGGTAACCAATCACGGCAATCACAATAGCACCAATGGCCACCAACTCGATTCCCCAAGGTTTATGTACCACCAGCATGGCACCAAGAATTTCACCCAGTAAGATGCCGACAAAAGTTCCCATCTCGATTAAGCCATTACCACCAACGAGTTCATCTGTATGCAAATGCTGAGGTAAATACGCGTATTTGACAGGGCCAAATAAAGTGGAATGTATGCCCATACCTGCAACGGCAAGAATCAGGAGCCATAAATGATGGTTCATCCAGCCAAATGCGGCCACCAGCATGATCGCAATTTCCAGCAATTTCACTTTACGAGCCATGCCGCCTTTTTCAAACTTATCGGCTAATTGGCCGGAAGTCGCCGAGAACAAAACAAACGGGAGAATAAATAGACCCGGGATCAGATTATTCAGCAAGCCGACATCCATGTCGGTCCATTGCAGTGCATCGTAGGTCAATATGGTCAGCAAGGCGGTTTTAAAGACATTGTCATTAAAGGCCCCAAGGAATTGTGTCCAGAAAAAGGGCGCAAACCGGCGCTCTGACAACAATCTGAATTGGCTATGTTGGCTCATATCACAGTACATTCTGAAGAAGATAAAGATACAAGAATTGTAACTTATTCAAGTTCAATCCAATCAAATTCTGCAACAGATTACAAGCGCATGGTGCGCGTAAATGAAAATGACAGATGAGACTAGCGATGCAGATGGACGACAATGCCACGCCAGAGATGAGTTGACATGCCAAAAATGATAGTGCCGGATCAGGTCATGGTGTTGAGCAACAATGAGGCAATGAATGCGGCGCGCAGCTAAGAAAACATCCAACATTAGCATGCTTCATGCTGAAATATTGAATGGCGCGGCTCACAGAAACCAGCGGGTTAAGAAGCTACAGGATGCATTCGATCAAACAGCGCTGTGTAATCCAGTTCGTCATGAACGAAAAAAATCAATCGCAGCCTGCACAGGTAAAATTTGGCAATGCTCCTGTCGGGCTATCCTCAACGCCATGTCCAGTTGATCCGGTGTCGTTCCCCAGGGGCCTGGTTGTTCGGTAACCTCGTGAGAATAGAAAATCAACCAGCCGCCTTCCTGTGCAGCCTGACGTATCAGACTGAGTACCATATCCGCACTAGTATTAGCGGCATACAATGCCTGCGCCCTTAATGCAGACAAGTCCGCTCGCTCAAGCTGCAACCCGCCACCAGTGATGCGATTATAAGAAAATCGTCGATTTGCCGCTAATTTACTGCCTAATCTATAGGCACCAAATGGAAACGCGAATCCATTTGTGGGTAAATCGTTCTGCTGAAAAAACGCCTGATTTTTATCCCAATCTTGCCGAAGCCGTGCAATGGGGGTGTTGGCACAATTGGTATGTGAAAAAGTATGGCAACCCAGCTCATGACCTGATGCCACCAGACGTTGCAAATCGCTTACGCTGTGGCATGGTTGATGTTGTTCGATGCCATCAGTCAATTGACCGCAAATATAAAACGTCGCCCGCGCATCATATTGCTCAAGTAATGCTGCTCCTGACAAACAGGCGCTTGCAGGAACATCATCAAATGAAAAACTCACCACGCCCTGCCCTTTTCGCAATGGCAACCAGCGACAACCAAGACGACGTGCGGCAAAACGACTGGCTTTCAGAATGAGCGACATGATGAAATCACTTTGTTTGGTTTGTTTAAGAGAAGCAGGTGTGAAAATAGTCACATTTACCGCAAGGCATCTGTCGCGCTCAGTGATTGCTGATACCGGTTTAAGCCCATACGTGCAGCGCTGCCAGGCAGATTCTCATAGGTATATTCCAGACCAATCTTCACCACCCCTTGCTTCAGATTCAGCCCATCAGGGTCCCGACTGACTTTCTCATAAAAACTATCAAAAAATAATCGGAAACCACGCTCGATCTGAAAATTAGCCCCCACACCAAGCCTTTGCAATTTTTCTTTGCGAGAAACACCTTCGGCCAGGGTGGACAACCGTGGGATCAGTTGCTGATCGCTATTTTGTAGCAATCCAGAAAGATTAAACTGAGTTCTATCTGTCCATTTCCATTGCGCATCAAAACGAACCGCTTTTGTCACGACGTAAAGAATTGCCGGATCAACGATAGAGAAAGGCCTGTCCCAAAACTGTAAATCCAACCGTAATTTGGGCGAATAGTAGTAAGTGCCGCGCCATAAAGCATTGAACAGATTCGTATTGCGCTCTGCAAGACTTTCGTATTGACGCCGGATCACCCCGAAATGCGCACTGGTCACCGATTTCACGCTGTATTTCCACTCACCATCCAGATACAACTCAGTTTCCTTATATCGCTGATCAAGATCAGCAATTTGCTGCTCAGTCCGGTCAGGATAGTGCGATTCAGACCAGCGGCTACCCACCTCAATGCTGGAGCCTGTCGGCACACGGTAGCGAATACCCAGCTGCTTGCCAGATGCGTCAAAATTGTACAACTGGTTAACGGGCAAATCGTAGGTCAGCCCGGAGCGGTCAAATTTGGCCTGTACGGTCCAGTCATCCGTCACATTCATACTCACTTCTGCACTGGAACGTGTCTGATGTGATATGTCTTTGTCGGTCAGGCTGCCATTGATGTACTGAAATAGCCTATCCTCTTTACCCGCAGTTACACGTCCATTCAACAAACTGCCTGTGACCCACTCCAGACTGGCATCACCCGCACCGGTGTGATGATCCAGTTCGCGATAATTTTTATAGTGATGATTGCCCAAAGAGCCCGTTAATATGAGTCTGGTTCGGTCAGATAACAACGGAATCACTGCCCCGACACGAAGATCAACACCTGTCGATGTATCTGATGTCTTCGATATACCATTGGTGCCGCTGGTTCCGATGGTTCCATTTGGTACATTGGGTAGGTTTGCTGCATCTGGAGGCGCAACGGGTGCTGTATCGTAAAAACGAAAAGGATTTGTATCGCTGGACAGCGAGGTTTCGAGTTGTAATACCAGTTCTGTCGTGGCGAACGCACTACCAGAAAATATTGATAAACAGCCACACAAGAATAGTCTGGGTCGCACCCAGCGATAGTATTCAACTGATGCCAAACGCAGTTTGCGCTTTGTCTTCATCCCTCTACCCTCATTGCTGCTGCAAGCCTTGCGACGACAAACGAAATACACGATCACATCGTTTCGCCAATTCAGCATCATGCGTGACGATGACAAAGGCCGTTCCCAGATTGACGGATAATTCCAGCATCAGCGCAAACACCTGTTGTGCCGTATCGGCATCCAGATTACCCGTTGGTTCGTCAGCGAGCACACAGGCGGGCTGCGTTACCAGCGCCCGTGCGAGAGCAACGCGCTGACGTTCACCACCAGACAATTCGCCAGGCACATGCGTCAGCCGATGTTGCAACCCGACTTTGTCGAGTATCGCCGCCGCGATCTGCTGCGCTTGAGAACGTGGCATGCGCCGTATCAGCAAGGGCATGGCGACATTATCGAGTGCTGAAAATTCCGGTAGTAAATGATGAAACTGGTACACAAAACCGAGTGACTGATTCCGTAAATTGCCACGTGCGGTCTCTCCCAGAGTCGCCATGTTAGTTCCTTGTAACAACACAGTACCTGTTGTCGGCGTGTCCAACCCACCCAATAAATGTAACAAGGTTGATTTGCCAGAACCCGATGCGCCAATGATGGCGACCCGCTCGCCCTTTTTAACATCCAGATCAATTCCAGACAACACTTTCACAATTTCCGACCCTTGAACAAAGGTCTTACTGAGCTGAGTGCACGATAAAATACTGCCAGATTGCGACATGATTACATTACTCATAGCGTAAAGCCTCCGCTGGTTTAACGCGGGCAGCACGCCAGCTTGGGTACAACGTTGCTACAAATGCCAATACGACAGCCACACCAGCAATGGTACTGACATCAGACCAGCGCAAATCTGATGGCAAGGCGCTGATGACGTAGACTGCTTTTGGCAAGAAATGAATGCCCAGCAAGCGTTCGATGAATGGCACAATCACATCAATGTTGGATGCAACGAGCACACCAAGACCAACGCCAGCGGCAGTTCCTGCCAACCCTACCAGTGCTCCCTGCACCATAAAAATCTTCATGATGGATAAAGGCGAGGCACCCAGCGTACGCAAAATCGCGATATCGGCTTGTTTATCCGTCACGGTCATCACTAATGTGGAGACCAGATTAAACGCCGCCACCGCAATGATTAATGTCAGGATAATGAACATCATGGTTTTTTCGGTTTTCACTGCGGCAAAATAATTCCGGTTTTGCTGCGACCAATCGTGTATCAGTAAATCACCGCTCAAGCTACGCGACAACTCCAGTGCGACCTGAGGTGCTTTCAGCATGTCCTGTATGCGCAAACGCAAGCCTGATGGCGCACTCAGCCGGAAAAATTTTTGCGCATCATCGAGTTGCATGAATGCCATACCTGAATCAAATTCATAATGCCCTGCTTCAAAAATCCCGACCACCGTAAATGCTTTCAGACGCGGAACCATACCAGCGGGTGTCATCTGACCTTCGGGAGCCGCCAGGGTCACCTTATCCCCGATACCCACGTGCAAACTACGTGCCAACTCTGCTCCCAGAATGATATTGAATGCACCAGCCCTCAGATCAGACCAATTGCCGCTGATGATTTTGCCCGCCACCTCAGACACTTTTGGCTCTTCTTCCGGCAATACACCGCGCAAAATCACGCCGCGCATGGTGTCATCCCTGATAATCATTGCCTGACCATCGACATACGGAGCCGTTCCCAGCACCGCCGGATTCTTCTGTATTTGCAGCGCGGTTGATTTCCAGTCCGGCAAAGCACCGCTGGCATCAAATACTTCGATATGCGCCAACACCGACAACATCCGGTCACGTACCTCTTTCTGGAAACCGTTCATCACGGACAGCACCACGATCAACGCAGCAACGCCAAGACCGATCCCCGCCATCGAAATCAGTGAAATAAATGAAATAAAGCTGTTACGCCCGCTACGTCGGCCTGCCCGCGTATATCGCAAACCCACCAGCCACTCAAAGGAAAGATTTTTCACACCATTCACACTTCATTAAGTTAGGGCTTACGCAAAACTGTCCCGGCAAGACAACGCTGATATTGGCGTTCAGGGAACTTCCCCTGACAAGGAAAGTTTCTTACGTCGGCAAACAATATGCTGTCTAAATTCCCGACCACACCGTAGCGACAAAGGCAGTAAGTGCTTGTACTGAACCTGTACAACAGGTAGCAAGCTAACCCTCACCCTGCCGGGACATTTTGCGTAAGTCCTAAAGTTCATCAAATAGGCTTTTACAACAAGCCCGCAGTTTGCCATACGTTTGCCATACAATGGCGTGCCATGAAAAATTTAGAACTTATTATTCCCTTTTGCATTCCTCCTGTCGGTCTAGAGAAAGACTTATTGCGGGAATTACGCACACCGTCTCTGGCTCGCCTGATCGCTGCCGCAGGAAAACCTCGTTTGCAGATGGCAGAGGACTTTGCCCGGGCATTGCCGCATGAATACTGGCAAACAGGGCAATTTCCACCGCTTCCAGATGCGAACAGTCCACCGCTGACCTGGAACCGGATGCGCGATATCGGACTCGATCCTCAGCAAGGTCATTGGTTCACCATGCAACCGGTGCATATTCATATCGCTCGCGACCATCTGGTGCTGACGGATCAACGTCGCCTCGATCTCCCAGAAGAAGAAGCGCGCGTGCTGTTTGATATCGCGCAGGAAGCCTGTCGCGAAGCACAGCTTGAATTGCGTTATGGCAATGCGCAGACATGGTTTTTACGCGCAGATGCCTGGTCGGATTTGCAAACAGCCACCAGCGATGTAGCCTGCGGTCACAATATCGATATCTGGATGCCCAAAGGAGAATATGAGCGTCAATGGCGTAAATTACAAAACGAAATTCAGATGTCATGGTTTGCGCATGAAATCAACCATCGTCGCGAAATGCGCGGCGATAAGCCAGTGAACTCAGTCTGGTTATCTGGCGGAGCATCAGGCTTTCAGCAGAATAACGTTCAGGCATCGTCGATCCATCTGGATTTACTCTCTGAAGCAGCGATCAACAATGACTGGGGACACTGGCTGCATCAGATGCAGATATTAGAAGACGAGCATTTCTCGACGCAATTGCAAGCCCTTCAGAATAAACAGATTAGCCAACTGGATCTGCTGGTCAGCGATACGCAGCGTCTTGCCAGATTTTCAGTCACACGCTGGGGTTTGCGTCGTTTCTGGGTCAAACCCTCCTTGCACACTCTCTTTACACTACCGTCATCATGACCCGCATTACCACCCGCCCCTATTCTTTCCGCGAATCAGAAATGCTGCGCCAACAGGGTGTGCATCCTGTTCTGGCCAGGCTGTACGCCGCCAGAGGCGTCACCAGCGCGCTCGAACTGAGTACCGAGTTCAATGCCTTGTTACCACCGTCCGGCTTACTGCAAATCGATGCTGCAGCCCGCTTTTTGGCGGACGCCATCGCTGCTCAAAAAAAATTGGTGATTGTTGCCGATTATGATTGCGACGGTGCCACCGCCTGCGCAGTCGGTCTGCGCGGCTTACGTATGCTGGGCGCGATTGTTGACTATATCATGCCGAACCGGTTTGAATACGGCTATGGCCTGACACCCGAAATCGTTGCCTTGACGATACGTGAAAAGTCCCCCGATATCATCGTCACAGTCGATAACGGCATTGCCAGTGTAGAGGGTGTGGCAGCCGCCAATGCACAGGGCATACCTGTGCTGGTGACAGATCACCATCTTCCGGGCGATCACTTGCCGGACGCCGCAGTCATCGTCAATCCCAGTCAGCCAGACTGTCAGTTTGCGAGTAAAAATCTGGCAGGTGTGGGTGTCATGTTTTATGTGTTATTGGCTCTCAGAGCAGAAATGCGCCAACGTGGCGTGTTTGACCAGCAACATCAACCCAAGCTCGATACCCTGCTCGATCTGGTTGCACTGGGGACAGTGGCGGATGTGGTCAAGCTGGATGGCAACAACCGTGTACTGGTTGCCCAAGGGTTAAAACGTATGCGTGCAGGACGCATGTGCGCTGGTATCGCCGCCTTGTTCCGCGTTGCGGGTCGGGAACCACATCATGCTGGCCCTTTTGATCTGGGTTTTGCTCTGGGACCAAGACTGAATGCGGCAGGACGTCTGGCCGATATGGCGCTGGGCATCGAGTGCCTGACTACAGACGATGAAGGACGTGCCTGGCAAATCGCCCAGGAGTTAAATGCCATTAACGCCGATCGTAAAGACATAGAGCGGGAAATGCAGGATGTGGCGCTATTGCATCTGGATAGTTTTGAGCCAAAAGATACCCATACGATCGCAGTCTTTGACGAAAGCTGGCATCAAGGCGTGATCGGTATCGTTGCTTCCCGCCTGAAAGATAAGTTCTATCGACCGACGATTACTTTTGCACCCGGCAATGAGGGGCAAATGAAAGGTTCAGGACGCTCTATTCCCGGTTTTCATTTGCGCGATGCGCTGGATCTGGTATCCAAACATGCGCCCAATCTGATAGAAAAATTCGGTGGGCATGCGATGGCAGCGGGTCTGACCATACGTTCAGAAAATTTTGATGCTTTTCAACAAGCTTTTGAAGCCGTTGGAAAAAGCTGGCTGGCACAACACCAGCTGGAGCGAATTATCGAAACGGATGGACCTCTGGAAGAAGCGCATTTTACGACTGATTTCATCCATATCCTTGAAGGCCAGGTATGGGGCCAAGGCTTCCCTCCACCTCTATTTTGTGATCAGTTCAAGGTGATATCGCAAAGAATATTAAAAGAGCGCCATTTGAAACTGGTGTTGGAAAAAAACAAGCAACGATTCGATGCAATCTGGTTTGGACATACCGATACGTTGGCAGAGCAGGTTCAGGTTGCGTTCCGTCTGGATGCCAATGAATACAATGGTGTTACCAAGGTACAACTGTTAGTGGAACATATTGAATGATTGAATGATTGAATAAGTGCCTGCCTATATTCATCAAACACCGGTTCAATATCTATCCAGCACCTTCTCAATACCTTTTAGATAGGCGTCTGATCCCCATTAACAGGGAGGAATTGTCAAATTCCGCCGGATCGATCTGAATTGCGCTGTCAGTAATGCCAATCATGCCAGCAAGTTATTTGAAAAAAAATTTACCAAATAAAGAACTTGATGCAAAATTAAGTGTCAGAATATTCTCGCTATTCCATTTCAACGATAATCGACGATAACAACATCAGGAGTCCTATCAAGTGAAAGTACATTTTCTCAGCGCCGTTGCACTGATGATCGCCAGCACTGCTGGCAGCAACATTGCCTATGCAGGCGAATCCACCAAAACAACAGCCTCTGCGCCAGCCGTGTTGTTGTCAGGCATAGACACAAAACATAACGATGCCTCTGTGAAGGCGCAAGATGATTTTTATCGTCACGTGAATGGAAACTGGCTCAAAAATGCACAGATTCCGTCTGATAAATCCTCTGCTGGTGCCTTCATGGATTTGCGAGAAGCAGTTATTCCACGTCTGCACACCATTATTGACGGCCTGGCTAAAACCCATAATGCCAAAGGTTCGGATGCACAGAAAATCGGCGATCTTTATTCCAGTTTTATGGATACCAAGCATATTGATGCCTTGGGACTCACACCATTAAAAACTGAATTTGCAAAAATAGACGCGATCAGCGATAAGCAGCAAATTCCGGCGTTGATGGCATGGTTAAACATGGTCAGTATTGCTGCCCCTTACGATGTGCAGGTTCATCAGGACAATAAAGACTCCACCAAATACATACTTGATATTGGTCAATCCGGTCTGAGCTTGCCTGATCGCGACTATTATTTGAAGGACGATGACGCAAAATTAAAAGATACGCGTGCGAAGTTCGTTAAACACGTAGAAAAAATGCTGTCCATGTCGGGCGACAAAGATGCGACCAAGCATGCCGCCGACATTCTGGCATTGGAAACGGCTCTGGCGAAAATACAATGGACCAAGGTTGAGCTCCGTGATCCTGTCAAAGCGTATAACAAAATCGATGTGAGCAAACTCGACGAACTCACTCCTGGCTATGACTGGAACACTTACCTGAATACGCTGGGCGTGAAAGATAAATTGACCTATCTGATCGTCAGTCAGCCAAGTTATCTCAAAGGCTTTCATACTGTTTTGCAAGAAACGTCTCTTGAGCAGTTGAAAACTTATTTCAAATGGCATGTACTCAGCTCGGCTGCCAATCAATTACCGAAACAGTTCAGTGAAGAGAATTTCGCTTTCTTTGGCACAATTCTGCGCGGCGTACCGGCACAAGAAATACGCTGGAAGCGTGGCGTACGTCTGGTTGACTCTGGCATGGGTGAAAGTCTTGGCAAATTGTATGTCGGCAAATACTTCCCAGCATCCAGCAAAACCAGAATGGAAAAACTGGTCGCCAATCTTTTGCTCGCGTACCAACAAAGTATCGATACGCTGGATTGGATGAGTCCGGAAACAAAGAAAGAAGCGCAAGCCAAACTCGCGACTTTCATGCCGAAAATCGGCTACCCCAACAAATGGAAAGATTATTCCGCACTGAACATTACCAAAGGTGACGCTGTTGGCAACCTGCGTAATATCCGCCTGTTTGCAGCGCAGACAGAGCTCAATAAATTAGGCAAACCCATTGATCGCGATGAATGGGGCATGACACCGCAAACCGTCAATGCCTATTACAACCCGGAGATGAACGAAATCGTGTTCCCGGCGGCGATTCTGCAACCACCTTTCTTTAATCCTAAAGCAGACGATGCTGTTAATTACGGTGGCATTGGTGCTGTCATTGGTCATGAAATCAGCCATGGTTTTGATGATCAGGGCTCTCAATACGATGGCGCAGGCAATTTGCGCGACTGGTGGACGAAGGCAGATCACGAGAAATTTGCTGCCAAAACTGCTGCGCTGGTCAAACAATACAACGCATTCAGCCCGGTTCCCGGTTACAACGTGAATGGTGAGCTGACATTGGGCGAAAACATTGCCGATAACTCCGGGCTCGCTATCGCGTATAAGGCATATCAATTGTCACTGGGCGGCAAACCAGCACCGGTGATCAACGGTCTGAGCGGTGATCAGCGTTTTTTCATGGGTTTTGGACAAGTATGGCGTGGTAAATTGCGCGAACAGGAAGCGATTATCCGCATCAAAACCGATCCTCATTCCCCTGGTGAATTCCGCGCCAATGGCTCTATGCGCAATATGACACCGTTTTATCATTCATTCGGCGTTAAAGAAGGCGACAAAATGTATCTGCCGCCAGCAGAGCGCGTGTCTATTTGGTAAGGATGATGTAGGAAAATAACGTCAAAACGAGATTCGGAACTGAAGCAAACAGGTATCCGAGAAGTCGGGCTAATAATTCCGGACCGATAATTTTGAACTGACAATGCAAAAGGCAGGCATCAATGAGATGTCTGCCTTTTTTATTATGCGAAGATTTACGTGACCCAACGCGCCATCCAGCCATAGCGACAGGTATTCACCTGCCCAACTCATCAAGTTGTGTCGGTATGAAACTAATGCAAAATCGCCATTAATTCATGATGAATTCGTTATGGATGTCGTCGAATTCGCATTGACTCTTCCTGCGTACTACCAACCGATGCGGGTGACGATATATGATTTCGAATGAATTTCGCCTAAAATATACTCACTGGGAGTATTTATAAGGAAGCTTTAATAACGTTGTCTACAACGTCAAAAAATCACATACTCCCCATTTTTCTCATATTATGATGCGCTACTGGACACTTCAACTCCGGCAGCAGAAGTCCTGTCAGCATGCAAGCGCGTAAAGAAAGCAATGACATCTGACTCCAGACGGGTGCGGGCAAAACTTGGCAGACTTTGCCAGATGCGCTTGCCATAAGGTTTGGAAATCAAGCGAGGATCGCAAATCATCAGCACTCCCTTGTCTGTCTCGTCACGAATCAGGCGGCCTGCTCCCTGCTTCAGATTAATAATCGCTTCGGGCAACTGATGATGGACAAAACCGTTCATCCCTTTTTTTTCCATCGCAGCAATACGCGCAGCCAGCACAGGATCATCCGGTGGTGAAAATGGCAGTTTGTCGATAATAACCAGCGACAATGCCTCACCACGGACATCCACGCCCTCCCAAAAACTCTGGCTGCCGATCAACACCCCGTTACCAGACGCGCGAAACCGGTCAAGCAACTCCGTGCGACCGGCATCGCCCTGCACAAACAAGGGGAAATTCAGGCCAAGCCGGGTAAATTCTTCTTTCAGACGCTCTGCGCTGAATTTCACTGCTTTTAAGGTGGTACATAACAAAAATGTACGCCCACCCGCCGCCGCAATCACCGGCAACGCGGCAGTAATAACAGCGTCAGCATAATCACGGGAATTCGGGTCCGGCATTCCGTCTGGCACATACAAAAAGCCTTGTTCTTGATAATTGAACGGGCTAGGCCAGGTATGTGCAGGCTCATTCCACAATCCCATCTGGGATACGTAATGCGTGAAGTCATTTTTTACCGCCATCGTCGCTGAAGTAAAAATCCAGGATCGTGGCGTACCTTCACGTTGTTTATTGAAAATCGGGGCAATCGACAATGGTGTTTTATGCAATTGCAAAGAAACAGAAAATGCCTCCACCCACAATACATAATCACCTTCTTTTTCTTTGCCAGTCGGCGCTGCATTCCATTGGTGAATCTGCTCGTGCAGCATGATCGCCCGGGCGCGGCACTGTTCCAAGGTCTCGGCGCGTTCGGCCTGTTTTTCCAGTACGGCAATCATCTCTTCCAGATGATCTTTCAAGGTTTCCAGAGACTCAAAAAAAGGACTTGATTCCGCAATCTGATCAATCGATAGCCGAACAATATCCTGAGGAAATGCAAGACGCAGATCGCGCGCCGCTCTTTCAACAGGTGCGACCAGTTTTGCCCACTCAGCACCGTCACGCGCATGCGACAAGCCCTCGGCAAGCACATCGCGACAAAGCTCAAGTACCTGCGATGTGGATACGGTTTCGCCAAAGAATAAAGTCGCTGTTTCTGGCAACTGATGTGCTTCATCAAAAATCACGGTATTCGCAGAAGGTAATAATTCAGCAATCCCCGTATCTTTAAGCGCCACATCGGCAAAAAACAGATGGTGATTCACCACCACCACATCCGCCTGCTGTGCTTCTTTCCGCGCTTTCATGACAAAGCAGTCCTGATGGTACTGACATTCAGAACCCAGGCAGGTATCTTTGGTGGAGGTCACCAAATTCCAGACGGAAGCATTTTCCGGTACCCGAGACAACTCAGATTTGTCACCACTCGATGTTGTTTTTATAAAACGCCCGATATCTCTTAAATAGCCAACATCTTCTCTTGAGCTCAGGCGACCATTTTGCAACGTGCGTTCCAAGTGGTAATGGCATAAATAGTTAGCACGCCCTTTGAGCAATGCCACAGAAACCGGTGCCTTCAATACTTTTTTGATTGTCGGAATATCGCGTAAATACAACTGATCCTGAAGATTTTTTGTACCCGTTGAGACGATGACCTTGCCGCCCCACAATAAAGCCGGTATCAGATATGCATAAGTTTTACCCGTACCAGTCCCGGCTTCAGCAAGCAATGTACTCTGCCCTGCAATCGCATCCGCGATTGCCTTGGCCATTTCTGTTTGCGCCTGACGGGGACGATATCCGCTAATTGACGCACTCAATGGCCCTGTCAGACCAAAAATACGCTCGACTTCGTTATCATGCACGCCAGAGGCGTGCGTAGTGGCAGGTGATTCAATCAAAGTGGGAACAGTCAAAAACTAAATAAAATGAAGAAGGCGATGTAAAAAGGAGATAATCAAGCTGGCACATCTGGCATCAGCTGCATTTTGAGCAGAGTGATATGGTCTTTCAATTGTAATTTTCTTTTTTTCAGGCGGCGCAACTGTAATTCATCATGAGCAGGGTCTTTAATGAGGGTGTCAATGACGACATCCAGATCCCGGTGCTCTACTTCCAGTTCGATAATTCGTTGCTGTACTTGCTCTGGCTGACTCATAGTCTTCTGCTTACAGTAAAATGATGTTAATTTAGGAAAGACCATTTTTATAGGTTAATCCCGCTAGTTTAATCTACCAAGACGTATGAGCCAATATAAGATCGAAGCTGGTACCGGACAACACATAGGCGACCGGCAAGAACAACAGGATCGGGCTGCATTATTTGCAGCGCCGCATGCTCCAGGCTACATGTTGGCTGTAGTCGCAGACGGCATGGGCGGCAAAAGTGGCGGTGCCTTGGCCGCAGAACAGGTCATACGCACCGCCAAACAATTATTTGACGAGTTTTATCCTGGCAATGATGTTCGCGTTCTGCTGGAAAACATCGTTAGCGAAGCACATACGGTCATTAAGCTGTCTGGTGTTTCGGCTGAAAAAGAACCGCACAGCACCGTTGTTGCTCTCGTGATCACACCAGCTCAGGAAGCAATCTGGGCGCATGTCGGCGACTCTCGCTTGTATCGCTTCAATGGCCCTAATTTTTCTTTTAAAACCAAAGATCATTCTTACGTTGAGAAACTGGTTGATGAAGGGAAACTGGCGCCCGAAGAAGCCAAATACCATAAACTCTCCAATATCCTCATCAATGTCCTTGGCTCAGGCACGACGGCACCCTACGTCACGATAGGACAATATAGCCCTTTAAAAGCCAACGATAACTTTTTATTATGTTCAGATGGTCTCTGGCATTATTTTGATGATGCCGAGTTATCGGCAGCTGTCGCTGCGAACTCCCCTCGTCAGGCTTCAGAATTATTAATCCGCAAAGCACGCGAACGATCCGATGGCCGAGGAGATAACTGTACGTTCGCCATCGTTAAACTAGTAGAGCCACCCGCAGAAGTAAAATCTTATACGGTACAAAAAATGCGGCGAGCCGTCTGATCATTAAAAATTCAGATAGTGCAGTTCCGGAACTGCAGTACAAGGTTTAAACCACGCAAACAAATGATGTGACACACATAATATCTAGAATAGGTTGATGTACCGATAAGCCGTATGACTGATATGTCATCAAACAAGAAACTAAAAATATATTGCTATAAATAAAAAAGCGGAGTCTGACGATTCCGCTTTTTTCGTGACAGGTTTCTGTTACATCACTTTTTCATGCTGGCCATCTGCAATTGATTTTCTTTTCTGTCGGCATTGATTTTCTGGATATGCGGACGCTCAGAAAGGCGCGTTGTGTATTCACGCGCAGGTAATTCAGCCAGGAAATCACGGCCGTAAATGGCCTTAGTCGCCATCGACACCAGTGGCAGGTGAAATACAGCAACGCAATCAGCCATCGTGAACTCGTCACCAGCGATATATGGGTGAAATTTAGCCAGCTTGGCAAATGCCGCAATATTTTTTGTTAATTGCTTTTCCACTTTTGCTTTGACTTCTTCACTGACCATCCCACCAAAAAAAGCTTGCGCATATAACTCGCGAGCGACTAATTCCAGATGAAGCTCCATGAATGTAATTAATTCACGAACTTTAGCTGCCGCAAACGGATCAGCAGGCAATAAAGGCTTTTCAGGAAATTGTTGCTCCAGATACTCCAAAATCACCTGAGATTCACACAAGGGTCCTTCTGGTGTTTCTATGTAAGGCACTTTACCAAGTGGAGAGCGTGCCAGCAACGCTTCAGATCGTCCGGTCCAAACCAACTCTTCCTCAAATGGGATACCTTTTTCTAACAATGCCAGCTTTACTTTGTTGTAGTAATTACTAACGGCAAATCCACATAATTTAATCATACATCTCCTTTTTATCGCTTCATTTATTTTTATCTACTAAGCTCAGATACATTATTTTTCATGACGAAAATCGATCGTTTCGAAATTAATAATATTTGATTCGGGCTCTTCTTTTACGTTGTTATTTGCGGGTGAAATGACGGGTGCATCAGGTATGTTATTCCAACCACCGGGCTTATCGTTCCCAAAAGCCTTTAATCTGTCCAACTCATTGGCAACAGAAATCAACAACAAAATATCACGATACACAGGCAACTCAAAACCCATGCGCTTACCATCCCTGTCATCAACCAGCAGACTCTGCAAGAAAGGCAAAATATCGTTGGTGGTCCACATTTTGCATATTTTCTGCATTAAATGTTCAAACTCTTCCAATTGACGAGACGGTAATGTTGCCGGGTCAACTTCGAACTCTGGGATATTGGCATTGAAAAACACGACAAACTTATCGCGCAACTGATCGTATTTTTCTTTTTGACCGGTAACACGGTACAAATCCAACAGATACAACCAGGGAACGGGAGAATCAGGATATTCAAGCGCTGCCTGTGGCTCCAGAATTTCGATCGCCCTATCAGGATCATTCACGGACATCCAGAACTCAGCTTCCTGGGTCACATCAGAAATCTCTTCCACTTTCACAGAGTGCGCACGCGTCGTGAAAAAGTTAAACGTACTGCTATTGGTATCTTCCAGAGATGGCGCGTAATAACCTTTACCAAACACCGATGGCGCTTCCATATTTCCCAGAGGTGCATCAACGGTCGCTGATTTAACTAAAGAAACAGATGTTTGTGGCACGGTAATTTTAGAAGGTTCAGATTCGCGCGAAGGAAACATCGCGCTGCCATCTGTTGTCGGGCCATACGATGCCTGAACGCTATCCACAAGTTCCTCTATGCTTCTCTTGGAATCAGCCTCAGGCTTTAGCTCTTTTTGCTCCCACCAACTCGACGAAAACTTTTTATGCATTCTGCCGATATACATGAGTAGCAGTGCCACTGACAGCAAACCAAGCAAGACAAAAGCGGACAAACCAATGACCAAGTTACGTGAAAAACTGGTTTCTTTTAAATCCTCAAGAGCGGCCTTATCCAATTGACTTTGACGCTTCAATTGCGCAGCTTCTTGCTGCAGACTCTGCACACGCTGCTGATCCGCCTTCAATTTTTCTGACGAAAATTGTTCAGGTTTTTCATCTTTCAGCATTGCTGCAAACTGTGCTTGAGCAGCGCGTAAATCAGCAATATCTGAACGAGGTGTATTTTCTGTTGCTGATAAACTGTCACTGATACGTAAGCCAGCAGGAAAAATGGCAACTTCGTCTGACAGCTTCAATTCATCGCGTCTTCCGACTTCTTTGGTGTTTCTGGATTTCTCTACAGGCTGAGCTGATGAGGTGGTTTGAGTGCGTGCAGGTTTTTTTTCAGCAGAGGCACTGACTATCTCAGTATCCGCCAACGCTTTTTCTTTGCTACGTTTTATTTTTTCACGTGGCGCTGCATTTGACTTGGGAAGCAGCTCTTTTGCATCTGTATTAGATACCAGCGGCAAATCCGGTTTCGTTTGAGCAGAAGGTAATTTGGCAAATTGTGGCGGGTCAAGCAATACCAGATACTCACGATGCAACTGAACTTCGCAACCGACATCAATGACAAGTTTTGCCGCTGGCTCCGGTATGTTTTTTCTGGTAACTAAGGTTAATACTCTGCGCGGACTAATGGCTGACAAACTGACCACCACTGGCGCCAGTAAATCACCTTCCGCTGATTCAACCCTCGCCTTGAAGCACTCTTGTTCAACAGTAGGCGTATCAATACCATTGATCTCAATTTGAGCCTTGAGTTGCTGCCCTAAACCAGATTGCAACTGTACGTTTCCCAAACTGAGCGCACAAGCATTACCCGCCGCGACTGATGCGACAGCACCAGCCCAGATCAACTTCATCGAAGATCGTCGAATCAGAACAAAAATAATAATGACCCCAGTCAATGTTGTTCACACAAAAAGTATGACTTTTGTACAAAAAAGGAATGCGAAACACCCAGCATGTGTGCTTTGCAATATTACTGGATTTGTAATAAAGCTAGTAGCTTATGCCCCTAAAAAGATGATTAATAATTATGTTTTTCATGGAAATTTCAACATATTTATCAATTCAGAGAGGAAAATGATTTATTTCTTTTGCACATCTAAAATCTTTTTTGCAATACCACGAAGTATATTCACCTCCTCCACTTCCAACTGAGTCCTTGAAAACATACGCTTAAGTCTCTGCATTAATTTTCTGGGATTGTGAGGATCAAGAAAGTCAATCGCAACCAAGGCTTGCTCAAGATGTTGGTACATGCCGTCAATTTGTTCTACTTGTGCTAACTGCCCCTGAAAGCCAATATTGCTGGCAACAGGCACATTCTCTACTTCTGCCATTCTGCACTCATAAGCAAGCAATTGAATTGCCTGAGCCAGATTGAGAGACGAGTAATCAGGATTGGCCGGAATATTAATCAGTGCATGACAATTCATCACCACCTCATTGGGCAAACCGTAGCGTTCACTACCAAATACGAATGCCGCATTCAAGTGTTTTGATTGCGATAATTTTTCTGAGATTGCTCTGGGGCCGAATAATGGTGGCGAAAATTCACGTAATCTGGCGCTGATGGCAGCAACAAAATCACAACCAGCCAGCGCCTCCTCCATCGTATTGACGATGCGAGCATGATCCAGCACGTCCTGAGCGCCACTTGCAAATGCGATAGCTTCAGGCTGTTGCAAAGCATCAGCAAAGCGCGGCCTGACCAGAACCAACTCCTTAAAACCCATCGTTTTGATGGCTCGGGCTGCTGCGCCGATATTACCTGGGTGACTCGTTTCAACAAGAACAAAACGCAGACGTTTAAAAAGAGATGTGTCAGTTTCAGGCAAGTTCATTTAAAATAGCGTCATTAAAGCGTTTATGTTGTGGTTGTGTTCATGATGACATGACTAATGACGAAAGCGTATGCTCTTTATCATTTTTGTGTAGCAGACTCGCCTTTATCAATTCTGTTTGATGAAACAGATATGGTATTGGTTTTGTTTGCCGTCATTTTATCGGAAACCTCTTATGCATCCAATGCTGAATACGGCTATTAAAGCCGCTCGTCGTGGCGCGACGATTATCAACCGCGCGTCTTTTGATCTTGACCGTGTCAGTGTCACTGAAAAACATTTCAATGATTTTGTTACTGAAGTAGATCAAGCTGCTGAAGCAGCGATCATCGAAGTATTAAAAACAGCCTATCCTGGCCATGCTATCTTGGCCGAAGAGTCCGGCGCTTCCGATAACCTGCACGACGAAAATGAATTTGTCTGGATCATTGATCCTCTTGATGGCACAACTAACTTTATTCACGGCTTTCCACAATACTGCGTCTCCATTGCACTTCAACATCGCGGCGTGATCACGCAAGCCGTGGTATATGATCCAACCCGCAATGAAATGTTCACCGCCAGTAAAGGTGGTGGTGCGTTTTTGAACGACAAACGTATTCGTGTAACGCGTTGCGATAAGCTGGCTGATGGATTAATCGGAACAGGCTTTCCTTCACGTGATTTATCCGGATTAGATCAGTACCTGCAAATGTTCAAAGTCATGACATCCAAATGCCAGGGATTAAGAAGACCAGGCTCTGCTGCACTGGATCTGGCTTACGTAGCGATGGGTCGTCTGGATGGTTTCTTTGAGAAAGGTCTGGCGCCATGGGATATCGCTGCAGGTTCATTATTAATCACAGAAGCTGGCGGTATTGTCGGTAATTTCTCAGGCGACTCTGATTACCTGTATAAAGGTGATGTATTGGCAGGCACACCCAAAGTCTTTTCACAGATGGTCAATGTATTGCAAGTGTTTGCAGCATCGTCAAAATAATATCTTTCACACTTTGAATATCAGAGTGCATCTTCACCGGGCTGGCATCTGCCAGTCCGTGTTTTCAGAAAATCAATAGAAACACATGTCCTCATTCAGCGAACTCGGTTTATCCGAGTACATCGTTCGCGCAGTCAGCGAACAAGGTTACACCTCTCCGACGCCTATTCAACAGCAAGCTATTCCTGCTGTAATTCAAGGTGGCGACTTACTCGCCGGCGCTCAGACCGGCACAGGTAAAACGGCGGGTTTTACCCTGCCGGTATTGCAACGATTGTCTACCTCAATCAATGCGCCGCAAGACAAACTAAGCAAACGCACGATCCGCGCTCTGGTGCTGACGCCAACACGCGAGCTGGCGGCTCAAGTGCAGGAGAGCGTAGAAACCTACGGTAAATACGTACCACTGACATCTGGCGTTATTTTCGGCGGTGTCGGCATCAATCCGCAGATCAAACTATTGAAACACGGTGTCGATATTCTGGTAGCGACACCTGGTCGCTTGCTAGATCATCACCAGCAAGGCACGATTGATCTGCGCCATATTGAAATACTGATTCTGGATGAAGCAGATCGTATGCTGGACATGGGCTTTATCCATGACATCAAAAAAGTACTCGCCATTTTGCCTCCTAAGCGCCAGAACCTGTTGTTTTCAGCAACTTTTTCGGATGACATCAAGACATTAGCCGATCGCCTCCTGAATAATCCTGCCATGATCGAAGTGGCACGACGCAATTCAACGGTAGAAGTCATTGCGCAAAAAATTCACCCCGTAGATCGTGATAAAAAGCATCCACTCCTGGCGCATCTGATCAAAACGCACCAGTGGTCTCAGGTATTGGTATTCACCCGCACCAAACATGGCGCAAACAAACTCGTCGAACAGCTGGGTAAAGACGGCGTGGCAGCAATGGCTATTCACGGCAACAAAAGCCAATCTGCCCGCACTAAAGCACTGTCAGAATTCAAGGATGGCAGCTTGCCTGTGCTGGTAGCAACTGATATCGCGGCGCGTGGTATTGATATTGACCAGCTGCCGCATGTGGTGAATTACGACTTGCCCAATGTACCGGAAGATTACGTTCATCGCATAGGCCGCACAGGGCGTGCAGGCGCAACGGGTGAGGCAGTCTCTCTGGTCTGCGTGGATGAGTTCAAATTGCTGGCCGATATTGAAAAATTTATTAAACGCCAGATTCCACAAGAAATCATTGACGGTTTTATTCCTGATCCACACGCCAAGGCACAGCCAATACAATTGCGCAGCTTTGAAGGTCGCGGCAATCCTGGCGCTAGCCGGGGTGGACGCCCTCAAGGTGGCAACAAGCCAACGCAGCAACGCACTGCCACGAAAAACGCAGCTCCAGGGCCTCATCGCGGCGATGCTGGGAGTAACCCGCGCGCACCGGGCAACCGCCCTGCGGCCAAGCAATCAACACCGCGACGCTCAGGTGGTCGCGGCAACGGCTAAACCTGACGCTGAATAGAAAATCTGCCGGGAAAACAAGCCATAGTCGCATACAATACTGGCTTTGTTATTCCGGCTTTTTCATATAATGCAACAAGATTTAAGCAAGCACACTCCCATGATGCAGCAGTATTTACGCATCAAAGCTGATCATCCCGATACCCTCGTGTTTTATCGTATGGGTGATTTTTATGAGTTATTTTTCGACGACGCTGAAAAAGTCTCCCGCCTGCTCGGAATCACACTGACACAACGCGGCAGTTCTGGCGGAAATCCAATCAAAATGGCAGGTGTGCCATTTCACTCGTTGGAGCCCTATCTCGCCAAATTAGTCAAGATCGGCGAATCTGCTGCAATCTGCGAACAAATCGGCGACCCAGCAACCAGCAAGGGGCCAGTGGAGCGCAAAGTCATGCGGGTAATCACTCCCGGAACACTGACCGATACCGATCTGCTTCCAGAAAAATCTGAACGTCCCTTATTGGCGCTAAATCTGGTTCAGCACAGAAAAACGATCACCGTGGGTTTTGCATGGCTATCGCTGGCAAGTGGCGTTCTTAAATTAATGGAGCTCACCAGCGACGAAAAATCCTTACCTCAACGTTTGCAGCAAGAACTGGAACGCATCTCTCCGGCTGAAGTATTACTCTCCGCCGGCACACTGTTACTCGATGAATACGCAAAGCAGTTGCCGGGAAAGTTTTCGGAAGTTCCTGACTGGCATTTCGATATCAAACAAGGGCAAAAATCCTTGCAGGAACAAATGGGCACCGCCAGCCTGACAGGCTTTGGCGCAGAGCATCTGAATGCTGCGCTGGGTGCCTCCGGAGCATTATTACGTTACGCTGAAAGCACACAGGGCCGCGGCCTGAAACACGTCAATGCACTGACTGTTGAGAATGAAGATGAGTTCATTGGACTGGATACAGCGACCAGACGCAATCTTGAACTGACCGAAACTTTGCGCGGACAAGAATCCCCAACACTTTTTTCTTTGCTAGATCACTGCCGCACCGCAATGGGATCGCGTTTACTACGCCACTGGATACACCATGCCCGACGCGAACAATCCGTCGCCAGAGCCCGGCACGACGCAATCAAGGCGTTAATTTTAGCGGACTCCACGGAGGGTTTATCTACGACGCTCAATACGATTCCTGATATTGAACGTATCACTACCCGCATTGCCCTACAATCAGCCCGCCCCAGAGACTTATCTGGATTGCGGGATGGTTTGCAACACCTTCCGAATCTGAGAAATTACGTCAGCATGTGCATTGCCGATAATCAGACCAGTGTGCTGACGAAAATTCTGGCTGATCTGGCGACTCCTGCCGACTGTCTCGACTTACTGGAACGTGGCCTGATGCCACTCCCTGCAACAATGGTGAGAGATGGCGGTGTGATTGCTAATGGATACGATGCTGAACTGGATGAATTGCGGTCATTGTCGGAAAACGCAGGTCAGTTTTTGGTGGCACTGGAAGCATCGGAACGCGAAAGAACGGGCATTGCTAATCTGAGAGTGGAATATAACAAAGTACATGGTTTTTACATCGAGGTGACCAATGGCCAGACAGACAAAGTGCCAGACAATTATCGCCGCCGCCAGACACTGAAAAATGCTGAACGGTATATCACGCCTGAGCTAAAGGCCTTTGAAGACAAAGCGCTGTCAGCACAAGAACGTGCCTTGCTGCGGGAAAAACTCCTGTACGAAAAAATCTTAATCGAATTATTACCGTACATCAGCTTATTACAGGCCATAGCGCATGCAATAGCGCAGCTCGATACACTGGTGAGCCTCGCCAATCATGCAACCAGAAATAACTGGTGCGCCCCTGAATTACTCAGCGAGCCTGTTCTGCATATTTCTCAAGGACGCCACCCTGTCGTCGAAAATCAGATTGAACGCTTTATCGCTAACGACTGCGACTTTTCTGCTGAAAAAAAATTATTGCTGATTACAGGTCCTAACATGGGCGGTAAATCGACCTACATGAGACAGGTTGCATTAATTACCCTGCTCGCCTATATCGGCAGCTACGTGCCCGCAACTGAGGCTAAAATCGGCCCGATAGACAGAATTTTTACCAGAATAGGTGCAGCCGACGATCTGGCAGGAGGTCGCTCTACGTTCATGGTTGAAATGACAGAGTCTGCCGCCATTCTGAATGCCGCCACAGAAAACTCATTGGTGTTAATGGACGAAGTAGGTAGAGGTACTTCTACGTTCGATGGCCTGGCACTGGCATGGGCGATTTCAAAACATCTGATACAGACATCGAAAAGTTACACACTGTTTGCGACCCATTATTTTGAATTGACTCAATTGCCCGATCTTCATCCAACGGCAAAAAACGTACACCTGTCCGCAGTAGAACATAAGGAAACCATCGTTTTTCTGCATGCAGTGCAATCAGGACCAGCTTCCCAGAGTTATGGTTTGCAAGTGGCGCAGCTGGCAGGCATTCCGCAGACAGTGATTCGCTCAGCCCGCAAACATCTGGCAGAGCTGGAGGCGCACTCACTCCAATCAACATCGCAATTTGATCTCTTTTCTTCTGTACCGGCCATCCGGGATGAGATGACAGACACGGCAATGCCTCAGCCCGAACCAAGCAATGAGCTCAATGAGGCATTAGATGAGATAGACCCTGATGCGTTGACACCAAGAGAGGCATTGGATGCATTGTATGAATTGAAAAAAATCAGGCAATCAATCGTTTGATACACAACAATTTGCACCAACTCCCTGACCAATAACCCACGGATGATCAATACATCAAAAAAAGATTTAGTCACGGTATCAGCCAGAGAAGCTTTTCTATACTGGCTGAAACTAGGCTTCATCAGCTTTGGTGGGCCTGCCGGACAGATTGCGTTAATGCATGCTGAATTGGTGGAAAAGCGGCGCTGGATTTCCGAACAACGTTTTTTGCATGCACTAAATTACTGCATGTTGCTACCGGGGCCAGAAGCAACCCAGCTTGCTGTTTATATCGGCTGGCTGATGCATAAAACCAGAGGCGGTCTCATGGCTGGCTTCCTGTTTATTTTCCCAAGTTTCATCATGCTATGCCTGTTGTCATGGGCTTATCTGTCGTTAGGGAATAACGCGCTGGTCAGTGGCATACTGTTTGGCATCAAACCCGCCATTGTGACGATTGTTCTGGCTGCTGCATGGCGTATTGGCAAACGGACTTTAAAATCAAAAGTTCTCAAGGGCATCGCTCTAGTTGCGCTAGTCAGCATCAGTATATTGAATCTCCCTTTCCCATTGATTATTTTGGCCACCGCACTGATTGGTATTTTCGCAAAAACATCTTGCGCGCCATCTCCTGCCACACAAACGACCTCCAACGTATTACCAGATCAGCAAGACAGCAATCTGTGTAGCTACCTGATTGGCGACGAAACACCCACACCACGGCATGCATTATTTTCATGGACACAGTTGCTCTGCGTACTAGCGACAGGAATCGCGTCTGGCTTCGCCGTCTATGTCTTATTAGCATTACTTTTTGGATGGCATTCTTTATTCACTGATCTGGCATGGCTATTCACTAAAACGGCGCTCCTTTGCTTCGGTGGAGCTTATGCTGTACTGCCATACGTCTATCAAGCTGCGGTAGAGCATTTTCACTGGCTATCTGCCGCTCAGATGATGGATGGACTGGCTTTAGGTGAAACCACGCCGGGTCCCTTGATTATGATCGTCGCCTTCGTCGGCTTTATCGGTGGCTGGGGTAAGGCAGTAATGGGCTCCGACAGTATGATCATGCTTGCCTGCATCGGTGCATCGGTAGCCTGCTTTTTTACTTTTTTACCCTCCTTCATTTTTATACTGGCAGGAGGTCCGCTGGTAGAGTCAACACGAAATAATCTGCATCTGACAGCACCACTCAATGCGATCTCGGCAGCCGTGGTCGGCGTCATCATCAGCCTGGCGATATTTTTTGCGAAAGCGGTATTTTTACCTGATGGTCAGCACCCTGAAATGCTGGCGTTGCTCCTGTTCTTCATCTCCTGTGTAGCGATATTTCGTTTCGAGTGGGGTACGATGCGGGTGCTGGCTATCTGTGCCTTGATTGGCGCGTGCCTGAAGTACTATGCGCATATATGAGACAGGCGGACAGAACGAATAATCTGGCATCGTGGTATCGTTCAGCCTGTCGCCATTTCTATTTTTAAAAGCTGCATCCCATGACGGAAAAGTTCATTCCACTGATAGATCAGCGTCAGCAACGGTCACTCAGCAACATCCCTGCAGTGCTGCAAGAGCCAAGCGGCTTATTGTCAGATGCGATGGGCAGACCGTTGCATGATTTACGCATCTCCGTGACCGATCGCTGTAATTTCCGCTGCGTTTATTGCATGCCGAAGGAGGTTTTTGGAAAAGATTATCCTTACCTGCCCCATGCTTCCCTACTCAGTTTTGAGGAAATTACCAGAATCGCCAAAATTTTTGCTGCACATGGCGTCAAAAAAATTCGCTTAACCGGCGGCGAACCTTTACTCAGAAAAAATATTGAAGACCTGATCGCAATGCTGGCAAGCATTCGTACTACCGATGGTACGCCACTTGATCTTACATTAACCACCAACGGATCGTTGCTGACAAAAAAAGCACAGACACTCAAAGACGCGGGTCTGTCGCGAGTCACTGTTTCACTCGATGCGTTGAACGACGTTATTTTCAAACGCATGAATGATGTCGACTTCTCTGTCGCTGAAGTACTGGAAGGCATTCAAGCTGCGCATGCTGCTGGCTTGGGGCCTGTCAAAGTGAATATGGTTGTCAAAGCGGGTATGAATGACCAGGAAATTACCAGCATGGCACGGTATTTCAAAGATACGCCGCATATTTTGCGCTTTATCGAATATATGGATGTCGGTGCATCAAATGGATGGCAACTTGATGAAGTGATCCCTTCGGCAGAAGTCATCCGGCGCATACGTGAAGCTGGCATGCCGCTATTACCGATTGATGCCAATTATGCTGGCGAAACTGCGGAACGATGGCAGCATCTTGATGGCAAAGGTGAGATCGGCGTTATTTCCAGTGTGACTCAGGCATTTTGTCGTGACTGCAGTCGCGTCAGACTCTCGACGGAAGGCCAGCTTTACACCTGCCTGTTTGCCAGTACAGGACACGATTTGCGCCATCTGCTCCGAAATTCCGAAGCAATCTCTGATTTTCAAATTGCCAATGTCATCGCCAGCATCTGGAATGTGCGAAGCGATCGCTATTCGGAGTTGCGCAGCCAACATACTGAAGGTTTGCATGCAGAACGCAAGAAAATTGAAATGTCGTATATCGGTGGATAAACTGGCATCGTGTTTTCCACGAGAATACTCAATAGACTTACACAAAATTGTCCCAACAAGGCCAGACAAGCTTCTTGTAATGTGGGAAACATGACTTAGCTCACTTATCAGTCATGTTCAGTTCGCCAATTGGCGAGACCATGGCGACGAAAGCTGCACGTGCTTATGCAGGATTTCGTGCGATAGGAAATCATAATATTGTTACTACCGTTTTGCGTCAGTCTTGTAAATTAAAAATGTAGCTGTGCAATCATTTGTCCTTCAGCTTATCGAATTGAGAGAAATGTCATGTTAATTGACAAAGAATTAATTACCGGCCTTATCCTTGCTGGCGGCAGAGGCATCAGAATGGGACAAGTCGATAAAGGCCTGCAAAATTTTCGCGGTGCTCCGATGGCACTGCATGTCCTGATGCGACTATCGCCGCAAACTGGTGAAATCATCATCAATGCCAATCAAAATCTGGCAGTGTATGAGAGCTTCGGAACACAAGTATGCCCAGACCAGATTGAAGGCTTTGCTGGTCCTTTGGCTGGTTTACAAACTGGTTTACAGCATTGTGAAACACCTTACCTGGTAAGTGCACCATGCGATTCCCCGATGTTACCTGTGGATCTGGTCAGCCGCTTATCATCCGCATTACTTTTGCACAATGCCGATCTTGCTGTCGCCTACACGTTAGAACTGGAAAACGGGATCAGAAAAAAACAACTACATCCAGTATTTTCACTAATGACATCCGCATTACTTCCACACCTTACTGAATTTCTGAGTCTCGGCGGTCGAAAAGTCGATGCGTGGTTCAAAGAATTAACAGTGGCAGAAGTTTTGTTTGAAGACAATACTGCATTTCGCAATATCAATACATTAGACGATTTACGACAATTTGAATCCTGATATGACCACCGCCAGCTCAAGCAAAGATCAACTACACGATATCGTGAGTTGCCTGTCTGATTACGATCCAAAGGCAGTTCCGGTATCTCAGGCACAAGACATCATCAGGCAATTCGTGCAGCCTGTGAATGCCATTGAAAAACTGGCGATACGACAGGCTCTTGGACGAGTCCTGGCGGCACCCGTTATCTCTGGCATCAACGTTCCCGCACACGATAATTCAGCCATGGATGGCTATGCACTGCAAGGAAACGATTTACCCCATCAAGGCCATCGTACACTGTCAGTCATTGGCACCGCCTATGCAGGACGCGCTTATCAGGGCACTGTGAATGCTGGTGAGTGCGTGCGCATCATGACAGGCGCCGTCATGCCGGACAATTGCGATACAGTCATCCCGCAAGAGCTGACATTACAAGCAACAGAGCTGGAAGTGACGATTCCATCAGGAAAACTCCGAAGTGGTGATAATCGGCGCCTAAAGGGAGAAGACCTCGCCTGCGGCAACGTAGCAATCTCTGAGGGGAAGGTATTAAAACCTGCCGATCTTGGTTTGCTTGCCTCACTGGGCATTGCTGAAGTAGCAGTTCATCGACGTTTACGGGTTGCTTTTTTTTCGACTGGTGACGAATTACGTTCGCTTGGGGAGACTCTTGATAGCGGCTGCGTCTATGACAGTAATCGGTACACTATCTACGGCATGTTGACACGCTTGGGATGTGACATCGTTGATATGGGCGTCATCAAGGATGATCCGGATGCCCTGGAGGCAGCCTTCCGCAGCGCGGCTGAAAATGCAGATGCCATTATCACGTCCGGCGGAGTCTCCGTAGGGGCAGCCGACTATACGAAGCAAATCATGGGAACCCTTGGCGATGTAGCATTCTGGACGATTGGTATGCGTCCGGGACGCCCAATGGCATTTGGGAAAATCCGTTCAAATGGCAAAAGCGCCTATTTGTTCGGCTTACCAGGCAACCCGGTTGCAGTCATGGTCACGTTTTACTTTTTTGCTCGCCAGGCGCTACTACACATGATGGGTGCGACAGCGACAGAGCCCCTATTGGTCACGGCTGTTTCCCGAACTGCGATCCGTAAGCGGCCAGGACGCACAGAATATCAACGCGGAATTGCAACAATGAACGGACAGGGACAACTGGAAGTGCATGTGACTGGCTCACAAGGCTCGGGCATTTTGCGATCAATGTCAGAGGCTAACTGCATGATCGTGCTGAGCCATGATCAAAGCGATGTGATGCCCGATAGTCTGGTTCAGATACTGTTATTTGAAGGACTGATCTGAAATTGCTCTTATCGATATATTCAATAAACCCGGACAGGAATTTCGTAACAAACTGGTACATTAGCCCTGAAATGTAAAGTGACACAGTACAATTTTGCTTTCACTTTTTCAGGAGAGCAGATTGAATAAAACAACATGGCTATTAGGTGCATGCGCATCGGCGTTACTGTTGAGCGCATGTGGTGGCGGCAGCTCAAGTGATAGCAGTACATCAAGCACTGTCAGCGTCAGCAGTGTCACAACAGACCAGTTGGCCTATCGCAAAGTCACCAACATGACGATTACGGGTAAAAACCTGGATAAAGGGATCAATATCTCCAATCCTGGTTGCCTGAAAATCACAGAAGTAGCTGGTGGCACCTCGACTCAACGTATTTTTTCATGCAAGATGGTCGCCGTCGGCACAGTCAGTGTCGGGATTACTGCAGGTGACGGTTCTTCATTATACAGTGGATCTCTGACGATCCCCCTGGCTGCTCAGCCTCAGGTCACCATGGTCACCAGCCTGGGAACCTTGGTAATTGAACTCAATCCTGCCAAGGCACCGATTACCGTTGATAACTTCCTCAACTATACCGAGTCCGGTTTTTACGTTAACAAAATTTTTCATCGTGTCATCAGTAATTTCGTGATTCAAGGTGGTGGCTATACAGCAGACCTGCAACAAGCGACGACTTCTGCAGCAATCAAACTCGAAGCAAGTAATGGCCTGAGTAACACCAGAGGCACCATTGCCATGGCTCGTCTTTCGTCGCCAGTAGATTCTGCCACGTCGCAATTCTTTTTCAATGTCGTTGATAACAGCAGCATCCTCGATGCCAGCACGACGAATTCGGGCTATGCCGTTTTTGGTAAAGTAGTTACCGGACTTGATGTGATGGACAACATTAAGGCTGTACCAACATCAACAGTCACATCCCTTGGCATGACTGATGTACCAGTAACGCCTGTTGTCATTAACAGCATGGTACAAACGCAATAAAATTGCTATCCTGAAGAAACTCGATCATCATCATTGATGGTTGAGTTTCTCAATTGACATGGTGGTTGCAATGGTGCTCGCAAAAGTGCTTACCAAAAAGCGACCATCTCTTTTATTCAAGGAAAAGCGATGAAAAATCTGTGGAAATCCGCTCTGGCCATCGCCAGCTTCAGTCTTTTAATGAGCCCGATGGCGTTTGCAAAAGAAGCAGCGACGCCATCGCCTGCACCGACAGCAGCAAGTGCCAAAGTTGAATTAATTGATCTGAACAGTGCAGACAAAAAAGAATTATCGACATTGCCCAAAATTGGTGATGTTCGTTCCGATGCCATCATCAAAGGTCGTCCATACAAAGGCAAGGACGAGCTGCTATCTAAAAAAATTCTGACTGAAGACGTCTATAACGGCATTAAAGATCTTGTCATTGCGAAGCAAAAACCTGCTGCTAAAAAATAAGCATCTTGTTTCTCTCTTTGATGAGTGATGTAACTTATCGACACATTACTTATCTTTGAGAGAATTCAGACAAAGTACAGGCAAAATTATTGCTACATATTGATCTAATTTGCGGATAGGCAAAGGCGCTATGTCAAACATAGCGCCAAGGTTGTGCCATTACCCTTGAGTGCTTTACTGACACGTTCAACACATTTGCCACTCCGGCATCTGAAGATAGTTCAAAAAAATACTGGCGGATATGATCATGTCTGAATACGCCGACTTCTCATAATTTCATTTCCAGACGCAATGTCCAAGTTGTATAAGTTTTTGCGGTATTGTAGTCAATATGATTAATTCCGCCAGTAGTCACGAGACTACTGCTGAATGCAGCATCTGCCTGAAGATTATTAGCTGATAATCGCAACTGCAAATTCGGATTCACTTTCCAGAGTCCATAGAGATCAATCTGCCGCTTGATACCTGTACTATTGATTTGCATCTCACTACTTTGTGTGATGTAAGCTGGGGTCCAATTCCAGTTTCCACCAATAGTCAAAGGAATATTCTGAAGACGGTAATCCAACCCCACATTTGCGGTCTGCGCAGGTTGCGTATCAAGTCTGTTATTAGGCCCCGGAATATCGTCAACCCGTGACCAGAAATGGCTATAGTTGCTACGTACATCGATCGCTGGCCCTGATGGAAAAAATTCCTGTAACTGAAATTTGGCTTCGAGTTCGACTCCACTTGTCGTTGCATGCCCAATATTGACTGGTGAAGATACCCAGCGCATGCCCGTCAATGTATTAATGAATAACGTACGACGACGGATCAGGTCATCAATACTGCGCACAAATAAATTCGCACTCACAATGCCTGCACGACTTAAATAGTGTTCAAACGCCAGATCAATCCCTCTGGATAATTCAGGTTTCAGAAATGGATTTCCAGTGCGGTCTGGTTTGGTTGGTCCATTCAGATTAGAGATGCTCGGCAGCGCAATCAAATCATTCAAGGCGGGAGCGCGATAACTATGCGTCAAACTCAACCGAATCTGATCTTTCCCGGCACCTGGAATGCGCCAAACGCCATGCAACAAAGGGCTCCATACACGGCTGCTGTTATCAATCGTCCCTGTTGCAATCGTACTCTGCGTTCTGATGCCTTCCCAGCGTAAGCCTGCATAGGCGGAAAATTGCGAATTAATATCAAACTCATCCTGGACAAACAAGGCAAAGCGACGTGTGCTTGCATCCAGGTTATCACCTGACTCCGCAAATTGCGGCGATCCATTATCGAGTGATATTCTGGTTTGAGATCGCGCACCCGTCTCCACCTCCCAACCGACTGCCAAAGTCTGTCCTTCACCGTAAGGTTTAGTGTATTTTCCTCCGGTATTTAAACTACGATCGCGGGTATTATTCACGTCGCTGATCAGGTCAACCTGCTTGCCCGTTGCATCGTATTGATAACGGACTGAAGAATTGTCCATTCGCCCTACACCGCCGCCAAACTTGACGTTTAATTTCGAATTATCCTCAAATTTATGCTGCCAGTTGCCAAAAAGTCGGCCAAAACTGGTCTGCGCATACGCACTGGTATTTGCTGATGCATAAGGAGACAGCAGGCCCAGAGTCTGCGTTAGCTGTGTAGCACTACTGGAATCGCTGCGCGAATTCATTAAAAATGGTTGCACGGTTAATGCATCCCCATTCTCCAGCTTAAGACTGAATCGTGGCGTCAACTGCAGCCCCTTAGTTCTGCGATTTGTCAGGTCATGCTGGTTCTGGATCAGACTGAATTGATCAGCAGGATCTTTTTCTATGGTGATACTATTAACCACATCGTGCTGTTGGTTTTGAAAAGCCGAACCACTGAGCGTATAAGACAATGGCCCCACCTCTCCCGGAAAAGTGACCGAAATATTCGGTGCATTACGCCCTTGCTCAAATGCCTCTGACACTTTAAAGTCAATATTTTTTTGCTTATACTCCTCGCGCAAAACGATATTAATTGTCCCTGCAATCGCCTGCGTACTATATTCAGCGACGGGACCGCGCATCACTTCAATGCGCTCGACCTGATCTGGCGTGAGCGAATCCATAGAAAAGCCACGCGGTGCTTTTTCGCCATTAATCAATATCTGTGTATAGCCGCTGCCCATTCCGCGCATCCGGATATCACCGCCCCGCCCCGCCCTTCCCCCCACAGTCACGCCAGGCAATCGCTTCAATACCTCACCGATACTGCTATCACCATTCCGATCAAGTTCCTCGCGGCCAAAAATCATTTTGGCCGCAGTAGACTGCCTCCGCTCCTCAAGATCAGTTCGCCCACCGCTGATAGTGACTTTTTGTATATTGTCTTTCGATGTGCTATCTGCTTTCTTTGTGACGTCTTTTTCAGCCCTGATTTTCTCGGACGCTGGCATTTCTGTTTCAGCAAAAACCTGGCAAGAAATTGAAAAAACGCCGGCAATAGCAAATGTCAAAGATCGAATAGGGAGATGGTTATGCATGTGGTTGTGACTAAACAATACAATCGGCAAGTATTCTGAAATACTTATTTTGCGCCATTGTATTTTTAATGCAGATGCGATGCCAGCGAACAGCGCCATCATTTTGTATTGTATTGAAACAAACTCAAAAGTGAGGACTATCAAAGGGATGATTTCGAACAAACCGACCTGACATAAAAAAAACCTGCCGAAAATAACCAAGGCAGGTTTGTATTCAGAAAACGATCCAGACTTGATTCTGACCAAGACCGAATTCAGATCAACTTAATCCGCTCTCGCAGCCAGATTCAAATTCAACTGTGAGCGCAAGATGTCTTCGGTATCTGGTCTTGGGCTATTGCGAGCGGCTTCCAGCTTATCGAGGTAGGCGGAAGTAACATCGCCGGTCACGTAAAAACCATCAAAGCAGGATGCCTCGATATTTTTCAAACGCGGATTCACGTCAGAAATAGAACGCTTCATCGCTGCGACATCCTGATAGACGAGCGCATCAGCAGTAATCTCGCGACATACTTCTTCTTCCGAGCGACCATAGGCAATTAACTCACTACGGGTTGGCATATCAATACCGTAGACATTCGGGAATTGTACCGGTGGTGCTGCAGAGGCAAAGATCACGCGTTTAGCGCCAGACTCACGTGCCATTTGAACAATTTCGCGGCTGGTTGTACCGCGAACAATAGAGTCATCCACCAACAAGACACTTTTACCCTTAAATTCCGAACCAATCGCGTTCAACTTCTGACGTACTGATTTTTTACGGATGGCTTGCCCCGGCATCATAAACGTACGGCCGATATAACGGTTTTTAATAAAGCCTTCGCGGTAATCCAGATTCAACTTCAGAGCCAGCTCCATTGCTGAAGGACGAGATGAATCAGGAATTGGCATCACCACATCGATATCACCACTGCTGAATTGGCTACGCACTTTTTCCGCCAGATATTCACCCATTTTCAGACGTGTCAAATAGACAGAGGCGCCGTCAATGATGGAATCTGGACGTGCCAGATAAACATATTCAAATGCACATGGATTAAGACTTGGATTATCTGCGCATTGCTCAGTATGCAATTGACCATCAAGATCAATAAACAATGCTTCACCCGGCTCAACATCACGCATGAAGCGGAAACCTAATCCTTCCAGCGCGACAGATTCGCTGGCGATCATATATTCGGTACCGCTCTCATTTTCTGATATGCCAATGCACAAAGGACGAATACCGTATGGATCACGGAACGCGAGCAATCCGTACCCAGCAATCTGCGCCACTACTGCATACGAGCCCCGCACACGGCGATGTAACATCGCTACCGCACGAAATACTGCGGCAGGATCTAATGAATAGCCACTCGTTACTTCCTGAATCTGATGCGCCAGAATATTCAACAATACTTCTGAGTCTGAATCTGTATTCAGATGACGACGATCGTTCTTGAATAACTCAATTTTTAATTCAACAGCGTTTGTCAGATTGCCGTTATGTGCCAATACGATACCAAATGGTGCATTGACGTAAAAAGGTTGAGCCTCTTCTTCACTGGTCGATCCGGCGGTAGGATAACGTACCTGACCGATACCCACATTTCCCGGTAACGAGCGCATATTACGTGTTCTGAACACATCACGTACCAGGCCATTCGCTTTGTGCATAGCAAATTTATTACCATGACTGGTCGCAATACCTGCGGCATCCTGACCTCGATGCTGGAGCAACAGCAAGGCGTCATAAATCAGTTGGTTAACGGGATTATTTGAAACTACACCTACGATGCCACACATGGTGGACTCCTAAAAAAAAGCAATTAAAAATGTACATGGCCGGAAATAGATGCCGGCAAAAATGGAATAACAGTCTGCGCTGCAGTTTCCGCAAGGGGGCTGAGTAAGGCATCTTTCCAGAATGACTGCCTGGGAATCGATGTCATGCCACACACCAGCACGGCAGCCAATACCAACACACAACCACGCGCCAAACCAAATAAGCCGCCCAGACCACGATCAGCCAGACTTAAACCGCTTGCCTTGATAATGGCATCAACCGCCATCATTACAAGCGCCATGAGTAAACGTACCCCAATAAATAACGCCATAAAAGCAACAATGAGGCGCAAAATCTGACCTGGAATCAAGGCTGGCATCCATGTCGCCAGCAACTCGCTATAAGCATTGGCGACAACAAACGCGACGACCCAACTGATTAAAGACAAAATTTCTTTGATCAACCCGCGCATCGTACTGATGACGATCGAGCAAATTAATATCAACAACACGACATAATCAAACAATGTCATGACACATCCAGTCAGTTAGGTGGCAAGCTGGCATTCATACCAAGTTTGCTTAATTTAGCCCGCATTTTTTCCGCCTCTTCTTTCGATGCAAACGGGCCGATACGGATACGCGTAATTTCACCTGAGCTGGTCACAATTTTTTGTGTATAAGAACGAATATTGGCAGCGTTTAATTTCGATTGAATTTCATCTACTTTAGACTGTGTCGAAAAAGCACCCGCCTGAACAATATACGATGATTTTTCAGTATTCTCAGGCTTGGCCACCAAAGGTTTTGGCGGCGCTTTTCCTTCGAGAATCGCCAAAGCACGAGCGGCATCATCATCTGATGTAACGGCTTTCGCTGGCTTGGCTGGTTCTGGCCTGGATTCCGATTTTGCTTCAGATTTATGCTCGCTCTTAACTGCTGCGGTATCTTTTTCGACAGGTTTCGCTGGCTTAGAGTCCTGTTTGGCCTCGTGTTTTATGTCAGTTTTAGACTCCGTTTTAGACTCAACTTTTAATTCTGATTTTGAATCCGCCTTCTCTGTCTTGGCTTCTGGCTTGATGACCGGCTTAGAATCACTCTTCTGCTCTGGTTTCGGTTGTTTTTCTTGCAAATTTACAACAGTCAGCGGATCGACGTTTTTCACAGGCGCAGCTGTTTTTGGCTGATTAGCCGGAATTTCTGAAAAAGTCGGCTTGCGAGTCGGCTCTGGTGCAGGCTCAATAATTTCCTCTACCGGCTCATTGTCGCTGGCGATGTTTTTACGTGGCAATGGTGCCTCGGGTTGTTGTTGCGCAGCAAGCTCAGACGACTTATCTTTGGATGGAATTTTGATATTAATATCATCAGCCAGTTGTTTCGGCTCAGAATCCAGCACCATGGGTAATCCGACAATAGCAGCCAATGCGAGCGCAACTGCACCAATCAGGCGTCTTCTTGCACGTTTTTTTTCAGGCAAAATCGGGTCATTCGCCTTGTTCTTACGACTTGGTTCGGCTTTTTTAGTTCTGGTACGCGACTGAAGACTGTCCTCTTCAGCGCGAGAACGAAATACACCACTATCCTGGTGATCGGACGTTTCTTGCTTCTTTTTAAAGCGCGAGAGCAAACCCATGTGCAAATATCTGGTTGGTTAGCGTCTTACCCCGAGTTCCGGAGCAGCGTACGCAAAATCACATCAATGCAGTGCAGACCTTCTGGCGCGCATCACTCCGGCAACAGTCAGGAAAGAACCAAAGACCACTATTCTATCATTTTCGCCCGCTTTGCCGATGGCGTAAGCATAAGCCGCTTCCGGCGTATCAAATTCCTGAATACTCCGCTCGGGATCTTTTAACACTTCTGCCTGCACCAATTTTTCCTTCAACTGTAAGGCAGTGGCAGCACGTGGCAAGGGTAATCCCGTGACGCACCAATGATCGATTTTATCTTTGAGTTGAGCAATCACACCGTCAATATCTTTATCCAGCATGGAACCAAAGACGGCGTAGGTGTATGCGTGAAAACCCATGTTATCCAGATTTTGTGACAAAGTCGCTGCTGCATGCGGATTATGCGCTACATCCAGCACCACCGCCGGGCGTCCGGGCATCACCTGAAAACGTCCTGGCAAATCTACCATGACCAAGCCAGTCCTGACTTCCTGCGCCCCAACGGGCAACTCGTGTCGCAATACTTCAAGAGCAGCAAGCACTGCGGAAGCATTCAACAACTGATTGGCTCCACGCAAGCTTGGATAGCCCAGCGAATTCCGACGTTGGCTACGTCCGCCAAAATTCCACTGTTGTTTATCACCGTTATAATTAAAATCACGACCAAATAGCCACAAATCTGCGCCTATCGCATGAGCGTGATCGATCAGAGATTGTGGCGGAACCGGATCACTACAGATGGCCGCTTTTCCGGCACGGAAAATACCCGCCTTTTCAAAGCCGATTTTTTCGCGGGTATCGCCAAGATAATCTGTATGGTCAATATCGACACTGGTCACGATCGACACGTCAGCATCAATCACATTCACAGCATCCAGACGTCCGCCCAGACCGACTTCAAGAATCACCACATCGAGCTTGGCATCGGCCAGCAATTTGCAAATGGCCAGCGTGGTGAACTCAAAATAAGTAAGTGAAATATCTTCGCGCTTCGTTTCTACTTCAGCAAATACCTGAATGAATTGTTCATCGTTGACATTTTCGCCGTTGATTCGCGCACGCTCGTTAAAATCGAGAAAATGTGGTTTGCTGTATAAGCCAACACGATAACCTGCTTGTAACAACACCGCCTCCAGCATCGCACAAGTCGATCCCTTGCCGTTGGTGCCGGCCACCATAATCACGGGACAAGCGTACTGGATATCAAGGCGCTGCTTGACCGCAGCGACGCGATCGAGCCCCATATCAATTTCTTTGGAATGGCGGGTTTCAAGCAACGACAGCCATTCTGGCAAACTAGCAGGTAATTTTTGCATAGGATAAAAAAAGCCCGAACAGCAACGCTTCGGGCTTATCTTAATAAAAAGGAGAAATCAGGAAACTGCTTCAGCAGGCTGGTTTTGTAACAATGCCAGCAAGCGGGCAATTTCTTCACGCATCTTGCGACGGTCAACGATCATGTCAACAGCACCTTTTTGCACCAGGAATTCTGCGCGCTGAAAGCCTTCTGGCAGTTTTTCACGTACGGTATTTTCGATAACACGCGGACCAGCAAAACCAATCAGCGCTTTTGGTTCTGCAATGACAACGTCACCCAGAAAAGCAAAGGATGCCGATACGCCACCCATAGTTGGGTCGGTTAAGACAGAAATGAATGGCAAACGCTTCTCAGACAACTTCGTCAGCATCGCTGTCGTCTTTGCCATTTGCATCAAAGACAGCAAGCCCTCTTGCATACGCGCCCCACCCGTTGCCGTAAAGCAAATGAATGGTACTTTTTGCTCCAATGCTGCCTGAGCACCGCGCACAAACCGCTCACCAACGACAGAGCCCATGGAACCGCCCATGAATTCGAATTCGAAGCAGGCGGCAACGACCGGAACCGTCATGATAGAACCACCCATCACAACCATAGCATCCGTTTCGCCGGTTGTTTCGAGAGCACCTTTCAGGCGATCGGGGTACTTTTTACTGTCTTTAAATTTGAGCGTATCGACGGGCAGGACTTCCTGACCGATTTCATAGCGGCCACCGGCGTCAAGCAGTGCATCAAGCCTTTCTCGGGCACTGATACGCAAATGATGGCTGCATTTCGGACAAACATGAATATTGGCTTCCAGATCAGATCTGTAGAGAACCGCTTCGCATGACGGACATTTAACCCAAAGACCTTCGGGAATGGACTTGCGGTTTGCAGATTCCGAGCGTTGTATGCGCGGTGGTAACAGCTTTTCTAACCAACTCATGTTTTCTCCTCTTAGCGGCTGTAGCGCCTGTTTGGCACTACAGCGTATGGTTTAATCTGATGAAAAAACCAATTTGATGCGTATTTTACTCGTCCAGCGCCTGTCTGACACCAGAAATAAAATCCCTTACTGCAGCAACCGCATTTTCACGCGGTGTATTTTCCAATTCTTGAATGATACGGGAACCAATCACCACGGCATCTGAGACACTGGCAATCGCGCGAGCCGTGGCACCATCACGTATTCCAAAGCCAACGCCAACCGGCACGTTTACATGCTTTTTAATCCGTGGAATCATCTCCGCGACAGCATTCAGATCGAGATTACCCGAACCAGTAACACCTTTCAGCGATACATAGTACACATATCCACTGGCGATTTTGCCCACTTGTTCAATGCGTTCGTCCGTTGAGGTCGGTGCCAGCAAGAAAATGGTATCCATGCCGTTCTGCTGCATATTTTTCGCAAACTCTTCACATTCTTCAGGCGGATAATCAACGACCAACACGCCATCCACGCCCGCATCCGAAGCCTGGGCAATGAATGCATCCTGTCCCATACGCTCAATCGGGTTAGCATACCCCATCAGCACTACGGGCGTATTCTGATTCGTTTGCCGGAATTCGCGAACGAATTGTAATACATCATGCAAGCCAACTCCAAATTGCAAAGCTCGCTCAGAAGCGCGTTGAATCACTGGACCGTCAGCCATGGGATCAGAAAAAGGAACGCCAAGCTCGATAATATCAGCCCCCCCCTCAACCAAGGCATGCATCAGCGGCACCGTCAGCTCAGGTGCCGGATCACCGGCTGTGATAAAGGGGATCAGGCCTTTTTTTTGACTGGCAGCAAGTGCGGCCATCGTTTTTTGAATTTTTGACATAATTTGAATGAATAAGGTACCAATACCAAACAGGGGTATCCAGTCTGCACATGCTGGACAACGAATCGTCTACACAAGCATCAATTTCGCCAAAAATATACTCCCCTCAGTATCATTATTTCCATCTGTAATCATGCGGACAACAGAAGGTTTTTATCGAAAACAGTGGGGAGTATATCAATCTAACAGGCAAAACCAATACAACTACATGGCAACTGACTTAAAAGTTCAAGCCTGCACGTTCAGCGACAGTATGCATATCCTTATCGCCGCGACCAGACAGATTCGCCAACACAATACTGTCTTTAGGCAAGGTCGCAGCCAGCTTTGTCGCATAAGCCAGGGCATGACTGGATTCCAATGCTGGAATAATCCCTTCAATACGGCAGCAGTCGTGAAATGCCTTGAGCGCCTCATCATCTGTAATCGTCACATATTGAGCACGACCACTGTCTTTTAACCATGCGTGCTCCGGACCTACTCCAGGATAATCCAAACCAGCAGAAACCGAGTGCGTCTCTATCACCTGACCATTGGCGTCTTGCAGTAAATACGTACGATTACCGTGCAATACCCCCGGCGAACCCAGCGTCAGCGAAGCAGAGTGTTTCCCTGTTTCAACACCTTCACCAGCCGCCTCGACACCAATCAGCTTCACCTGTTTTTGATCAATATAAGGATAAAAAATCCCCATGGCATTAGAACCGCCACCCACGCAAGCGACGACATAATCAGGCTGACGCCCCGTCAGCTCGGGCATCTGCCACAAACATTCCTCACCAATCACCGACTGAAAATCACGCACCATCATAGGATAAGGATGTGGGCCAGCGACAGTGCCAATGATGTAAAAGGTATTATCGACATTAGCCACCCAGTCACGCATCGCCTCGTTCAGTGCGTCTTTCAGGGTTTTAGAGCCGGACTCAACAGGAACGACCGTCGCACCCAGCAGTTTCATACGGTACACGTTTTGCGCCTGTCGTTTGACATCCTCAGAGCCCATGTAAATCACGCACTCCAGCCCAAAACGAGCACAGATAGTTGCCGTCGCTACGCCATGCTGTCCCGCTCCTGTTTCAGCGATCACGCGAGGCTTACCCATACGCTTAGCCAACAACGCCTGACCAATCACGTTATTGATTTTGTGTGCGCCGGTGTGATTCAGGTCTTCGCGTTTAAAATAGATTTGTGCGCCGCCCATGATTTCAGACCAGCGTTTAGCGTGATAAACAGGAGATGGGCGGCCGACAAAATACTTCAATTCATGACGAAATTCTTGCAAAAACAAAGGATCATGCTGATATTTAGCATAAGCCTGCTTGAGTTCAGTCAATGCATGTGTCAACGTCTCAGACACGAATGTGCCGCCGTAAGGGCCGAAATGGCCTTTCGCGTCAGGTAAATGATATTCCGCAGACTGATAAATGGCTTGCTGAGATGCTGATTTTGACGATACAGATTGATGCTCAGATTGAGCATTCATTGCGCGAAGTTCTTTCATATTATTCCTTTACGACGGTATTTTTCAGACCTGTTCCTGGCCCCGAAATACCGTGTGTGTATTTAACGCCGATCAGCAATGGCTGATTACATGGCGGTTTGATTGTCAGCCTCACGTACAGCGGCAATAAATGCGTGTACTTTGACTTCATCTTTAATACCCTTTGCCAATTCAACACCACTACTGATGTCAACGGCAAACGGACGCACCTGGCTCACGGCGCCAGTCGCGTTGTGTACGCTCAAGCCACCACTTAAAACGACCCGAGGCGCGAGCTCTTTTGGGATGAGAGACCAATCAAAAACCTTTCCACTACCGCCGAAACCATCAACAAAGGTATCCAGCAATAAACCGTTAAACAAAGGACTTGCGTTACGATATGTTCGCTCACATTCTAACAAATCATCGGCACTTGTGTCCGGCTTGACGCGAAAAGCACGAATAAATGGACGATTCACACTTGCCGCCAGGTGGCTACACTGCTCTGGCGTCTCATCGCCATGAAATTGTAGCAACTGCACCGGTGCCTGATTTATCACTGACTTCAACTCTTGCTCATTCACATTCACAAACAAGCCTACGGAAACAACAAACGGAGGAAGCATCTGTATTAATTGCCCTGCGTCCTCAGGCAAAATATACCGTGGACTCGGCGGATAAAATACAAAACCCAGCGCATCCGCTCCTGCATTGACAACGCACTGCACGTCTTCGCGTCGGGTTAAACCGCATATTTTGATTCTCGTTCTTGAAAGCATTTGCTAAGCCATTTAATCATCGTTTTATTATTTTACTCTCGCATCAGCGCTTTTCATGTTTATCGATGTTTATCTGGGTGCAAGCGAAGATAGTTCTGCGATAATCGATAAAACGACTCTTTCTGACATCTAATGACAACCGCTGCATCACATACCGACGCCGTTCACCTTTTCGGACTCCCCATTCAATGCCTGGATTTTCATACCGCCAATCAGGAATTACTCAAAGTCGCCTCCGAACGCAACCATCCGAGCAGAATTGTTGTCACACCCAACGTTGATCATGTTGTCAAACTGAATCAGCAGCCTGAATTCAAACAACGCTATATTACTTCGGACTATATTTTTGCCGATGGTATGCCAATCGTCTGGGCGAGCAAAATGACGCCATCACCGCTTCCAGAGCGAGTCACTGGTGCAGACTTATTTGTATCTCTGTGCCTCGGCTGCGTAGAACAGCAAATGTCGATTTTCATTCTTGGCGGACAACCCGGCCAGGAACAAATGCTCCGGGATGCCTTTGCCATTACCTACCCACGCTTAAAAGTCAGTATTTTTTGCCCCTCAATGCAATTTGATACGGAAGGGGCAGAAAGCGATGAAGCAATACGTCAGATACAAGATGCGCAGCCGAATATTTTATTTGTTTGCCTTGGCATGCCCAAACAAGAAAAATTTGCATTCAAATATCGGGAGCAATTTGCCACCAATAATGTGCCATTGATTTTATGTGTTGGTGCTGCAATGGAATTTGCACTGGGGCAAAAAAAACGCGCCCCTCTCTGGATGCAAAAAATTGGAATGGAGTGGTCTTGGCGACTAGCGACTGAGCCTCGCAGACTATGGCAACGCTATACAACGCAGGGATGGAAATTTCTGAGCTTACTCAAAAAAGAATATCAAATACAAAAAAGTCATCGACCATAAAAATATGCACTGAAACACGTTGAAACACGTCAACGCGTTGATCAATTTACCGATTCAACGCGCCGATATCGATGCACATCAACGAGACCTGACAACAACTCTCCGGCAATACGCATCAAAATATTTGCATCCGGGGAAGCATGAAAGTTTGAATCTGCTGATTAGTTTGCACATTCAACAAACAACAAACAACAAACAACAAACAACATCCATCAATACTGCACTTCAAAGAATTGCTCATCTTCTGTTGACCCATGCAATGCTGTTGTTGAAGACTGCCCTTGCTGAATGGTCTGAGTCACTGCGTCAAAGTACCCAGTACCGACTTCGCGCTGATGTTTTACAGCGGTAAAGCCTTTTTCCGCTGCAGCAAATTCTGCCTCCTGCAACTCAACAAATGCTGACATCTGGCGACGCGCATATCCATACGCGAGATTAAACATACCGTAGTTCAGCGCATGAAAGCCTGCCAATGTGATGAACTGGAATTTATAACCCATGGCACCAAGTTCTTTTTGAAATTTAGCAATCGTGATGTCATCCAGATTTTTCTTCCAGTTAAACGAAGGAGAACAATTATAGGACAGCAATTTCCCCGGGAATTTGGCATGAATTGCGTCGGCAAAGGCGCGGGCAAATTCCAGATCAGGCTTACCAGTTTCACACCAAATCAGGTCTGCATATTCCGCATACGCAAGACCACGGGAAATAGCCTGCTCTAAACCTGGTTTGGTTTTATAGAAACCTTCAACCGTGCGCTCACCCGTACAAAATGGCTTGTCGTTTGTATCAACATCAGATGTCAGTAAATCCGCTGCTTCCGCATCAGTACGTGCCAGTATCACAGTCGGAGTACCCATAATATCGGCCGCCAGACGTGCTGCATTCAGCTTTTCAACTGCCTCACGAGTAGGCACCAACACTTTACCGCCCATGTGACCGCATTTTTTGACAGAGGCAAGCTGATCTTCAAAGTGAACTCCGGATGCACCGGCTTCGATCATCGCTTTCATCAGCTCAAATGCGTTCAAAACACCACCAAAACCTGCTTCTGCATCGGCAACAATAGGCGCAAAAAAATCAATATCGTCTTTACCTTCAGACCACTGGATCTGGTCAGCACGGGTCAATGTGTTATTAATACGTTTCACAACCAGCGGCACAGAATTAGCCGGATACAACGATTGATCTGGATACATTTCACCTGCGACATTGGCATCGCCGGCGACTTGCCAGCCAGACAGGTAAATCGCCTTCAGACCAGCTTTCACCTGCTGCATTGCCTGATTACCAGTCAACGCACCCAATGCATTGATAAACGGCTCGTTATTCACCAGATTCCATAGCTTGATCGCACCATTTTTGGCGAGGGTATGCTCCACCTGAACAGAACCACGTAAACGAATAACATCTTCGGCTGTGTAATTGCGCCTGATCCCCTTCCAGCGTGGATTGGTATCCCAGTCTTTTTGCAATTCAGCTACCTGTTGCGCGCGTGTGATCATGCTATTCCCCTGTGGTCAAATCAAATAAAGTAAAGTTCTTTTGAGATCAATCATAGGAGATTTTTTGCACAGCAACAATGTCTTATATAAGACATATGACAAATATTTTTTATATTAAATTCAAATACTTAATCATTATTTTTTGCGATACGAAATAATTTTTCTTAGCATGATAAAAATATTTTGTGCACTACAACCATTGATTTCGCATTATAAAAAATAACGCCATCATGATAAATACACGGATTTTTTTAAAAACTCAAAGACGTTAAACAGGCCAGACTTGCTAAAAATCATTCGTTCAAGTCAATGGTTGAGACGGTGCAGGACGTCCTCTTGGCACACGAACAATCAAAGCGACGCGACTAAAATTAGCGCAAAAATAGACCATAAATGGATAGCAAATGGACGAAAAAAGACCTCGCTCCTCTGGGCGCAGCCTGCACCGACATAATGAATAGAGAAATACGGCGGCGAACGACTTGCTTATTCAGCATTCATTCAGCACTTATTCAGCATTCACCGCAATTCAATTGATGACCATTTCAAACCATGGTGAAGAATGGTGCAAATGAATAATGAAGCCCCCCACTCCCTTGCGAATCAATGCAGGGTCAACTTGTTGCATGCGCTGTCCATTTCCATCCAAAGGAAAAATTTGCAAGCGATGTGCGGTCGATGGATGAAAGAATGTCATATCAATGCTCTCCAGCCAGACTGGTGCCTGCGCATCCCGTGCCCCGGACGGCTTTGTCGCATTAGGGGTATCTGGCTCCAGCGTCCACCAGGCACGCTCAGAAGGATATTGCTGCAAGCGCTTTGGACGTTGTGGTGATTCGTTTGGTTGGGTGCCAACGGTAGCACCAGTCACGATCAACAATAAGCGCTTGGACGTTGATGCAGGCAAACCATCGCGACTCGTCAGCAGCACAGTCGCCAATTGTCTGGTTTGCCTGGAAAATTCTGGCATCAGACCTGGCAATGCACTGTTAATACCAGCATCCGTCCGGTGCCCAGCAAACATCCTGCTGTAGATAGTATCCGCCTTTAGCCACGGACCAGCGCTGTCGTACGCCAACTGATTGCCAGACGCATTCCATACTGAATTTGCGTTGGCAGCATCGGCTTCTGCCTGTCGGCATGGCTTGTTGAGCATATCGTTTTTGTGGATAAACCCGGTGCGATAACTAAAAATCTGTTTTATATCAACACCCGTACAATTCGCTGCGTATTCTGGCAAACCGATACCAGCAACCCCGTCGCGCAATGCACCGAGCATCTGTCGCGTATCTGCAGTGAGTCCGATGGGTAATTGTGCTGATAAGGGACTGATATGGAATTGTCTGAACATGGCGGCAGAAATTCCCGTCGTCACCCATTGACCCCAGTGTCCACTTAACCCAAAACTATCTGGTAATGCGGCCCAACTATCTCCGTCAACATACTGAAAGAAAAACAGCCCATCCCAATCCTGCGCACTGGCAATCGCGGCAAGAACTGGCATGATTTCGGCACTTTGTTGATTTGGATAAGCCTGATTAAATTCGCTGACGACAAATGGTTTATTCAGATCCCGATAGAGCGCTCGCTGCAATAGAGAACTCCAACCTTGCCTGAGCGCAGAGTGATTTCGGATACGCCAGTCATTTCTATCCCATGCCTGCCTTGGAAAATCGTAGTGATCGACATAAAAATGCTCATCCGCATAATCCATATGTTGTTGCGCATCTGAATTTACAACGCCACCAAAATACATTTGCGTTCCAGTCAGCGGAACCAGATCACCTACTTCGGTGCGAATTGCTTTACGCAAAATCTCAAGATATTGCTTATCCGTTTCGGTTAAGAACTGTACATAATCCAGCACACGCTTTCCCGCGCCATGCTGGTGCGGGTGGAATTGCTGCTGCAAAACAGACGAAATACTCATATCCAGTTTAGTCATGATGCGCCTTGCATATTGCTGCACACCGGCGATCCATCCTTCACCAAACTCCAGCACGCGTGATTCGGCTGATTGCACCAGTACACCGCCGCGCTTGGGCATTGAACAGCTATTCCATTCGGCACATGCCTTCTCCAGACTGCCATACCGATGCAAAATCCAGCGCTGCCACTGTAACTGCAGCAAGCGCTCATATTCTCCATTGAGCTGATCGAGATCGCCGCGCTGCCATGCACCAACCATCGAGGATTCGTTATTAATTTCTATCATAGCCAGAGCGGGGTTATTCCCCAAATCCAGGCGCCTGATTAATTGCTGTGCATACTCGACCTGCAGCGCAATCATGCGAGGTTCAAATAAATGCAAGGGATGGCTTGCGAATGGTATTTGCCCACCAGCGATTAAAGGGGTGATCTGATCAACTGCGGGACGAAAAGTATAGCCGACATGTAAATTCAGGTTGACGTACAGCCCCTCTTCTTTCAGCGCTCCAATCAGTACGCGGAGTCGCTGTAACGCTGTTGCATTAAAACTGGGAAATGCCGCAGAAGTGAGGATGCCGCGAGGATGCTCGTCGCTGTCGCTTAATATGGTGTCAAGGTGATGTAGGCGAACTGCATTGAATCCCATTTTTCGTAAACGTTTTGCTATTTTTGGGGCGTCTTCTTCTTTTGGAAAGTTTGCAGCACTGCTTAAACTGATACCAAATATGCGCACACGCTTGTCGTCTTTGGTGTTGGCTTTACCATCATTTCCGACTCGATAAAAATGTGCATTCCGCACAAACAATCTGTCCGCCGGTGTAATTGCACGATTCATACCACTGAAATCAGCAACACCGCTGACACCATCTTCGTTGATATTAAAAGGGTACCAGGACATATTGTCCGCAGCGAATGCGGGACATATGAAAAATGCGACAAGGCAAACAAAAACAGCTCTCATGCCGGAAAATGGTGTGTGCAGAAAATACTTCATAAGTTCAGTGGAAACAGTGCATCAAGACATTAGAATATCGCACAAACAAATGACACCTGTATCACGAATGCAAAATTCTTCTCTGCCTGCAGAAACTATTTCCTCACTATCACCATTTGAGACAACCATTGTCAAAATAATGGTTGTATTGTTTGTCGTATTTTCACTGTTGCCATATGGAATTTCCTGGGATTACACAGGAACATCGGCATTGACAATGGAAGGATCGCTCACCACCAAGTTGCAATGGGGGAGTCTTTTTCTTGTTGCAGGAATAATTTTGTATCGACATCTGCCCGTTACACTGGCAGATGTCAGAAGGATCAACCCATTTCTGGCGTTGATTTTAATTTGGTGTGTGTTGTCCAGCGTATGGTCTCCGCTGCCAGGCGTCACGTTCAAACGAGCCATCCAACTATACGGCATTGTGATGATCGGTCTCAGCATACAAATGGCGGACAGACCCTTACATTTGCTGGTGAATTATCTGCTCTATACTCTGATGTGCATACTAGGGCTATCACTGTTTATGTCGGTAGCAGTACCCAGCGTTGGGATTGACTATCAGTTAGGTGGGGCATGGCGTGGCGCGCTGTCGCAAAAAAATGAGTTAGGGCAAGTAGCTGCAATGTCCGTTTTACTTTGGCAAGTAAAGGCACAGATTGAAAAAGTGAACATTAAATTACTGCTTTTTGCGATGCTGTTCAGCTTTTTTATGTTGGTGATGAGTAAAAGTTCTACCAGTATGATCATCACGATCTTCACCAGCGGCACATTTCATTTACTCAGAAAGCGCCGTTTGAATTCTGATTATTCGTTCACACGCGTCTTTCTCAGTTTGTTTTGCCTGATATTGCTCGCCACTTACATCTTCTTTGTACAAGAATCCCGTTTTCCTACCTGGTCAGAAATATCGTCACCGATTGCAGGCATTTTTGGAAAAGGTTCTGATCTGACAGGACGTACCGATATCTGGGAGCTGGTCATACTGGAAATACATAAACATCTGATATTCGGGCTTGGCTACGGCGCATTCTGGCTTGGCCCCGACAGCCTCTCTCAATTCGTGATTGATGCCCTCAACTGGGTGCCATTACAGTCCCATAACGGTTATCTGGATATACTCAATGAACAAGGAATCATTGGGTTGGTGCTGTGTATCCTGACGCTCTTAACGCAAGCAAGAAAGCTGATCCTTTTATCGCACAAAGACCGTCCTCAAGCGGCATTCTGGACCGCGATGTTATTGGTTGTTATCGTCACTAACTTTACTGAAAGCAGCCTTTTCAGGGGATTCGGCTTCCAGAATGTTTTCTTTATTTTTTCTTTGCTGGCAGTCACGTCGGCGTCACGAAGATTAAGCACACCTCACATCACCTGAATTACTTTACATCTATAAGTGAAACAGCCTGATCACGCAATTAATGTAAATATTGCCTACCCAATTTCAGCATCGGCTGCTCAACAAATCGATACGACAAGTGCGCCAATACAAACGATAAAAACAACATCAATCCTATCCTGAAATATAAACCCAAGTCTGGCAACCACATCGTGATCACACCAAATACCAGCCAATGATAAAGATAAAGCGAATAACTGATCTTACCTATGTACACAAAAAAACGGTGACTCAGTATCTGGCTTGCAAATGTCGGCGTCAATACCAGATAACAAAATAAACACGTCAATGCAATGCCCTGAATTGAATACCGGAACGTTTCACGAAATTCTTCGTTCCTGTATAAAAGCGAGAACAACATCAATACCACTCCGGTTAGCACCGTTCTTTTCTGGCTTAACCAAGCAAAACTAGCCGGTACTCTGGCAAGAAGAAATGACAGACATACGCCATAGACGATAGAGTCCGCTCGGGTATCCGTTGCTTTGTAAATTCGGTAATGTGGCAGATGCTCAAGACCGACGCCATACGCCAGATAAACACGCCACATCAGCGCTATCAGCAAGATAGAAATTGAAATAAGAAAAAATCTCTTGGGAATGGCGATCACGGTCAAAAAGAAAAATGGAAAGAGCATATAAAAATGTTCCTCCACAGCTAACGACCACGTAATAGATAACGGAGGTGGTAGCGCATCACCACTAAAGCCAATAAAAATGCCGTAATAATTGGCGTAGTAAAAAAAAACCGACAGCAATTCCACCCAACGCCACTGAACGCCAGCAACCATCATGACTGCCAGTGACAGTAAAACAAAAACTACCAATGCCGGCATTAAACGAAAGAAGCGGCGGATATAAAATTTCTTAATACTGATAGTGCCGGTGGAATCCCATTCCTCAATCATTAAACGGGTAATGATAAAGCCACTGATAAAGAAAAAAATGGTAACACCCAAGCCACCTGGAATAATATGACCAAGCCATGCATGTGAGAACAACACCAGCAGAATTGACACGGCTCTGAGCCCGTCTAGAGCTAATACTCTTTGTTGAGACGTCACACTCATACCGTTGACCACACCATGTTATCTAAGGAGTTAAAGACCATATGCTTCTTGAAATTTACCGCGAAAATGATTGAGTTTCCCCAACTGAGATACGCATGTTCTTAACCAGTGAAAAGCTTTTAACGGAGAAAAGAGAACACATATCAGCGCCAGAATAAACGCAACGCCCATTTGCGCTATTGCCTTGAATGATAAAAATAAGGCACGCCTGCGACGATGAGCCGGATCAGATGTCTCCAGTTCCGTTCGCATGAATAATTGTCCCGTTCTGAACGAACGCTGCAACAACCAGAATGCAGTAGCACGTTCAAGAGGAACATATTCATAGACTGGTGCTTCATCGCACCAAATCATTTTTGCGCCACTCGCTGCCATCTGACGAAACAACATGGAATCTTCTCCACCACTACGCCCATAGGCAGGATCAAAGGGCCCCTCAGCACCAGAAAAAATGCTATCCAACACTGAGCGCCGAACCAACACATTGCCACTACGCGCGTCTTTGTGACCAATGGTTGTGCCACTTGGTAAGCGTCTGCGATCGAAATACTTTCCCTTCTTGATCCATGCAGGCGTGTTATCAGCATACTCTGGCAACACAGGAGCAAATACGACATCAGCAGCTTGTTTATGCTGCTGATGAAATAGCTGTTTCAGCCAATCACTCTGCGGATATTCGTCGTCATCCACCATCACAATCCACTTACCCGTTGCCAACCCAATCGCGGCATTACGTGCAAGCGAAATATTCGGTTGAGCTAATGAGGCGAATGTCAGTCGATCGCCGTAGATTGTTTGCATGTCCGACAATACCTGTGCGGCAGAATGTTGTGGATCATTATCAATCACCACAACCTGAACCGACATTGAAGTCTCTTCTTGCGCATGAATTGCGATCAGCAAACGTCGCAGTAATTCAGGACGTCTGAAAGTACAAATACAAATACTGACATCAGACATGGGATTTATTTTTGGAAGAGCCTGTTAATTTCAATATCCAACGTGCTAACCAAACAGGCATACCATATGGGTGAGAGACATCCGGCACGTTACGAGCATCATATGCGTTAAAAATTGTCCCAAGGATATTGACGCCAGCAGCCTGCATATCGCTTTTTGTTTGTTTGACATCGTCCAACAGCGTAGCGTCTTTTTTTGCAATCAATAATGCATTTCCAATCTGATGCGCCACCATCTGAGCATCAGAGGCACCTGAAGCAGCATACGTGTCAATCACAAAAGCATCAAACTGCTCCGAACATGCCAACAATAACTGTTCAATTCGAGGTGCGCGTAAAATTTCCAGAGGATTCGGAGGTCTTGGCCCTGCTGGAAGGATAAATAAATTTGGCATCAGCTGAATCAAAGCATCTGAAAATGGAATACGCCCCGCCAACACAGATGACAATCCATCAGGAGCGCCAAGGGAAAAATATTGATGCAAACCACCTGCTCTCAAGTCTGCATCAATCAACAAGGTTCTTTTTCCTACTTGCGATAAAGCAATCGCCAGACTTGCTGCCATATAACTTTTGCCATCACCTTGTGCCGCACTGATGATAGCAATCCTGATTTTTTCCTGGTCATGAAATTTCAACAGCAATTCGCTGCGCAAACCACGAATTTCCTCCGCTTCAACGGAGAAAGGGAAATGTAAAAATTTAAGTGAAGAATCTGCATAACCATTCAGCAGGTTTTTACTGGAATAACCAAATTGTTCACCCAGTGCCTGATCAATTTGCTCCTGGCTCAGCAAGCCAAGGCTGAGAGCTGCATCACCAAAACGAAGTTTTTTCTCTTTTTGTTCCCTGGCGATTTCTTCGATCTGCTGAACCGTCAACACACCCTTTTGCAGAAAAAGTTCGCCCAGACGACCAATCTTAAGCATGTCAGGAGAAGATATGTCAGTAACCGGCATTTGAGGTCCTTCCTGGCTTCATCCCAGCTTTCATTTCACGCTTCATCTTCTGCTCGACAAAACCAATTTTTGCCATCACCGGGACATCGAATTCACGCTCAAGGTCTTCAAGACAACGTATTTTTCTGTTCATGAGCTCTAATAAAAATGCAACACTGAAGCCAAACGATAGGCCTGCGATCAATCCAAAAATAAGATTTGTACGCAGTAAGGGCTTTGCATGCTTTTCGGGCAATTCAGCCCATTGCATGACAGTCGCATTCGAAACGACTACATTGCTGGTCATCAGCAATTCATCAAATTTCTGGATCGCCGCATTATAAATTTTCTGAACACTATCCAGTTGCCTCTGGTATGAACTGATCACATCTCTGTGTTTTTTATTTTCAAACGTTTTTTTCTGATAAATTGCCAACTCATTCTCTATCGCTTTTTCTTGCTGAGAAAGCCGTGATTCAACTGAATTTATTGATTCCAATGCAGTGGCAGATTCTTTTTCAAGTTTGTCGCTCAGCGCCTGCTGCTCTTCCTGAATTGCAATATACTTTGGGTGCCTTTTACCCAAAGTCGTTTTAACACTCGCTAACTGCGCATCACTTGCAATCAAAGCAGCTTTCAAACCCGATATATGTCCGATATTCGCAATTTCAGGAATATCGGAATCAAGATTCCCTTGCTTGATCAAACCCATCAGCGATTGTCGCTTTGCCTGAGCTTCGACTTTTTGCAATTGAATATCAGTCAAACGTGTGCTGAGTAAATTCATTTGCTTTGATTCACGATCAGCCCGCTCATCCACATCGACAATTTGAAATTCCTGCTGATAGGCAGTCAGTTTTTTCTGCAACTCATCCATCTGTTTACTCATGGATTCAAGTTGTCCGTTGTACTGATCACGCCTTGCTCTTGCAGGAGCATTCATCATCTCCAAAGACAATTCAACATAAGCTTTAGCAACTGCGTTCACTACATCTTTTGCGTGCTGGGGATTACTGGACGAATACTCAATACCAATAATGCGACTATTCTTATGTGGGGCGACCTCAACATTTTTCGCGATAATTTCAGCGAGTACTCTTAATCCTCTTTGCTCACCAAATTTTTTAATGAGATTTTTTGCTTCCTGCGTTTCCTGCAAATTCAATGCACTGACCACACGTTCAGCCACTTGAACACCACGAATCACATCAAATTGGGTCTGCAAATAGCTTTCATCTTGCAAAGGGTGAAACTGCCGTCCTCCAATCGGATCATTCATTCGATAATCAATGAAAATATCTGCAACCGCCACATACGTTTTGGGTAACAACATGCTGGCAATCCCGGCAAATACTGTCGCCAACACAGTAATCAGAATAATCAATGTACGCCGGGCGCGGAGCATCGCTCCGATCTGAACAAAAGAGAGTATTAACTCACCAGCAGAAGCTCTCATCTGTACACTCTAAAAAATACGTTCATTAACAAACACAACATCTCCTGGCAGAATCACATCACCGATCCCTGCAGAAATCTCTTTCAATTCTTTACCTTCGATTTTTCTGTAGATGCTGATGCGTCTTAAAGATCCACGCTCCGTTACGCCACCGCCAATCGATAACACACGCATGACATTAAGTTCGTCTTCCATTGGATACATTCCCGGCTTTCTGACTTCGCCATACACATAAAAATTCTTTTGTGTCGCCACAAAAATAATATCGTTGGGTAGAATTTTTTGTGCGAGTTGATTATTTAATTTGGCGGCTTCCAGATCCAGTTTCGTAGAAATATACTCAATCAACTCATTTTTTTCAGATGAAGAACCGCGTCGCAAAATTTTTACAGTCTTCTCTGCCCTTGGAGAAATTCCACCCGCCATGCTTAACGCATCCAGAACACTCATCTGACCTAGTATAGGAAAGCGACCAGGACGAAGTACTTCACCCATCACAGAAAAATTACGGCTTAATTGCTGCACAAGTTTCACTGACACTTTCGCACTGACCAAATACTGTCCCTGCTCAAGCTTTCTGGAAAACAAAGCAGCCACCTCCACCGGAGATTTCCCTTTCACTTCCATACTACCGACCAACGGCAAAGTAATGACGCCACTCTCACCCACAGTGATGTCTGCTGTCAGATCTGGCTGACCAAACACCGTAATCAGCAACTGATCACCTTCACCTATCAAGTCACTTGTAGGCTCAGTAACATTGCTCTGAGCTTCCGCACTCCCGGTTTGCTGTACTTTATTGTCGATCGGCAATGGAGATAAAGTTGTGTCCAGTTTAAAACTGGTGGCAGGTTCGCTTAACTCTATTTGTGCGAATGCTGTATCAGCACAAAAAAACGTCAATAGCACCATACACAATGAGGCGAGAGCATGCGTCCTATAAAGACGAAGAAATAGCGAAAAATCCATCTATGAGTTATCTGTTTGAGGAATAAGTTTCATTTTATCTTGCAATAGTAAAAATAGTTGCAAATTTTTGTCATAGAGACAAAAACCAAACATAATCCCCTACTCTGATTACACCCTGATAACAATAATTAACTTTTATTTATTTGTTTGTCCATAAAAGCTAAGTTAACATTCGTCTATATATGAGAAAGTGCCATCATCACATCCCCCATCATAAATATGACCAACTCCACTTTAAGCAAAGATATCGCTATTGCTGACAACATAGTTCCTCTCGTGATTATTGCACCTGTTCGTGATGAGGCCGATCTGATTCAACTGACATTAGATTCCATGGTCAGTCAGACAGTAAAACCAATAGAGTGGATCATAGTCGATGACGGTTCCAAAGATGGAACTGCCGACATTGTCAGAGCTTACGCAGAAAAATATCCTTTTATCAGACTGGTTCAACGTCCGGACCGTGGTTTCAGAAAAGTGGGGGGCGGAGTAGTTGCCGCATTTAAGTTTGGCCTGACACAAATTCTTCATCAGGATTATCAATACATCGCCAAACTTGACGGAGACATGTCGTTTGGCCCTCGATACCTGGAACTGATGTTCGAGCAATTTCAAAAAGATAAAAAACTTGCTGCGGTCTCGGGCAAAGTATTTCGCGAGGAAAATGGCGAAAGAGTTGAGGAATATATTATTGATGAGCATGTCGCAGGACAATTCAAACTATACAGAAGAACTGCATTTGAACAAATTGGCGGCTTTGTCGAGGAAGTGTTATGGGATGGCATCGACATTCACACTGCGCGTATGAAAGGCTGGAGAACAGCAAGTTTTTATCATACTGACGCAGTTTTAATGCATCACCGCCTCATGGGGTCTTCTGATAAAAATGTTTACCGTGGGCGCTTACGCTGGGGGCGTGGCATCTGGTTTATGGGCTACCACCCACTGTATGCATTGGCATCAAGCATATTCCGAATGAGAGAGAAGCCGCTGATTATTGGCGGAATATTGATTTTTGCTGGCTATCTTGGTGCTGCGATAAAACAAGCACCTCGTTATGACAACCCAGAATTCCGACAGTATCTGCAAACATGGCAATTATCTCAAATAAAAAAGCTTTTTTTTAAAAAAGCCAAATAAGATGCATAAACCTGCCGCACCGCTCATGAGTCTTTTGCTCAATCATTCTTTTTATATCGGCTTCCATGTTTAATTCGTCACCTGACAATGCCTCCAGGCCAGCACAATTACTGGCCGTACTGACAGGCATCGCCTTTGGCGCCATTGTATATTTCACGCTGTTCTTGATCATCGTCTATTCTGAAAAGGCCAATGCAGATGCTTTTGGCGTCAGGATGCTGATCGCATTTTTGACCAGCATCATCGTTTTTTCCAGTCATGAGCTTTTAAATTCACTGCAAAAAAAACGGATATTTGCACTATTCCCGACTTTGACCGGACGCTGGTTTATTGTTTTCATGGTGGTATTACTAACGGCATATGTAGATAAAGAATCAGAACAATTGTCCCGACAGGTCATGCTTATCTGGCTACTTGTAACGCCATTTAATCTGATGCTGACCGCCTTTGTTATACGAAGGATGGCGATTATTTATTATTCAAAACCTTCGCGCCGCCGTAAAGCGGTATTAATTTGGTCTAACTCAGCCTGTGCCGAAATGATTGACTCTCTTCGTATGAGTCCTCTGGCAGCCATTGATGTCATCGGATTTTTTGACAACAGGAGTGACTCTCGCCCACCAAGCAATTTGAATAAACTCGGTGAGTTAAGCGATGCAGCAAACTGGATCGTCGACCCGCTGACTGGTCGCGTGAATGTTGATGTCGTGTTTATTGGGCTCAATACAAAAGAGCCGCCTGAATTAGCAGAAATTATCTCCATTTTGTATGACAGCACAGCAACTACCTACTTCGTTCCTGAATCACTGATTTTTGGCATGCCGGGTATTCAGTTGCGCGAATTAGCAGGCAAGCCCGTACTCGCATCAACCGAAACGCCTTTCATCGGACTGGCAGCGTTACCAAAAAGAATATTGGACTTGATTGGCGCCACTGCAGGCTTGATTCTTTTGTCTCCCGTCATGCTTATCGTTGCATTGGGTGTCAAATTAAGTTCGCCCGGTTCCATTTTTTTCAAACAAAAAAGATATGGCATTGCAGGTAAGCCAATCAATGTTTATAAATTTCGGAGCATGAAACAAGACAAACATTCTGGCCCTGTGATACAAGCAAAAGCAGGTGATCCGCGAATTACCAAATTTGGTCGCTTTTTAAGAAAAACATCTTTGGATGAACTGCCTCAGTTATTCAATGTTCTTAAAGGCGACATGAGTTTAGTAGGGCCTCGCCCACATGCTGTAGAGCACAATGAACTCTATAGAAAACTAGTCAATGGTTACATGTTCCGGCATAAAATCAAACCAGGCATTACAGGATGGGCACAGGTTAACGGACTAAGAGGAGAAACGGAAACTCTGGAAAAAATGCAAGCAAGGATAGATTACGATCTTTATTATCTGCGCAACTGGTCCGTCTGGCTGGATATTGTCATTATCTGGCGCACTGTGAAAGTGTTATTTGGAGATAAAAATGCCTATTAAACTGTCTGACACATCGGTCAGCGAATAAGCTGACCAATAGGCTTAACAGGTTTAAAAGGTCATAAGACATAAATTATTTTATGCCTTGTTTAATCTTCTTCATACAGCGACCAATTGCAGAAACTTTGATACTCTGCTTAGATCGAAACAAAAATGACTGCGCTGAACTTAAAATAGATGGCGAAGAAATTGCGCCTTCGCAAAGAGGAATCGCATCATTGGCAAAACGCATCTTATACGCTTGCTCCCCGCGACCAAGATCAATTTTAGTGATTCCATACTCATGCGCTGCCTGGCCGCATTGCGCCAATAAAATCAAACCTGGAGAATACTCAGCAAAAGTAGTGCTGTACCAGGGAAACCAGTAATGCAGGGTATTATGAGAACGCATGCCAAAGTGTGCCGCGATCAATTCGTCCCCTGCATACAATGTAGACAACATACCGGCAAAATGAGGTGCCTGCAATCTTCTGATTTCATTGAGCATTTGTCGCACCCAAGCCATCGCAAAAATATCATGGTCGGCGCCGACGGTCCGAATAAATTGCTCAGACTTACCATGCAATAACGCTAAATAACTTTTCTCGCTCGTGTCATGCATCACAAAACGAAGAGACCCCACTTTTTTTTGCAGTTTGCGTTCATTCGTTTTTGTTTTTTTCAATAGCGATGCATCCCGGCGTTCTGTTAAATCTTGGCTATAAGCATCAAATCCTCCGGATAAATTCATCAGTAGCGAACGACTTTCTGTCCACGCATGCGCCGAAAATATCTTTTGTTGAAGCGGCATATGGTTGAAACCATAGTGCCGAACTTTCATGGCGCGTAACATATCTGTTAAGGGCCACTGAAAATCAGGAATATGTACAGGACCTTGATAATCAGATAAAAACTGACCGACAGCGTCAGCCTGAAAATTATTGCGTCGATGAAAAGGTAAAAAACCAACAATACGGCTTCCATCTTCGCACACCAGTAACCGACTCTCCTCCCTGCACTGCGCTGCGATCAGAGAATATTCAGGCTGGTAATACGGACTATCATATATGGCAGACATGCAGGCGATTTCCCGCCATCTTGTACGCAAAGAATCATCCAACTCGTTCGCATGAATCAGACTGAATTTCATTTGCCGTCTCTCATCCTGAAAAAATTATCCTGCAAAGACTCTTGAAGGCCGTTTCCTATCACCCTGTCAACCATAAGCGATAAACGATCCCCTTTCTTTGCATCAAACACAAATAAACGATACACATCAGCCAGCATCAATAAACAGGGATTGGCAATCAGCGTCCAATACTCCTCTCCTTCGTTATTTTTTTTCCACCACGCACTAGTAAATGCTGGTTGGCGATCACTGACCAGAACACGTGCAACCCAGCCTGCATCAGCCATACGCTCCAGCAGTCCATCAATTTCGTCAAAACCAAACAGAGTCTTATTTCTGATCGCAGCAACGCTGACAGCCCCTCCGTCACTTGAAGTCCGAGCCTCAATCATAACGCCCAACACATGAACGGAATCTTCAAATTCACTCCCCGGCCGCGGGACATGCCACCAACGCTCATACTTAATCACAGGCAAAGAGGCTGCAATCACAGCCCCCAATAAGGTAATCAGCCAGGACAGATAAATCCAGACCAGAAAAATAGGCACAGCAGCTAATGCACCATATACGATCGTATACGTCGGAAAATGCGTCACAAAAATTGCAAAAAAACGCTTGGCAACTTCAAACGCTATTGCCGCAAAAACGCCTCCCCATGCAGCGTCACGCCAATCAATCGTGCGATTTGGCACGGCCAGATACAAAAGCGTAAAAGCAGAAGTTGTAAACATCAGTGAAATCGACGTGTAAAAAACCACACCGATGAAAGGTACAGATCCCACTACACCGCTAGTTGCGGTAAATAAATACGAAGTAATAGAAATAGAAGCGCCAACCAACAATGGCCCAAGAGTCACGATCGCCCAATAAACCAATATTCTCTGTAACACAGGCCTGGAACGTTTGACATGCCATATCTGATTAAACGAACGATCTATCATTGCCATCGTCGCTACAGCAGTGACCATCAATGCACCACCACCAACGGCGGACAAGCGCGTCGCCTTGGTCGCAAACTGAGTCAGGTAACCAAGTATGGTGTTAGAAATGCCTTTCGGCATCAAGTTTTGAATAAAATACGCTTCCAGTGAAGTCCGAAAAGTATTAAATAAAGGGAAAGCCGTGAAAATGGCTAGTGCAACTGTCAGGATAGGAACCAATGCCAACACCGTTGTAAACGTCAGGCTACCTGCCACTTGTGGCAATTTGCCTTCTTTCAAACGTTGCAATGCAAACTTGAACAGATTCCGTATTTGTTTCCACGACAGCACACGCATAAATTAAATCTAAAATAGAAGAACCTCTATTTTACGAGAGTGCCGTCAGAAAGCCTCATATAATATCGATCATGAATACAAACCAAGTCACTATTCTCGTTTTATATTACTCACGTCACGGTAATACAAAAAAACTGGCCGAACATATTGCACAAGGAATAGAGGCTGTTGCAGGCTGCGATGCACGTTTGCGCACCGTTCCGGCAATCTCCAGCAATATCACAGCATCAGAACCGGAAATTCCAGAAGACGGGCCACCTTATGTGGAATTATCAGACCTTGCAGATTGCGCCGGCTTAGCACTGGGCTCACCCACCCGCTTTGGTAATATGGCCGCAGCCATGAAATATTTTCTGGATGGCACCGCCGCGGACTGGCTATCAGGTACATTAATCGGAAAACCTGCATGTGTTTTCACCTCAACCGGTAGCATGCACGGCGGTCAGGAATCGACATTACTCAGCATGATGCTCCCTCTGATGCACCACGGCATGTTGTTGATGGGTCTTCCTTATTCGCACCCAGAATTAATGACAACGTCAACCGGGGGGAGCCCCTATGGAGCAACGCACTGGTCCGGTGTTGACGGGCGACAAACAATATCGGAAGACAGCAAAAAATTAGCCTTCGAATTAGGTAAAAGACTTGCTCAGACAGCACAAAAATTACATGCAACAAGATAACTCGACACATAATACCCACTACCATCTAATGGCTTGCATCAGCCTGATTGCGTTGATTGCGCTCTGTCTATGCTGGGAAGTGTTGATCGCTCCGTTACGGCCAGGAGGCTCGTGGATGGCATTGAAAGCAATACCCTTGCTGCTCCCCTTACGTGGAATCATAAGAAAAGACAATTACACGTTGCAATGGTCTTCCATGTTGATCTGGTTGTATTTCATCGAAGGTGTTGTACGTGGTGCGAGTGATAGACTTCCTATCTCTTCGTTCATGGGATGGATAGAAACCGGCTTATCGCTTAGTTACTTTCTAGGCGTCATTCTTTACCTGGCACCAATCAAAAAGGCTGCCAAAGCGCGAATAAAAGCCCTGCAACATGAATGAATTCCTTGAATCATGCAGACACCTTATTGGTGAACAATACGTTCTGACACTCTCAGAGGATATCAGCACGTTTCTCACTGATTGGCGACAACGGGCATCTGGCAAAGCATTAGCGGTTCTGCTGCCAGCATCAACGTCAGAGGTCGCTGCACTCGTACGTCTCTGTAAACAATTTGCTGTGCCTATCGTTCCGCAAGGGGGAAATACTGGCTTGGTTTTAGGTAGCATACCAGACTCATCAGGCAATGCCGTTCTGATGTCATTACGCAGATTAAATCTTGTACGCGACATTGACCATGCCAACAATACCATTACAGTAGAAGCTGGCTGCCTGCTTCAGCAGGTACAGCAGGCAGCATCAAACGCGAATCGCTTATACCCGCTGTCGCTTGCGTCTGAAGGAAGCTGTACTGTTGGCGGCAACTTATCAACTAACGCCGGAGGAACAGCCGTATTGCGTTACGGCAATGCACGTGAGTTATGCCTTGGTATTGAAGTTGTCACAGCAAGCGGTGATATATGGGATGGATTACGAGGATTGCGCAAAGACAACACTGGATACGACTTACGAGATTTGTTTATCGGCGCGGAAGGTACACTTGGCATCATTACTGCTGCAGTATTAAAACTCTACCCTGAACCCAAAGCAAAAATCACTGCGTTTGTCAGCCTAAGCACTCCGGATGCTGCACTTCAACTACTCTCACTCACACAAGAAAAATTAGGATCAACGCTGACATGTTTCGAATTAATGTCGCACGCTTGCCTGCAACTGGTCTCCAAACATTTCACTCAATGCACCTCCCCTTTTGCATCACCAGATGCTCAATATGTATTACTTGAATTATCTGATCACGAGTCCGAAGATCACGCAGCAAAGTTAATGGAACAAGTGCTGAAATCTGCATTAGAAAAAAATTACATCAACGATGCCGTGATCGCGACATCGCTGGCGCAGGCAAGCGCACTATGGAGTTTAAGAGAGAACATTTCTGCAGCGCAGGCAACAGAAGGCAAAAATATCAAACACGATATATCCGTACCAGTCTCTCAGATTCCGGCATTTATCGCAGACACAGATGATCTGCTACAAAGAGATTTTAATGGCTGCAGAATAGTCTGTTTCGGACATATGGGCGACGGCAATTTGCATTACAACGTCTCGCCACCGACCGACATGAGCGACATACAATTTCTTGAACATCAAACTGCCATTAACCGTATCGTACATGACAACGTACATCGTTTTCATGGCTCCATTTCTGCTGAACATGGATTAGGCGCATTAAAACGCGATGAAATCAAACGCTATAAATCCGCAATTGAATTGGATTTAATGCGCACACTAAAGCACGCACTGGACCCTGGAAACTTAATGAACCCCGGCAAACTTATCTAAGCATATCTTTAAGAAAAGATACATCATGAATCAGTTTCTCACTCATAGCTTTGTACTAGCCATGGCGATAGCACCCATCGCGCATGCAGAAATATATCAATGTGAGGAAAATGGGAAAATAAGTTATAGCCAAACTGCCTGCAAAACTGGCAGCAAGGAAACTCAACGACAATTCAGCGTCGAGAACAACAGCAATCCTGGCTATGGCAAAATTGCAGAACAATTAAAAAAAGATAAAGCAGAGTCAAAGCAGCTGACAGATAAGCGTCACAAAGAAGAAGTAAAATACGAAAAAGAAGTAAAACAAATCACGTTAAAAGCAGAAAAGAAAAAGGAGAAATGTGATTATCTGCAAATGCAAGTCAAGTGGGCAGCGGAAAATCTTGAGAACGCATCACCAAAGACACAAAGTCAAGCACGTACAAAGCTGAAAAGAGCAAAAGAAAAAGCTGAGTTTTTCTGCAAATAAACATAATGCTATTTCAACCAAGAAAATGATTAAGCACTAGCATTGCATTGGAAGTGAGATATGAGGAGAAATACGAAGTGGCCTGTCCAGCACGAATCGAACGTGCGACCCCGAGCTTAGAAGGTACGGGTTCCACCAATATTCAATGATATATGCAGATTGCTTGTTATATCCCAACCCTTTGATTTTATTGAATTTTCCATCTCCCAACTCTACTCTGTTGTTACTCCAATTATTTCGGAGTATTCCCATTCGGTAGCACAACGGTAGAACGAAAATGACAAATAATAGAATCAACTTTACAAAAGCAACACTCAATTCAATTGAACCACCAACATCCCAGCAAAGGATTTATTTCAGCGACCAACAGTCAAGGGGACTACGACTCGATATTTTAGCCAGCGGCACAAAATCGTTCCAAGTGTACCGAAAGGTCAACGGCAAACCCAAAAGAATCGTGTTGGGCAGATTTGACGCAAGCATTCCAGACTCTAGAACTTTCCCCGCAAATCAAGACCATCTCACAATGATTGGAAATTCAGCCGGTCTGAATGTCGGCATGGCCAGAAAATTGTGCGATGCTGTGAATGCCGCCCTTGATCGTGGCGAAGACCCTTTAGCAACTGCAAATGAACGACGCCGTGTAATCAGGGAAGAATTGACCCTTGGCGGTGCATTTCAAGAATATTACGCCAAACACCTGTTAGTACAGGGAAAAGCAAGTCATTTGCGCATCAAGGATGACTTCTGCCGCTATTTAGGCAAGGCGAGTACAGACCCAAGAAAGCCAAGAGGCAAAGCGAAATCTAAAGCCCAGGGTTCCGTCAATTGGGAAAACCGTCCACTTTCCAACATAAGTCAAACCGATATTCGGGGATTAATGGCCTCTATCAAGCAAGAAATTGGGAAACGAACCGCAAATCGCGTTCTCTCTATCATTTCTGCCATATATAACAAGGTCATCACTTGGGAGCAATACAAAGGCGAAAATCCATGCGCTAGAGTTGAGAAATTCCCGGAGAATAGCAGAGACCGTTTTCTCGCATCAGCAGAAATCCCAAAGCTCTTAAACGCACTGAATGCTTTGACAGACATTGATTTTAAACATTTTGTGTTGTTGTCCCTGTTTACCGCATGTCGCCAATCCAACGTACTGGGAATGCGCTGGGCTGATATTAACTATGACGCATCAATACTGACAATTCAGAAAGAAGTCTCAAAAAATGGCACACAGATGACAATACCGCTTACAGGGTTTGCCTTGGAAGTCTTATCAGAACGTAAAAAGACTATGAATTCTGACAGCCCATTTGTTTTTCCTGCAAAAAGCGCATCTGGACACATGACGCCTCCTAAAAAACGGTGGAAGCAATTGCTTGCGCAAGCAGGTATTGAGGATTTGCGCATGCACGATTTAAGGCGCTCATTGGCTAGTTGGGCAGCAATGTCAGGAACAAGCTTGCCTATCATTGGAAAAATGCTGGGCCATAATAGTGCACAAGCAACAGAAATTTACGCCCGCCTTCAGGCTGATCCTGTAAAAAATGCCATGCAGACTGCCACCAAAGCAATGTTGGATACCATGTTGCAGACTTATACAGTGAAGGCTGAAGCTTAAGCTAACCCTAAACGCAAAAGACTATTCATGACAGCTAAATTTTCCGACGCGACAGACCAAGACCTCGAATGGTTTGATCTTGAGAACTATCACCCTCTGGAGTCGGCAAGTTTAGCGACTTGGAGCACGCTTATCCGAGATCGTGTCATGCTAACTCACGCAATCAATAGCAGTAAAAATCCACATACGTCGGACTATGAATACTTTAGGCAGTATTGCCTGGAACAATTCGACAAGATAAAGAAAGATCCTCTAACACCCCTTGGATTCACGAAACGCATTCTTTCGGTCGAAAGCGAAACCAATACCAAGACTGTTAATTCCATATCGACCAAACGACTGCGATTTTTAGCCAATTCAATAGAAATAGAAGTCGATGAGAAAACTATCGCCGATCTTCAGTTACAAAAATCAGAAAACTATCCTTTGAGCCAATATGCTCATGTAATGGTTAATTTACACGCATCTAGCGAAGATATAAAAAGGGATTTTGCAATCTGGCTCAAAAAATACAGAAAGATGCACTCCACTACGCCAAGCGATGACCATCGCAATAAAACAAAAATATGGTACAAAAACAAAGTTTTGCAGTGCAAAGATTTGTTGTTATTTGAGGCAATCACGGATAAACGAGTAATTTGGACAAGAATCATAGCCATGATTGACGTTGACGACCAAGTGCTGTCGAAGGCAAATCAGGACCATAACCGAATAAAAAATTTACGCCAACAAATAGATCAAATATTTCAGGATGAGATTTGCGACATCTTGGACAATGCCCAAAATTAATATTTTCCACAATAAAATCAAAGGGGCAAAATTCTTTGCTACATTTTTGCCCCAAACAATAAAATCGATTTTGCAATAATTTGCTCCACGCCGGTATTTCCCGGTAGATGGAGAAAATTATGCTCACCATTTCAAGCAATACCTTCAACGCCCCATCTCTCAATACTCCATTATCAAGCATCGTGAGCCCGCTTCTTTGCAGGAAGGAGGCTGCACGATATTTGGGTATAGCCACGCAAACACTTGCTCAATGGGCCTGTAATCGAAGAGTTCCAATTCAATTCGTCAAAATTGGCAGGAAAGCTATGTATAAAAAGGCAGATCTAGACGATCTGATAGAGGCCAATCTAATTCATGCATTCGATCAAGTAACTGCGGACGAAAGTTAAACAACCGGGCGCAATGGAAAACATCAATTGGACTAGGTCAAAACAAAAACCTGCTCTCGACATTGAGAGAAAGGAACGTTCAGTGTCGGTCTTTAAAATTTTTTTAAAGACTCAAAAACACCAAAAACGGAGGTTAACATAAATTAAAGCGGTGAGGAAAAATTCACGCTCTTTTACCTTAAAAGGATCGAAATTATGAAGAATCAAGAAGTAATTAGGAAGGCAATATTCAATATGGGAGGCACCAAGATTGCAGCTAGCAGCTTGCGTGTGTCACCCAGCACGATTGGAAAATGGACTCGAAATGGAGTCATACCCAATCTAGAAAAAGCTCGATTAGTAGCGAAGCAAAGCGGCTTTAAATTAAACACACTTCGTCCACCATTTAAGCAATAACTGCAATACCGCAGCAAAAATCACGCTCGCAGAAACCGCTAATTTCTAACGAGCCAAAATAAACCATGAAAGAACAATTTAATGAACTCTTATTTTAATCCAGCACCGCCAGACAATCATAGCATACCACCATCAATTCAAGCGATATTGACATCGTTGTCAAGCACTTCAGCTTCGCTTTCCAAGACAAATCCCACGACAAGTTTAGCGGAAAGGCTTCTTGCTGAATTTCGTGCAACTAAGCGGGTAAACTTTGAAGAAACCAATGCTTTAGCACTTGAATGTATTCACGAGATTCTTGAATCCATCTTGCCAGATGGAGAGCTACGTGGTCAAAGGTACGTTGCACTAAATCCGACGAGGAATGACGTCAACCCGGGCTCATTCGGAATCGATATAGAAAAAGGTATCTGGGCTGACTTCGCAACTGAAGACAAAGGTGGCGATGTCGTCAGCTTCGTGAAATATGTAAATAATCTGGATTCTCAACCTGAAGCAGCAGTGAAAATTCTAGAATTCATTGCCGGAATCGAGCCATTAGCCCAGAAAAACCGTATCGAAACGAACTCGAAGCTAATCAAAAAAAAGAAAACACACTCAGAATACACCCATATCTTTCCAATTCCAGAAGATGCGAAAGAGCGCCCAAAATTTTTTGGCAAAGACCTGGGAACTCCAAGCGATATTTGGGAGTATAAAAATGCCGAAGGCAAAACCCTATTCTATGTAAATCGATTTGAAACAGTCTCGGGCAAAGAATTTCGCCCACTGTCCTACTGCATTGATAGCACTGGCCATAAGTCTTGGCAATTGCTGGCCCCGGCTTCGCCACGTCCGGCCTACGGACTCGATCGCCTGGCCGCAAGACCGGGCGCACCAGTTCTTTTTGTCGAGGGCGAGAAGGCGGCAGATGCTGCACAAAGACTTTTCCTAGACTTTGTGGCTGTAACCACAATGAACGGAGCAAAGTCGCCTGAGAAAACTGACTTTAGCCCATTCGCTGGTCGAGAAATATACTTTGCTCCTGATAATGATGAAGCAGGCGATTTCTATCAAAATCGTGTTTCAGCACTATTGAAGGATGTCGGGGCTAAGGTGATCGCTACCATATCCAAAAATCACTTTCAGAAAAATGATGAGCCACTTGCGAAAGGCTATGACCTGGCAGATGCTGAAGCAGATGGTTGGACACAAGCAGACATCACGAGAATTGGTAACGGATTATGGATGCCTTTTACGATGGCAGATGAAGCCACAATAAATCCTGAAGGTAGCCATCAGCAAAACTCAGAAACTCAAGTAAAGCGCATAAACAATATGCCGCCTGGAATAGCTGCGTTTACCGCAAAACACTACCCAAATGGACTGATTTTTATTAACGGGGAGTTCTATGCATATGAAAATGGATATTGGCCACGCTTGGACATACAGAATGATATCAGGCGAAAAATGGCCGAATTTTTGGGTATTACCGCACATCCCAAAGTCATCAATGAGAACTTGATACTTCTAAAGGATTTTTTCTCAGAAAGGGAACAGACCGCACAACCAGACAGGACATTGATCTGCATGCGCAACGGAACCTACAATACAACAAACTTTTCGCTTGAAGCGCATAGTCCCACGCATCTGTTGCGTACAAAAGTCAATGTCGATTGGGATGCCAATAGTCAATGCCCACGCTGGCAGGAATTTGTTCGTGAAATTTTCGCACAAGATTCAGATGTGGACGAAAAAGTTTGCTTTATCCAAGAATTTTTAGGCTATTGCTTAGTTCCCGATAACTCACAGCATAAATGGGTGTTGATGGTTGGCGAAGGTGGCAATGGAAAATCTGTTTTATTAAATATTTTCACCAAGTTGATCGGTAAAGAAAATATTAGTAACGCACATATAGAACGACTAGGTGACAAGCATTCCAGGGCAGAACTGGAGAACAAACTTGTGAATATCTCTTCTGAAATGTCTGCAAACGCCACCGTCTCAGATGGTTACCTTAAGCAGATCGTGTCTGGTGATGACATTGAAGCAGAAAGGAAATTCAAAGACCCATTTTCCTTCACGCCATTCGTTCGTCTGATTTGTGCAACTAACCACTTGCCCAGATTACTAGACTTATCAGATGGCTTTTTTCGGCGACTGGTTATACTGAAATTCAACAGACAATTTACCGGAAATGAAATTGATCCAAATTTGACAGCGACCTTGACTCAAGAACTGCCAGGCATTTTACGTTGGGCACTTGATGGACTACAACGCTTGCGTCAAAGGGGGGCTTTCATTATTCCGAAATCGTCATTAGCCGAGTCCATGATTTATAAAAATGAATCCGATCCTATCCAAATATTCACGGAAGAATGCATAATTCGTAGTGATAAGCGTGGCTTGCGTCCAAACCAGATTTATCCTGCCTATAACCAGTGGTGCAAGAACAACGGCTTCAAAGCACATAGCAGCATCAATTTTGGTAAACGTATGGGGTCGCTGAAGTATGAAAAAAGCCGTTCATCGGGCAAAGACTATTGGAAAGTAGAACCATTGGATGGATTTTCAAATATTTGGCAACTGGACGTAGGTGGGGCTGAGTTTGTTGATGAACCGCCAGCTGCTGTAATCCAACCTGTTGCCAAATGTCCTGCGTATGTAGTGTAAGTGTGAGGTAGTGTTAGATGGTGTGGCTTGATTAATTCACCCCACACCACAAAAACCTATAGAAGAATATGGCTGTTTGGCTAGAAAAGTGTGAGGTGTGGGATGTTCTTACATATAAATTATTTCAGCTCAAGACCCTCAACATTATGATTTGCCAGAACCAGATTTTGATGCATTGGTCTCTTTGACTTTATGCTCACATCTCACACTTTTTTGCATGAAGTGCCTTAGCTTGCTGAAGGTTTATCAAGTGTGTGATGAATGAGATCAAAGTGAAGCGCACACTGTATATGTTATGCATTGGGGACAAGACTTAACAAGGTTATTTGCGCAGTCGCATTTGCACCGGAAAACGGAAGCTGACGGCATCACAGAAAAAGAGTGATATCCATGAACAAAGAGAAGCCAACCAAAGAGGAACTGGAAATAATCAGGAAAATTTTCGACACCGTAGTTGGCGAATATGAAGCAAACAGTCGGATTATTTTCAAAAATGAGTCAGAGCGTGCAAGGAGAGAATTTGGCAGTGTGCATAGAAGTTTGAAAAACTGGTCAACAGCAAGACGCTGCATGGTCCCCACTTGTCATAACCTAAGCATAGGACGGTCGCATACAATACCTAAGGGAATGGCATTAACGGTTATAAGTGAAAATTCGCATGTGCTAGTTCCAGATTTTTCTCACAAAACAAATACTTTGCGACTCAAGAAAACGGGGATTTCCGAAGCAACGACTTTCCCAGGTTTTTGCACAGATCACGAGTTGTTGTTTAAAGACTTTGAAAGCAAGAAGATTATAGATACTGAAGCACACGTTTACCTACAAACTTACCGTACCGCATGCAGAGAATTATTTCGTCTAAATTTTGTAATTGAGCAATTTGATTGGACAGTAAATGAATACCGCCAAGCTCGTGAGGAAGGACTATTGCGCATACTTCGGGAAAGAATTAAGCAACACAGGTCGGCTATCGATTTAGGTTTCGCATCTATGCGATTCCAAAACGACCCCTTAACAGATCAAGCAAGCAAGCGTGTGAAATCAATTCGGGAACAGGCAGCTCATTTAGAAAATTTACTGTTGCCGTCAATTGAGAAAGCTGTATTCCCAAAAGACGATTCTGAGATTTATATAATGGCTACGGAGGTTGATATTATGATTCCCGTTGCGCTTGCTGGATCAGCTTCTTTTTTTGTAGAGGAAAACGGGATCGAAAGGAACGTCCCTCTCTTGATGTGTGTTGTTCCTCAACCTGAAAAAACTTTGATCATTTTCTGTAGTCACAGTTCAAACTTTAAACAAGTTAATGAATATGTAGCTTATTGGACAAAGCATGCGCTCTTAATTCTGTCAATGATTGAGTCGTGGATGATTAACGGCACGGATCAGTGGTGTATAACACCAAGCGTTTGGAACAAGATTCCTGAAAGTAGAAGGCTCGCTTTACTAAATTTGTTATTGAACACCAAGAACAATATTGGTCAACAGTGTGAACTTTCCATCTTTGACGATATTAGAAAAGACTTGATAAACCAAACTGATGCATTCAATGCCAAAGATATAACGAGTGCCTCTAAAATTTTCATAATGTCCGAACAAAAGAAGATGGAATAAGGTCGTCAGCTTACAATTTCGCAAACGAGCATTAAGTAAATCAGGAATTTAATTGCCCATGAAAATTCCAGTGCCCGGTGTTTTTAACTGATCTAGCCAATTAGAAATGACGAACCTGTCTGCCTGATGGATATTGTAACCTCTTGCAACACAATCCTTTTTTGCGCCGGGTGACAAAGCCGATGTAGTTACGATTAACCCTGAGCTTGCTTTTTCCCATTGCATATCTGCCCAAAGCGTCTTCACCACGGTTTTGTCGATCTTCTCTTTATATCTTTTACACTGGATCAATATAAGTGGAGGGTCTTCTGGGGAGATATTCTCTTTCCATACACGAACATCAATCCCCCCATCATTGCGCCCAGCCCCTATCTCTACTTTGTATCCCTGGCGGTCAAAAAATTCTGCTGTTAGCCCCTCAAATTTTCGCCAGTTCATATGACCTAATCTGTCTTGGTTTCTGTGCAAATAGTCAATATATCGCTGATCTAAAAATTTTCCATATGAAGCCTCAAGAGATTCGGCTGAGAACAAATCTTCAAGTTCAATGGTGTTCTCCCATTCAACACGGCGAAATTCCGAGAGATTTCTGTGCTGATCCTCGGCACGTCCCGTAATAATCTCAAATGCCATTTGCAACCCATCTTGACCATACAGCGCAGCAGCCTTTCGAAAAAATCCGGTTGGATCGAAAGCTTTATTCTCGGATTCGGATGCACTATCTATCATCAGTTCAATCTCTTCAGAGAACAATTTAGAGATTGCCATATACATTGCTAAAAGCTCTGCGTTGCCTTGATACTTGTGGAGTAATCGTACCCAAGAAGGAATAGTTGACGGACTATTTATATTTCCTAGTTTGTATAAAACCTGAGCAAAAGTCTCGTCTATATCTTCAGCCCGAATACGGAACCATTGATCTTCAGGTAATAGGAATGGTTCTATCGCAGATGATTCTGACTCAAATAATTCTGCGAGTTGGTTACCATTTAGAGCAATGCCTGTTTTGAAACCAGCGGCCTCACTAATGAGTACAACAAACTCGCCGGCTCTTAATCTCATCGCTCCCATTAGTCCCCCTATTACATATCTTCCAGAAATTTTGCTTTGATATATTTTTTTGTGCCCTCTGCGTGCATTAGAACGACCTCACCTTTGATCGTGCCAAACACATAGTCGTCTGGCGACTGAAATGCTTTAGATGCGATCCTGACTTTTACTGCCTTGTCATGAAAGTCTGGGAGACTGGGGCTGATATAGGCCTTATCGATTCGCCGGTTAGCATCGTATTCAGATTCTTCCAATTCAATCTCCTCATTTTTAATAACTATTTATCCGCAAGAAGTACAAAGGCGAAAATGTGGCATTACTAAAAAACAAGAGATTTGAGCTGGCATTTGTCAATATGTTCGTTATCACTGAGGATGATAATTTTCATAAAATTCTGACAGCCAATTATCCAATTTTAACTAACTGGTACAATACTTTAGCAATTTCTTTGGAACGCTCCCGAATTTCCAATTCAGACCATTCTGAATTATTCACAAGCGCTTTTTTAACAGGGTAATTAATTTCCTTCAGGAATTTAATTTTCTCTGATGGCTCCTTGTCTTTTAAACGATCTGAATTCGTCTTAGACTCAACCAACAATAGATTACCAATATTCCCGACGACATCTTCAGAGGTACCCTTCTTGATAAATGACTCAGGAAGTAAATGTTCAATTGTTAAATTATCAAGATTTATCTTTAGCCCATTTATCTGTTCACCTAATTGCCTGGAAAGTGAATATTTAATAACATTTTTATGCTTCGTGCGATTTGCGAGATAAGTTAGTGTTAAAAATTTAACCTCAAACTCTTCATACGAAGGAAGCTTGCTGGCTAACATAGAGAACAGTCCATTAAGTATGCTCTGGATCTCATCATTGCCGTTGGAGTCAGAAAGTTTGATCGCAAACGTTGAATACATTGTTGCAATCGATCCTGACGATCTTTGAGAAGTTACTGCATTGAAAACAAAGTGAAAGAATTCTATTTTTTTCAACGTCGTCTTTAAATTTTTTAACGACAATTTTTTATCGTAATACGCTCTCAATAAAGCCAAGACCATTGAAGATTGTTGTTTTACCTTAAATGAGTTTAAGACCAGCAACGATTGCTTGACTTCAGCCTCCTCTTTTGTCCACGTGGCATTCTCAGGATCAAGGGCACGGCAATAAATCGGGGCAACTTCATTTAAACGCTTCATCAACAATTCTGCGTTCCCCTCTTTTACTGATACATATACAGAAATCTCGGAGAACAGCTTTTGATCCGTGGTATAGCCATGTGCTGAAAGCCAATAATGCAGCAAAAAGACATCTAGAGTTTCTGCGCCATTTATATCGTCGAATCTTTTTATTAATAAATTCCATGACTCTTTAGCAGAGTCAAGTTTGATATTCGCCGCTTTTATTTTTTTCAGGAGGAGATTTTTCACCAAGTCAGAGCTTTTCAGGTCTCGTCCTCGTGCATTCAAAGTCTCAAAGATCAAATAGGCATCATCCTCGTTATCCAGCTGAATAAATACTAATTTCAAAGACAGTACCTTGTCACGCAACGCTTTTAATTTTTGTACAGTTTCATCGGTAAAGTCAAAAGCTAAATCCGCTTGAGATGAGGGACTTATCATTGCAACCGGTGCTAGCAAAGAAAGTTTATGATTAATCAACTCAAATGCTGTTTTCAAATTTAATTCTTCAACACCTACGTCCCAATCTACGCCGGTTCCAATAAAATTTTGAATATGATCTTGTAGATATGGGTACGAAGTTTCTGCGTTTAATACAAATTCTTCTTGATTGTCGATATTCGGTTTTTCAATGTACTGATGCACCCCTTTTGCTAAATTTGTCTCCCCAATTGAAATAAATGAATTACGAATAGCGGCAAGGATTAACGTAATTGTCGTCAGCCGCTGCTGACCATCAACAATACCGAAATACGGTTTTTTGGCCTGGTAGACAACCATGGAGCCTATGAAATAATTTTCAGCATTGTCATTAACGACATCGTTCCAAAATTTCTCGACTTCATCACGCTCCCAGGAATATGGGCGCTGAAATCGGGGAATCTGAAAATACCCAAGCGAAAAAATGTCTTGAATTTCTTTGTCGTTTGCTTCTATTTTCATATTGTGGATATCAAGTTATCAAAGGAGTATAAATTTTACAATTTGATATTAATGTATCGAGTGCCACATCTGCAAGCATTGAGCGTGCAATTAGATTTTTTTATATGCTAAATCCCCCCAACTACAGGAGGGCGATAGCACGCCTTTTTCGGTTATTCCAAGAAAATGAATTTAGGTGCTAGCAGCCGACCTACAAATAGCAATCAGACTTTGATTATCTAGGCAATGACACCGGTAAGAACTATACAATTTTCATCATACTGCTGCGTCTAATTGGCTGCCAGCCTTTAGATTTAGTTTTTCCAACAAACTAGGCTTAGTCGTTGGTGCCAACAAAGGTTTTTCATCTCCCTTAGTTTCTGTAAAGAACTCGTCAACAACATCTGCAATCTCGTCATCACTTTCTTCAAATGCGCCATTAGCAAACCCATTTCTGGCAGCAATATCCAATGCACTCTGGTCATATCCAACCGCCTTGCGCATTTCATCAGTCTGCCTTGCATGGGAAATGGCCGCTGCAAGTGTCAAGCCCTCCCGCACTGTGATATCAACATAGTAGATAGCTGATCTGTGGCTCTGCGTCGTGCTTTTTCCCCGCAAGCGCAATTCAAGTGGAAGGCATGACAGCAGATTTCCAGATACAGCCTGGTAATAGGCCAGCCGTGCTGCCAAACTGCGGATACTGTTAAATCCTGTAGTGCGGAAAACAAAGCTACCCAATTCATCAGAATCCCCGATAGACACATTGAGCCTTGCATAGGGCTTGCAACCGCCTTTGGCAAGCTCGCAGTTATCAGGGGATGGGCAAGTTGCTGTCTCAATGCCAGATGCCGTAAAGCGCCTGCAAACGTCCCCGTCGCCGACGCACAAAGGGCGACCATTCTTTTTGTCAAACAAACTGTAATCTGCTCTAAGATTGAGGTCTGGATCATTGAATAGCACATTTATAGGGATGGAGCGGAGTTTGTTATTGGCTGCTCCTTTACGCAGTTCTTCGTCCAAGGGGTGCAATACCCAACCATCTCTGTTCTGGACTTGTGACGTGATGGTGAACTGGTCATCTTTCTCTGGCAGCCGCTTGCCGTTCTTTTCGACTACACGGCCAATTGAAATGCGCCCCAATACAGGTGGGGTAATGGCTAAACCTTTAATCATGGCGATGCTCCTTTAATGGCAATACCTGCCTTGGGTTATCTATAGGCAGGCGAATATGAGAGCCCAGTTGATCTGGGCTATTGATTGGAATGTGTTTGTTCAAGCGGTTATAAGAAAGCGGCGACTGCCTGGCTTGGTCAGTGGGTACTGCTCCAGCAACTCAGGCTGCTCCTGCAAGAGCGTAGGAATATCTAAGACCAGGCTATCCTTCGCCCTTCGCCATGTCACAGCACCAGTCTCAAAGAGGGCTTTGCTTGCTTCTGCCATACGTTGCTGTATGCGTTGCTTAAGCTCGGCTTCGACCTTTTCATGAGCGGCGATTTGCTCACGGACTGACACCAGATCTGCGAAGGCAGAAGACATTGCTCTGTCACTGGTCAAGTCAATCGTGATCCCAGAATCTTTTGGATACAGACAGCGCAATGCCAATTCAGCAGACTCTGAACCATCGGCAGGCGGTGGTATGTCAGCTTCAACGTAATGCCAGAATTGCCTTTCGAGTTCTATCAGTCGGGCTATCAGGGCATCGTCTCTGTCGATTCTGTGTATGCGTATTTCCTGACCGCACACCAAAACACAAACATCAGCAGCGGCTTTCCCTGTGACAGCCAATTGATGCTGCACCTGGCAGACGACGTATTCAGGCACACCGTCCCGCCACAGCTTTGCGCCAAACTCACCAGCGGTTTTGCATTCCAGTATCTGCACGTCTCTTGCACCCATGACTTCACGGTCGATATTTGCAAGCATCCAAGCCTTGTCTTTGTCCGGGTGCTGCAATACAGCGTTGATCTTGCGGATCCGGTTGCCTGTGCGTCTCGTGTAGTGTGCAGCAACGATAGGCTCAAGCAGCGTTCCCCAGTACATAGGGCTGGCTTCATCGTTTGCGTCAATTTTTGGTAGATTGCTGTCACGGCCAGTTTTAATCATCCACAATTCCAACGGTGACTGATAAGGGTTCAAACCAACGGCAGTGCCTGCATCACTACTGCCAATTCCTCTCTTGCGCACGTCCAGCCAGTCATCCCTTGACAGGTCATTGGTTTTGACCAGGCGCAACGCTGGCCGCTGTACAGGACTGCTATCCACATTTGCGATAATCATGATGCCTCCTTAAAATGAAAAACCCGACATGCCTAAGCGATGCCGGGTTAATTTGGTTTGCGTTATCAGTTTCTTGTGCCCATAACGCAGAAAGACACTTGTTATTTGCTAGGACTACTAGGCCACCATCAGCAGGGCTTGATCCAAGGCTTTTTGTTTCAGGCTTGCACCTGCACCAAACCATGCTGATTCAAGTCTGTGATCGTCGCTGCGAGCCCGTCTTTCGTGGTCAACGTACTCTGTTACTGCATTCAACAGACCGAATGCTGTTCCCTTGGCAGAGGCCAGTTCTGAACCTTTTCCTTGACCTTCAAACAGCTCTTGTACCTTCTTCATCGCCCTTTCATTGCTGATATTGGCTGTAGATAGGTTTGGGTCATTAAATACCCGCAGAAAGTAATTCATGGATTCATGGGATTTCACTTTGCGCTCAGACAGGACTTTCATGCGGTACATGAAGCCATCCCATGACGAAACAGAGACACCGAGTTGACGCTTAACTGCTTGCGGGTCAAAGCTGGTGCTGTGTGGCACCTTGACTGCGCCATTACCATTGGCAAGTGCAACTGCAAGGGTGTTGTTGCATACAACCCTGATACTGGTGAATTGGGCAGTGGTTGCCAGCGTCCCATCACAGGCAGTTGCCAGCAACAGATAGCCGTTGACCTGGTCATTGCCTTTCAGCGTAGTAGACTGATTAGTTTTCGCCAGCGCCCATATCTTGCGTCCACCTTTTAACACACCGGCAGTCTCCAGCTCAAAACCGGATATTTCTGTGAGGTCTCGGTAAAACTCCAGAATTTCCATTGGCTGTACTACCTGATATCGGTTTGAAACGACTGACAGCGCAACTCTGGTATCCGAGCGATACAGCACCTTCTGATCTGGGAAGGACATGATTGCGCCAAGACTTCCAGCACTTTCAGTCATAAAGCGAACAGGCGTTTCCTTTATATCGAAGTTCATACCTGCTTGTTTTGCCCAGACTTCTATCGACTGGTTAGCAGTGAGTTGATTGCCAAGGCCATGCCAAGGCTTTTCGGCGACATAGGCCATTGTTTCTATGAGGTGTGCCATAGGGTTTCCTTTGCTTGTGTACAGGCGTGCCAACACGACTGCATGCTATGCAGTGACGTGGCTAAATTGGATTATTCAGGGATGTGTGCGATTGCTGGATGAATCGCTATGCGGGAGAGTAATTGGTAAGTTTGACCGACTCAGGCAAAGTCACCATCGTCGTTTTTCCTAAAACTACCTTCACTGCGTCCCATGTTTTGCATGAGACAGTCTTTGAGGTAGTTTGCAACGACTGTGATGGCCTCTACTGCCAAAACCAGCAAGAAACTGATTAAAGATGGGTGCATTTCTTTCTCCTTCAAAAAGTGGTTGGGTTTTTACTTCAACCTACTTATACCAATTTGAAGGTAGCATATTTACTGCTAGCAAGATCTTAGTCTTGCCACATTTCCTGATGGAGTGCGAATTGTGCGATTGTCTCCGTAACTAAAAAGCGTTGATGCTCAGAAAGCGTCCGAATGCGCAGCATTAACTGAATTTCTTCAGGACTGAATGCGTCACGGTTTGTCGCATTCTTTAACGATAATACTTTTGCAGGCTGAGCGGGAGGTTTCTCCGCTATACCGAACCTTAACCATTGTGCAGACACATTCAACCATTGAGCAAGTGTTTCGATTTTATCTGGCGTTGGCTGCGACAGCCCAGTAAGCCACTTCTGTGCAGCTTGCGGTGTAACTGGTGTTTGATGACGCAGATTGAATTGTATAGAGAGTTCCAATGGAGTCTCAACTTTTTTCTTGCTGCGCTTAAGCGCCTGCTTGAGGCGCAAGGCAAAAGCTTGTTTTTCATCAAATAGTCGTGGCATGCGCCAAGTTTGAAATAAAGTATGCGCTCCATGACAACTAAATGATTGTACGAAAATATTAACTAGTTTATCTTAACAACCACTTTCATATATCTGCCGTCCAATCTCGTCTATGTGTATTTCTTATTGAATGCAAAGACTGAATTTAAGAATCGAGTCACCAAATGGAAACAATAAAAAACCTGGCAAATAGCATTATTGAAGATGTTTCTGCCGTTATGAAAGGCACCATAGAAACATCAGCACAGGAGGCAAAAAATATTGCTGAAAAATTAGAGCCTATAAAAGACGAGACCATCCGGATGGGGCGAAATGGCTATCACTCAATGGAAGATGCACTGATATTAGGCACTGAGCAGGTAAAGAACGCTGGAGGAGCTACAGTTGATGCAATTAAAGCAGTGGTGAAAGAACCGACGATAGTGGTCGAAGCCACGTTGGATGGCGTGAACAAAACCAAAGAAGCGATTCTACAAGCAAAGGCATTTACTGCCGATGCATATAACAGACGAGCAGAAATATTTGACGATACAAAAACTTCTGTAAAGGAGAGTGCCGAGTGGACGGCAGATAAGGCAATATATATTGTAAAAAACCCGGTTGAAACTATTGGTGATATCAAAGAACATTCCAAAGCGATTCTTAAGGGTACTCTTGATGGCGCCACCAGTTTTTCTGGACACTTCACAGCAGGAAAGCAGGATTTCGAAGACTGTGAAAACCGGATAAAATTACAAAGCGCTGAACATAAGGAACTTACGGATTTGCCTTTAATCACTGCTGGAAAACTGACTAACAATTCTGCATTTCTGGATGCTATCTTACTAGGCGGGGATTCGCTTCATGCTGCGTTAGCGTCTAAGATTCCAAATGACATATTGCTTGCGTATCAAATGACTATGCCAAACATAGCTCTTGAAAAGTCCTTTAAAGAGTATGTTTTAGACCTCGGTAGTAAAGCTAGTGAAGACATGTTTGTATCTAAAATCAAAGGGAAGCTCTTTGAGATTCAATATGTAGATTACTTGAACTCTTACGATCGACTGCCATCTGGATACCATGCGGAAATGGCTCAACTACCGAATCAACCTGGCTGGGATATACATATAGTAGGGCCTGACGGAGTAGACATAGACTATCTGCAATTGAAGGCAACGGATTCCATACAATATGTGAGAGAAGCTCTGGAAAGGTATCCTGACATACATGTTGTGACAACCTCAGAGGTGTACTCGGAACTTGTCCTTAGGGGTTACCAAGAGCGAGTTACAGATAGCGGGATTGCAAATATAGATTTAGAAAATTTATCGACTGATGGAGTTGGTGTTGCAAATGAAGGGATGGGAGACCCGTCACTTATTTCTCTAGCATTAATTGCATTTACTTCGTACAACAGAAGTGACTTAACATCAATCGATAGAAGCAAGCTATTTGGCGACCGATCAGGTAAGTATGCCATCTCATTCTATGTAGGTGCCGCTGCGACCGCTGGCTATGATAGTGGAGCAAAAATTGCCGCCATATTGATCGCTACAGTCACACAAGCGATCTTAGGCTCTGGACAGCAAAAAATAGACCGACTCAAAGCGATGGAAAAATTGATCTACAACAATGAAGTATTGTTGAACAAACTTAGGGACCAACGACGCGCTTCGCATTGATGAAAAAATGTCTTTTACTCCAGAAACTCTTCACAGACAGTGGAATACGCTAAGGCTTATCCCTCGAAATCCCAGGAAAATTAGCGCTACTGAACTTCATAAACGACTAGCTAAGGAGGGCTTCAGGGTTGGAAAACGAACAGTTGAACGCGACCTCCAGTCGCTGGCAATAATATTTCCCCTATCTGCTGATGAGCGCAGCAAACCCTTTGGTTGGAGCTGGCAAAAGGATGCACCGGTATTTGATTTGCCAGGGCTAACAAATAGCCAAGCATTGACGATGCTGTTGGTTAGAGAACATTTGCGAATGCTGATTCCTAGTTCGGTGCTGGCGCAATTGGAAGGTTTTTTTGCGTTGGCTGAACAAACGCTCTCAAACTTGGATGGGCGTGTTGGCGCAGCCACTTGGCTTGGTAAGGTGAAGGTCATTCCTTCAACACAAGCGTTATTGCCACCTCAGGTCAATTCCGACGTTCAAACAGTCGTCTATGATGCATTACTGCTTGATAGGCAGTGCTTGATTGAGTATCTCGGTAGGGATAAATTGACCAGCGAGCAATATCCCATACATCCGCTTGGCTTAGTGCAGCGTGGCCAAGTTATATATTTGGTATGCACTATAAAGACCTATCCTGACATTCGGATTCTTGCAATGCATCGCATACGGAACGCACAAGCCATTGACACACCGGCGGAACGCCCTGACACGTTCAAGTTCGACGATTATCTGAAGTCCGGTGCTCTTGACTGGTTTCCCCAGAAAGTCTTGTGCCTAGAGGCTTTTTTTTCAGCGGACATTGCCAGTCATCTCATGGAAACTCCTTTGAGTGAAGAGCAGGATTTACAAAAAATGCCTGATGGTCGTTTTCTCTTGCGTGCTAATGTCAGAGAAACCAAGCAATTGATTTGGTGGTTGCAAGGTTTCGGTGCAAGTGTTGAAGTAGTGAAACCAGTAGCTCTTCGACAGCAATTGTATTGCGAAGCCAAACGAATGCTTGAGTTATACGAGGGCTAGTTGCAATTTTCCCTATCTCTATATGCAATCCCCATCCGGTATGTCCTTCAAAATTAGCTAAACCTGTATAAAAATTCCAGTAAAGAATCTCTCATCCTCGATGCGACGCAGTTTGTCGCAGTCGTCTCTTAGACTGAATGCATGGTTAAGAAAATCAGTTTTTAGACGCCATATTCTTTCGTCTGGGTTTGTTAATCCCCAGATCTGAATGTGGTATAGGCCCAGTCAAATCGAGAAAATTAATGATTCAAAAAATTTACTACGCTGTAATTATCTGCGCTCTTCTTTTTGCCGCCATAGCGACCGCATGCATCTTTATGCTTTTTTGGATTATTCGAGTTGCGCAGGCAATACTAAGCGGAATTTGGGTTGTTCTCAACGAGCTAGTATCCGAGCTAGAAAATTCGGCTGTGCGCAGTCTACTCAACATAGTCATGCGGTGTAGAACATGAAAAAAGTCATTATTGCGATGACAAGCTTGGTTCTACTAATTTTACTGGGCTGCACAAAAAAAGAAGAAAATAATTGGATAGACATGGGTGAAGGTCCAGAAGACTTATCCGCTATTCCTTACCGTACTATCAATTTGGAAGGTGTTAATCAAAAGCCAGATTTGCCAAGAACTAACCCAGATTTAGTGTCCCTGACCATGGGATTGCAATCGGGGAAATTAAGGGGTTCGTGGGTTTACATACAACTATTTGATTGCTACGCGCCTCAATTAAGGGATGGTCTTCCATCGATATTGTGTAAATCGTTGAATAATAGCGAAGTGTTTATTGTTGGTAATGACAAAATCAGAGAATTCTTACTCTCAATTGAGCAAAAAGGAAAAATCGCTGCGATTAAAGGTCGGGCAATTGGTTTGTATGCTGATATCCCAGTTGTCTTAATTAAAGATGAGACAGCGCAGCAAGGTAATATGGGTAAATAAACTGCACAGCAATTGACTAAGCATATTGGACAATAAGAACTTAAACTAATTCTTTCGAATCGATGTTAGGCGAGGCCAACGATATATGTTAATGACTTAACCTACTTACATACGATGAGCAAGTAATTGCAAGAAGTCCAAAAATATTTTTTCTCTAAATTTGCCAACGTTTAAAGGGCAAATTCAGAAAAACGATCTTCACTCTCCACCACCTATCATTTCACGAGTTAACATAAGAATGACAGACATTTGATAAGCAAATGTCAGATCAGAAAAAAATTCTTATATTGGAAAAAGATGATAGTAGATATGAATTTAGTAAGGGTGGCGGTAGATCGCCTCGGAGGACCAACCAAAGCCGCCCACGTCATGGCAGTATCAAATACCACTATTCACGCCTGGATAAAGCGTGGCAAGGTCGTCGATATCGACAAAGCCAATTTGATGTCGAAAGTCTCAGGCGTTGAATTGCAGAAATTAAGGGATACGTACTGATGCAAAACAGCAAATTGATAAAATTAAGAGCACAAGCGTTGATAAACTCGGCACTCAGATCGCTTAAAGAAGAAGGTTACGAAGAAGCTCCAGAGAAGACAGTAGATTATGAAAGCTATGGAACATTGACTCCTTGCCAAATTGATCAAGGCGTAGTGGCCTTAGTCCTGCACTGCAACCTGTCTGGCGGATCAATGGCGGATATGGATTTATACAACTTGGTTAAAACTTATCTCAGGAACACTGACGCCAGAGCATCAATGAACGCAATTATTGCAAACGCGCGTTTGACAAATAAGCCAATCACTCCCAAAGTTCCTTAAAGCCGAGGTATTTGAGCTTATTTCCCTATTGCCAGCCGTTGTAATTGGCCAGTAGAATCTAAGGGTTGATGCAAGTGCACAACAATAACAGTAGCACACGAGTAGCACAGAAGAGATGAAAGATCTGGGGGTAATTTCAAAAACCCAAGTATCCACAGGGAAAACCTGGCCTGTCCAGCACGAATCGAACGTGCGACCCCGAGCTTAGAAGGCTCGTGCTCTATCCAACTGAGCTATGGACAGTTCTTTTAAGACTGATCAAAACAGACCAGCCAAAAACTGAAGGCTGAATAGTACATGTTATCCAGTATAGATTCAACCTGCATCCTGATTTTAGAGTGAAAAATTAAACAATTTCGGGCGTAATTTTATCTGCCAATCGTCTGGCACAAGCAGATGCCAAACCAGCGTCATTAGCTTCCACCATCACACGTATCAACGGCTCAGTTCCTGATGCACGTATCAATATCCGACCATGATTACCAAGCTCACGCTCAACCAGTATTTTTTCGCTGATTAAAGCCTGATCTTGCTGCCACTGATAACTTTTAGGTACTTTCACATTTAACAGTACTTGAGGAAACAATTGCAGCTCATCGAAACACTGATCAAGATGTTTGCCACTACGCCTTAACGCTGAAAGCACCTGCAGGGCTGAAACAATACCGTCACCTGTGGAGTGCTTATCCAGGCATAGTAAGTGGCCCGACCCTTCGCCACCGAGCAACCATCCACGTTCATGCATTTGCTCCAACACATAACGGTCACCAACTTTGGCACGGGCAAAGTCAACTCCCAATTTATTGAATGCCAACTCGACTGCCATATTAGTCATCACGGTACCGACAACTCCCTCTACAGCACCTATTGCCAGCCGGTCAATGACCATCAAATACAATAATTGATCACCGTTATAAATTTTTCCATATCGATCCACCATCAATAAGCGATCAGCATCACCATCAAGTGCGATACCAAGATCCGCATGATTTGCTCTGACCGCCAAAGCTAATGCTTCCGGAGCTGTAGCACCTACCTGATCATTAATATTTAATCCATTAGGTTGATTACCAATGGCAATGACCTCCGCTCCCAACTCATGAAAAACATGCGGAGCAATATCATAGGCAGCACCGTGAGCGCAATCGACAACAAGTTTCAAACCACGTAGATCCAACTCAACTGGAAAAGTACTTTTACAAAATTCTATATATCGACCATTTGCATCACGCAAACGACGTGCTTTACCCAAATGATCCGAATCAACACACTGTATCGAACGTTCTAATTCCGCCTCGATTGCTAACTCAACCTCATCCGGTAGTTTATTTCCCTGAGCAGAAAAAAACTTAATGCCATTATCATCGTAGGGATTGTGCGATGCTGAAATTACGACACCAGCAGAAAGGCGTAAAGCACGCGTCAAATAAGCAATTGCAGGCGTTGGCATGGGCCCAGACAGCATTACATCCACGCCTGCAGCAGCAAAACCTGCCTCTAAGGAGGCTTCCAATAAATAACCAGAAATACGCGTATCTTTACCGATTAATACGGTTGGGCGACTATCTCCAGGTGTTTTTGTTTGTGCTAATACCTTACCTGCTGCAAAACCCAGGCGCATCATAAAATCAGGTGTAATTGGAGCAACGCCAACCTTGCCGCGTATACCATCGGTACCAAAATATTTTCTTGTCATTGAGAGTCCCATTTTTTTTATTGGCTAATTATTGGCTAATATTTGCCAGACTTTAATAGCATCTACCGTTTCAGCAACATCGTGTACGCGCACAATTTTTGCCCCCCGACTGATCGCTGCAAGCGCTGCAGATACACTACCCGCAAGACGATGCTCTACTGCCTTACCCGTAATATGTCCTATCATCGTTTTGCGAGATACTCCGACCAACAAAGGCAAACTAAATTCTCGTTGCATCGACTCCATTTGTCTAAAAACGGTAACGTTATGTTCAAATGTCTTTCCAAATCCAAAACCAGGATCAATCGTAATGCGGGAAGGTGATATGCCAGCAGCCGTCAATGCGGCTATTTGCCGACGCAAAAAATCACTTACGTCGAGATTAACATCAGCGTACTCAGGACTTAATTGCATGTTTTTAGGCACATTTTGCATATGCATTACACATAAACCCGCATCTGTAGAATTGGCGATTGCTGCAATTGCTGCATCAGAGCGAAAACCGTTAATATCGTTAACAAGGTCAATACCTGCAACGAGCGCCTCCGTCATGACCTCTGGTTTGTAGGTATCGACAGATAAAGGCACACCGCAATCACGCAAAGCATAAATGACGGGCATTACGCGATCCAATTCCTGAGAGAGCGATAATGGAACAGAGCCGGGGCGAGTAGACTCTCCCCCAATATCAATAATATCGACACCGTCCAATATCATCTGTTCGGCACGTGAAATCGCGCTATCTAGAGACACATACCGTCCCCCATCAGAGAAGGAATCCGGGGTCACATTAAGTATACCCATCACCAGTGGCTTGAATTCAGCCCCAGTTATCGGTAAACGATAGCGGCCGCATTGAAAATGACTATGCATAAAAAATTAAGGGTGAGGACTGCTCCTCACCCCTTTAAAAATAAATAATATGAATTATCAAGCGGGCGCAGCGGCGTTAGGAGATACTCCGCCAGATGAATTATCAGAAGAAGATTTACCTGAAGACTGCCCCAACTTCGGTGGACGAGGATCAATGCCATTCATGATGTCATTAATTTGTTCTGCATCAATGGTTTCCCAATTCAACAACGCCTTCGTCATTGCCTCAACTTTGTCCCGATTTTCCTCGAGTAGCTTACGCGCCAAGGCGTATTGCGTATCAAGAATGGCTCTGATTTCCGCATCTACTTTCTGCTGAGTCGCCTCAGAGATTGTTTTCGACGAACCACCAAAATAACCTTCTTGTTGGCTATCCTCGTACACCATAACGCCCATACTGTCGGACATACCAAAACGAGTCACCATAGAGCGAGCCACCTTAGTAGCGCGGGAGAAGTCATTGGAAGCTCCCGTCGACATCTGACCGACAAAAATCTCTTCAGCAATACGACCACCAAATAAAATAGAAATTTCTTCCAGCATTTTGTCTTTATATCCACTGATCTGATCGTGCTCAGGCAATTGCCATGTCAATCCCAATGCAAAGCCACGTGGCATAATTGTCACTTTATGCACAGGGTCAGCCTTAGGCAATAATTTTGCGACAACAGCATGGCCAGATTCATGATAAGCAGTGTTGCGGCGCTCTTCTTCACGCATCACCATCGATTTACGCTCTGGACCCATAAAAATCTTGTCTTTCGCATCTTCGAAATCCAACATTTCAACTAACCGTTTGTTGCGACGCGCTGCGAACAAAGCCGCCTCATTAACCAGATTCGCTAAATCAGCACCGGACATACCAGGAGTACCACGAGCAAGAATATCTGCTTTCACATCGCTACTGATGGGGACCTTACGCATGTGAACATTCAAAATCTGCTCACGACCACGAATATCTGGCAACCCAACAGAAACCTGACGATCAAAACGACCAGGACGCAACAAAGCTTTGTCCAGTACATCAGCACGGTTCGTAGCTGCAATCACGATCACACCAGAATTAGCCTCAAAACCATCCATCTCGACCAACATCTGATTCAACGTTTGCTCGCGCTCATCATTACCGCCGCCCATTCCGGCACCACGATGACGACCGACAGCATCAATTTCATCGATAAAGATAATACAGGGCGCATGTTTTTTTGCATTTTCAAACATGTCACGGACACGTGACGCACCCACACCAACGAACATTTCAACGAAATCAGAACCAGAAATAGTAAAGAATGGAACTTTTGCTTCACCTGCAATTGCACGGGCAAGCAATGTTTTACCTGTTCCAGGTGGACCAACCATCAAGATACCACGAGGAATACGTCCACCAAGTTTCTGAAACTTTGTTGGATCTCGCAAAAAATCAACAACTTCAGTCACTTCCTCTTTGGCCTCATCACAGCCAGCCACGTCCGCAAAGGTAACGTTATTATTGGTATCGTCGAGCATCCGCGCCTTGGATTTACCAAATGAAAACGCCCCCCCTTTGCCACCGCCTTGCATTTGACGCATGAAAAACACCCAAACGCCAATAAGTAACAGCATCGGAAACCAGGAAATGAAAACCTGAGACAAAAATGAAGGTTCTTCAGGCGGTTTATTGTCAAATTTAATACCATTATTAACCAGATCACCAACTAAACCGCGATCAAAAATAGTCAACTGGGATTTGATTTTTTTGCCATCAGTTGTGGTAGCAACAACTGTACGATTAGCATCATCAATTGTCGCTTCTTTGATATGTTTGGACTTCACCTCATCCAAAAACTCAGAATACGGTATGGAGGCAGTCCCAGACCCTATGCTTTTTCCATCAAACTGCTTAAAAAGTGTAAAAAGCACTAGGGCAACAACCACCCAAATAGCAGCTTTTGAAAACATATTATTCACGAGAACTCCTTGAACGCCGGGTGCGCCATTTGAAACTGTAAACAGTCATTCTACCTTTAATGAGTAGAGCTTGCTAGCCAACATATAATGCTTACATTGAGGATTATCAAGAGGCAATGTGGCTAATCTACATTCTTCAAACCTCTTCCTAGCAAAAATATTTCCGAAGATTTATCTTTGCTTGCTTTTGGTTTTTTATTTGAAACGACCTTAAATGTATCTTTAAAGAGATCAACAATGGTGTTATAGCTTGGCCCGTGAAAACATTTCACGAGCAAAGATCCTGTTGGCTTCAAATGATCACTGGCAAATGAAACTGCTAATTCAATAATGTATTCAACGCGTGCAGCATCTACCGTGGAGTTACCTGATAAATTCGGCGCCATATCAGACAAAACTAAATCAACCTTACGACCAAGCAACCTGGACTCTAGCTGACTCAATACATTTTCCTCACGAAAGTCGCCCTGAATAAACTGTACGTCAGCAATAGGCTCCATCAACAAAAGATCTAATGCAAAGATTTCTCCTTGAATTCCACCACCTTCTTTGCCAGCCAATTTATTCCGTACATACTGCGACCAGCTACCTGGCGTGGCCCCCAAATCGACAATAATTTGCCCCGGACGAACCAGATGCTCCGCCTCATCTATTTCTTTGAGCTTATAAACAGCGCGGGCACGATACCCTTCTTTTTGCGCGAGTTTCACGTAAGGGTCATTAATATGATCGTGAACCCAATTTTGATTGAATTTATTTTTTGCCATTCGCGTAAAATACTGCTTTTAAAGGAATTACTATGTTAAAACTTACGCCCGCCGAAAGAAGCGAACTCAGATCCGAAGCACATGCACTGAAACCGATTGTATTGATTGGTGAAGCTGGACTGTCACCATCCGTTATCAAGGAAATCGATAGTGGCCTTGATGCACATGGATTAATTAAGGTAAGAGTATTTGGCGATGACCGAGAAGCACGTATCGCCATGTATGACACAATCTGCACCGAACTTAATGCCGCACCAGTACAGCATATCGGCAAACTACTGGTTATTTATCGTCCGAAAGTCGACGGCACAAAAGAAACCAAACTAGTTAAAAAAGGTAAAGGTTTACGCGAGGTTACTATCGTAAAACCTAGCCCAAGTGGCACCAAAAAACCAACTGTCTCCAAAGTAATGGTCAAAGGTAACGAGCGAGTAACACAGGGCGGCAATGTAAAACGTGCAAAACCACGCCAAACCAGCGCAAAGAAAAACGCTTTAGGCTAATTTACAGATAACTCCAGCTTTTCCAAACCAGAGTAACTCGGTCACACCAGTGACCGAGACTATCACACCTTAACTGTAACAGTTCAGACGTACAACACATCCAACACTTCGTATTCACGAATACCTGCAGGCGCCTGCACTCCAACAACATCACCTGCGTATTTACCAATTAAGGCGCGCGCAATCGGCGAAGTAATGGAGACTTTACTTAGCTTAATATCTGCCTCATCCTCACCAACAATCTGGTAACTAACTTTTTTGGATGTTTCCAAATCTTCAAGGTGAACAGTAGAACCAAAAACGACTCGTCCTTCTGCATCTAAAGTAGCTGGGTCAATAATTTGTGCTGATCCCAGCTTTCCTTCGAGCTCAGCAATTCGCCCCTCAATAAAAGACTGGCGTTCTTTTGCCGCGTCATATTCAGCATTTTCAGACAAATCGCCCTGAGCACGTGCTTCAGAAATTGCATTAATAACGCTTGGACGCTCTTTTGTTTTTAGATTGTGCAATTCCTGCTTTAATAATTCTGCACCAAATTTGGTGATGGGTACTGTACTCATGTCGCTCACACTTATAAAAGTAAAAATACAGAGGCCACATCGGGCATCAGCATAACCGATGCTTATTGTGAGCTCTGTATCGAATTTAGGTGCTTTCAGAAACATATCTGAAAGCACTGATTTTTCTTAGTTTAAAGTCTTATGCAAACCTTGTAAATCATAAACATGCAATTCATTCAGATGATGCATACCCTCAACGGCAGCCTCCGCACCGGCAATCGTTGTAAATGTAGTAGCTCTAGCGATCAAAGCTGAGGTCCGGATTGCACGTGAATCGACAATCGCGTTCCGTTTTTCCTCTACCGTATTGATGACCAAGGCAATTTCGTTATTCTTGATCATATCAACAACGTGCGGACGACCTTCCACCACTTTATTCACAACAGAAACAGGAATTCCTTCAGCTGCAATGGCCGCAGCAGTTCCTCTGGTTGCAACAATAGAGAAGCCCAGTTCAACCAGATCTTTCGCCACTTTAACACCACGCGGCTTGTCGCTATTTTTGATACTCAGGAAAACCTTGCCGGAAGTCGGCAATTTCACACCAGCACCCAATTGCGATTTCACGAAAGCTTCGCCGAAAGTCTTACCGACCCCCATGACTTCGCCAGTCGATTTCATCTCAGGCCCAAGAATCGTATCCACGCCAGGGAATTTCACGAACGGAAATACCGCTTCCTTCACACTGAAATACGGTGGCACCACTTCAGCACCGATACCTTGTGAGTCGAGTGACTGACCAACCATGCAGCGTGCGGCGATTTTCGCTAATTGCAAGCCGGTTGCTTTCGATACATAAGGAACGGTACGCGAAGCACGTGGATTGACTTCGAGCACAAATACTACGTCCTGGCCATCTTTATGCTGAATGGCAAATTGCACATTCATCAAACCAATCACATTCAGACCTTTTGCCATCAACGCAGTCTGGCGCTTAAGTTCTGCAATCGTTTCTTGCGACAGGGAATATGGGGGCAACGAACATGCAGAGTCGCCTGAATGGACACCAGCCTGCTCAATATGCTCCATAACACCACCGATGAATGTGCGAGTACCATCAGACAAGCAATCGACGTCAACCTCAATAGCATCATTCAGGAACCGATCCAGCAATACAGGAGAATCATGCGATACCTTGACCGCTTCGCGCATGTAGCGCTCCAGATCACGTTGCTCATGAACGATTTCCATTGCACGGCCACCCAGCACATAAGATGGACGAACCACCAGCGGATAACCGATCTCCTGCGCCAGTGCCAATGCCTCTGGCTCAGTACGTGCAGTACGATTCGGCGGCTGACGCAAACCAAGTTCTTGCAGCATTTTTTGGAAACGTTCACGATCTTCTGCAGCATCAATCATGTCTGGGGAAGTACCAACAATAGGTACACCGTTCGCCTCCAGATCAAGTGCCAACTTCAAAGGTGTCTGACCGCCGTACTGAACGATCACGCCAACAGGTTTTTCTTTTTCGACGATTTCCAGCACATCTTCCAATGTCAGCGGCTCGAAATACAAACGATCCGAGGTATCGTAATCGGTCGAAACAGTTTCCGGATTACAGTTCACCATGATGGTTTCATAACCATCTTCACGCATCGCAAATGCGGCATGGACACAGCAGTAGTCAAATTCGATACCCTGACCAATGCGATTAGGACCACCGCCGAGCACCATGATTTTCTTCTTGTCGGTAGGATTCGATTCGCACTCTTCTTCATACGTCGAATACATATAAGCTGTATTCGTGGCAAATTCACCCGCGCAAGTATCAACGCGCTTGTAAACCGGCCGTACATTCAGCGCTTTTCGCTTTTCACGTATTGCAGTATCTGTCGTTTTCAATAACTTTGCGAGTCGACGATCAGAGAAACCTTTTTTCTTCAATTGCAGCATCATATCTTTATCGATGCTATCCAGGCTCTGCTCGTCAAGCCACAATTCGATGTCAACGATATCTTTAATCTGCACCAGGAACCACGGGTCGATATGCGTCAACTGATGCACTTCTTCCAGCGTGAAGCCTTGAGCGAAGGCGTCACCAACATACCAGATGCGATCTGGCCCAGGCTCACCCAGTTCTTTCTCCAGAATTTCACGATCCTGCGTTTTTTCATTCATGCCATCGACGCCGACTTCCAGTCCACGCAATGCTTTCTGGAACGACTCCTGGAATGTGCGGCCGATCGCCATGACTTCGCCGACCGACTTCATTTGCGTGGTCAGACGATTATCCGCCGTCGGAAATTTTTCGAAGGCAAAACGTGGAATTTTCGTAACAACATAATCAATCGAAGGCTCGAAAGAAGCTGGTGTCGCACCACCGGTAATTTCATTACGCAATTCGTCAAGTGTGAAGCCTACAGCAAGTTTGGCTGCAATTTTGGCGATCGGGAAACCGGTTGCTTTTGATGCTAACGCAGACGAACGCGAAACACGCGGATTCATTTCGATAACGATCATGCGTCCATCAGCCGGATTGACCGAGAACTGCACGTTAGAACCACCGGTATCCACACCGATTTCACGCAATACTGCCAACGAGGCATTACGCATGATCTGATATTCTTTATCGGTCAATGTCTGTGCTGGTGCAACAGTAATGGAATCACCGGTATGCACACCCATAGGGTCCAGATTTTCGATGGAGCAAACGATGATGCAGTTGTCGGCCTTGTCGCGCACGACTTCCATCTCATATTCTTTCCAGCCTATCAGGGATTCTTCGATCAGCAATTCATTGGTCGGTGATGCTTCCAGACCACGTTTGCAAATCGTCTCGAATTCTTCTGGATTGTAAGCAATACCGCCACCTGTACCGCCCATCGTGAATGAAGGACGAATGATGACCGGAAAGCCAACATCCTTTTGCACCGCCCAAGCCTCATCCATTGAGTGAGCAACTCCGGATCGAGCAGAACCAAGGCCGATCTTGGTCATCGCGTTCTTGAACTTCAGACGGTCTTCTGCTTTGTCGATCGCCTCAGGGGTTGCACCGATCAACTCCACTTTGTATTTGTCCAGCACGCCGTTACGCCACAAGTCCAGCGCGCAGTTCAGTGCAGTTTGTCCGCCCATGGTCGGCAGAATCGCATCCGGCTTTTCTTTAGCGATGATGCGCTCAACCACCTGCCATGTGATTGGCTCGATATAAGTCACGTCGGCCATTTCCGGATCGGTCATGATGGTCGCAGGATTGCTGTTGACCAGAATCACTCGGTAACCTTCCTCGCGCAAAGCTTTACATGCCTGCGCGCCGGAATAATCGAATTCGCAAGCCTGGCCGATGATGATAGGGCCAGCGCCGATGATCAATATGCTTTTTATGTCTGTACGTTTTGGCATTTATTATTCTCCTGTTTTTGCCGTGGCCATCAATGCAGTAAAGCGATCGAACAGGTAGGCAATATCATGCGGCCCTGGTGACGCTTCAGGATGCCCCTGGAAGCAGAATGCAGGTTTATCAATGCGCGCAAAACCCTGCAACGAGCCGTCGAACAACGACACATGAGTAACGCGGCAATTGGCCGGCAGCGACGCTGCATCTACTGCAAAGCCGTGATTCTGTGATGTGATCAACACTTGTTTGCTGTCAAGATCCTGTACCGGGTGGTTTGCACCGTGGTGGCCAAATTTCATCTTCAAAGTTTTTGCGCCGGAAGCCAGAGCCATGATCTGATGACCCAGACAAATACCGAACGTCGGAATGCCTTTTTCGATCAACTCCTTGGCAGCAGCGATCGCGTAATCACAAGGTTCCGGATCGCCAGGTCCATTCGACAGAAACACGCCATCAGGATTTAACGCCAGCACTTCGGCGGCGCTTGATTGTGCTGGCAGAACTGTAACCTTACAACCACGCTCAGCCAACATGCGCAGGATATTGCGCTTCACGCCAAAATCGAAAGCAACAACGTGAAATTGAGGATCGATCAGTTGTCCATAACCTTCACCCAACTTCCATTCGGATTCAGTCCATGAATATGATTGTTTGGCTGAAACGATTTTTGCCAAATCCATACCTGACAGACCCGGGAAAGATTTCGCCAGCGCAATCGCTTTTTCAGCAGCATCCCCCACCAGAATCGCACCGCCCTGAGCACCTTTTTCACGCAAAATACGGGTCAGTTTACGGGTGTCGATACCAGCAATCGCAACGATGTTCTGGGACTTTAAGTAATCGGAAAGAGAGGATTCGGAGCGGAAATTGGAGACCAGCATAGGAAGATCTTTAATGATCAGACCAGCTGCATGGATTTTTTCAGACTCAACATCTTCGGCATTGACGCCTGTGTTGCCGATATGAGGATAAGTCAGAGTGACGATCTGGGAACTGTAGCTTGGGTCAGTCAGAATTTCCTGATAACCTGTCATTGAGGTGTTGAAGACCACTTCGCCAACGGTATGACCGGCAGCGCCGATAGAATATCCTGTGAAAATGGTTCCATCTGCAAGAGCAAGTATCGCGGTGTCCTGGCCGGAACGAAGAAGGGACTGCGGAATGGGCAGCAAGGGCAACTCCTGTATTGTTACCGCCGCTGCGACGCCCCAAGCTGTCGTTTTCCGCAGGCCGAGCGATGCCGCGCGGCCTGAAAAAGATGATGGAGCGATGTGAATTTGGGTAGGCGCTACGGCGAAATTTCGAATTAGTTAAACCCTACTATTGTAGCGCAAAACAGCCTTTCAGGCAATCAAAACCCTGCCTACCCTTTTGATATAAAGCCTTAATTATGCAGTCAGTCCCAGAGCGGCGATGCCAGCCTTGGCAATCTGGGCGTCCTCTGCCGACTTCACGCCGGAGACACCAACAGCACCTACACAATGTCCGTCCACAATAATGGGGACACCACCTTCGAGCATACCTTGAATATAGGGCGCACTCAAAAAGGAATAACGGCCATTATTAATAATATCCTCATATACTTTCGACTCTCTTTTGCCGAGCGCCGCTGTGGTCGCCTTTGCTGGAGCGATTTGTGCAGAAATAGGGGCGACACCATCCAGTCGCTGCAACCACATCAGATGCCCACCGTCATCCACGATAGCAATCACAACGGCCCAGTTATTGGCCCTTGCCTCAACTTCTGCCGCAGCTGCAATTATTTTTACGTCATCCAATGTTAATACAGGTTTTGTTTGCATCATGAGCTCCTCAATAAAAGTGATGGAATTGTACGCGATGAAAAATATCCTATGTGTACAAAGTGTTTTGACAATCATGCCTGACAATTTTTAGTTTAAATGCCATCAGGCAATATTCAAACTGTTTACATTCAATACATTCTCGCTTAAAGTTGAGCGGTTTTCTTTTTCAGACATAAAAATGCTGCCAACAACCACTCGCCTTTACAAACATGCCAAACTAATTGTAGTTGCCGCATTATTGCAAGGAGCCTTGAGTAGTAATGGTTGGTCTGCTGAAAACCCCTTCCCAGAATCCTCCACTGCATTTATCAAATTACAAGAAATTAAACAGCGCGCCTCTGACCTCACCATGAAAGCAATGGACATGATGGGGATAAGATATAAACGCGGAGGCAATACACCTGAAAACGGATTGGATTGCAGCGGTTTTGTACGATATGTATTCAAGGATGTATTAGGCGCAAATTTGCCACGCACATCTGCGGAAATAAGTCGCGTTGGTGAAAACATCGATCAAAAAGACCTCCGCCCCGGAGATCTTGTGTTCTATAACACGCTACGCAGAGGCTTTTCCCATGTGGGAATTTATCTGGGTGATAATAAATTTATCCACTCTCCATCTGCCGGTGGCCAGGTTCGTATAGAAAGTATGGACATTGATTACTGGAAAAAACGCTTCAACGGCGCCAGAAGAATTAACGACGATGAAATCAAGCAATAATCGGCATACTGCTTGATTAGCCTGAAACCAGTATTCACCGCTCCTGTGCCGCTTTAATTTTTTGCTTCATTTCAACAATCTGAGCCATTACCGCTCTTTCCCCGGCCAGAATGGCCAAATTTCGGCCATTAAAGTCACTTCCCTTCATGCCTGCAAGCTCCGGACGAACAACAACTTCAGCTTGTTTTAGCTCGAATTGACTAATGCTTTGCCCCATAATGGTTACTGTCTGCAGCAAAATATCAAGTGTACTACTGCCATTCTGAGCCTCTGGTTGAGAAGAAATATTGACCGCAATCACAAAATCGGCCCCCATCTCCCGCGCAAAGCGCACCGGCACAGGAGAGACCAATCCTCCATCAACATATTGATGATCGTTGATTTTGACCGGTTGAAAAACGCCAGGCACAGCAGACGAAGCACGGACAGCAGCGCCTGTATTGCCACGCTGAAACAATACGGGTTGACCTGTAGACAGATCAGTCGCAACTGCACCAAAAGGCTTGCGCAATTTTTCTATTGGCGATTGTCCAACCATTCGATTGACATAGGATTGCAGAGCCTCCCCTTTAAGGACGCCACTTGACTTGGAAAATAAAGGGAGCGACCAATCAGAAATCGTTGCCTCATCCATCTCCAACGCCATTTTTTGCAAGATAAATCCACTATTACCAGCAGCATACATTGCTCCAACCACGCTACCGGCACTCGTCCCCACAATAATATCTGGATAAATCCCTTGTGACTCCAGCGCCTTAATGACGCCAATATGGGCAAATCCACGCGCAGCTCCACCACCGAGCGCCAATCCTATCTTAACAGGTCGCACTGACTTAACGACTGAAAGAGGTGTCTGTTGCGATGTCGAAGATATGGGTGCCGTACTGGCACATGATGCCAACAAAGCCAACAGCGAAATCGCAACTATTGCCCTAAAACGCAATCGACAGATTCGCATCACTGAAATAGTGCTACTCATTTTATATATCTCGATTCAAAAAAATAAAACTACAGCAATGCAGATCATGCATCGCTGTAGTTTCTATATACACTCATCCAGATAAACGTTATCAGCTTTGATTAATCCACCCACTTACGTGCGTTACGGAATACACGCATCCACGGAGAGTCTTCACCCCAGCCATCTGGATGCCATGAGTGCAGCACCGTGCGGAATACGCGCTCGGCGTGCGGCATCATGACCGTAAAGCGACCATCTGCATTTGTCACTGATGTGATACCTTGAGGGGACCCATTAGGGTTAAACGGATATCCCTCAGTGACCTTGCCACCATTATCAACAAACCGCAAGGCAACCTGCGCTTTTGAGATATCTCCGGTCAAAGAGAAATCAGCATAGCCTTCGCCGTGAGCAACCGCAATTGGCGTTTGAGTCCCAGCCATGCCCTGAAATAAGATGGATGCAGATTCCACGATTTCAACCATCGAGAAACGAGCTTCAAATTGTTCCGATTTATTCTTGGTGAATTTTGGCCAAGCCTTCGCACCAGGAATAATAGATTTCAAATTACTCATCATTTGACAGCCATTACAAATACCCAAGCCAAAACTGTCATTTCGCTGGAAAAACTCAGAAAATTGATCAGACATCATCGAGTTAAACAAAATTGTTTTCGCCCAACCCTCGCCTGCTCCGAGCACATCCCCATAGGAAAATCCTCCCACGGCAACCATTCCTTTGAAGTCAGCTAATTTTGCTCTACCCAAAATCAAGTCACTCATATGCACATCGACCGCCTCAAAACCGGCTTTATGCATGGCATAGGCAGTCTCGATGTGGGAATTAACGCCCTGCTCACGCAAAATAGCCACTTTTGGACGAATACCGCTGGCAATGTAAGGTGCAGCAATATCTTCTTGTGGATCAAAACTCAATTTTGGCTGCATTCCAGCATCTGCAATATCCAGAATTCGAGCATATTCTGCATCAGCACAAGCCGGATTGTCGCGCAAACGAGCAATCTGCCAACTTGTTTTACTCCAGACCTGATGCAAACTGGCGCGCGCATGGCTATAAATTTGCTTCGCATCGCGCGCAAACTCAATATTATTTCCATTATTCGGTTTGCCAATAATGTGGCTACAAGCACCTAATTGATGAGACCGCAATACATCCATGACTGCTGTTCGCTGCTCGGTCTTAACCTGAATAACAGCACCCAGCTCCTCACTGAATAACGCTCGTAAAGTCAAGTCATTGCGTCGCTCGGCTACCTGACCCGCCCAGTTTTTAGCATCTCCCTGATCGGATGCATGCTCCGACTCCATCGTCAGAATATCAAGATTAATAGCAAGGCCAGCACGCCCTGCAAATGCCATTTCACATAAGGTGGCAAATAATCCGCCATCAGAACGATCGTGATAAGCCAAAATCTGACCCTCCTGATTCAGTTGCTGGATAGCCGCAAAAAATGCCTTTAAGTCTTCAGCCTGATCCACATCTGGTACCTCATCACCCAGCTTCTGCATCACCTGCGCGAAACATGACGCGCCAAGACGATTTTTACCACGCCCCAGATCAATCAAAATTAAGCTGGTATCTCCCGCATCAAGACGAATTTGTGGGGTCAATGACTTTCTAACATCATAAACTGGTGAAAAAGCGGAAATAATCAATGAAACTGGTGACGTAACAGATTTGTTCTCATCACCATCTTTCCAAGTGGTACGCATGGAAAGAGAGTCCTTTCCCACAGGAATACTAATACCAAGTGCGGGACACAATTCCATACCAACTGCATGCACAGTATCAAACAACGCAGCATCTTGCCCAGGCTGACCACAAGCAGCCATCCAATTAGCTGATAATTTAATATCTGAAATTTCGCGAATCGGCGCAGCTGCAATGTTAGTGATCGCCTCGCCCACGGCCATGCGCCCAGATGCTGCGGCATTAATCACGGCTAAGGGTGTACGCTCACCCATTGACATCGCCTCACCAAGATACCCTTCAAGACTCATCGTCGTCACAGCACAATCAGCAACAGGAACCTGCCAAGGGCCGACCATCTGATCACGCACAGAAGTGGCACCAACCGTCCGATCACCGATGGTAATTAAAAACGATTTATCCGCTACAGTAGGCAGACTCAGCACTCGCTGGGCTGCGTCTGCCAAATCGATACCTGTCAAATCAATCGCAGGATACTCAACGTGTTCATGCGACACATCCCTGTGCATCTTTGGTGGCTTCCCAAGCAAGACATCCATAGGCATATCAACCGGCGAATTATCGTGCTCGGAATCAATCACCTTTAATTGGCGCTCTTCCGTGGCAGTGCCAACTACTGCAAACGGACAACGCTCACGCTGACAAAAAGAACTGAATAACTCCAGGCTCTCCGGTGCAATGCCAAGTACGTAACGCTCTTGAGACTCATTACTCCAGATTTCCTTTGGAGCCATACCACTTTCCTCAAGAGGCACTTTACGAAGATCGAAAATAGCACCGCGCTTCGCATCATTTGTAATTTCTGGAAAGGCATTCGACAAACCGCCTGCACCGACGTCATGGATAGACAGAATCGGATTGTGATCACCCATTTGCCAACAAGAGTTAATCACCTCCTGCGCACGACGCTCCATTTCAGGATTGCCTCGCTGCACGGAGTCAAAATCAAGATCAGCCGCATTGGTTCCAGTTGCCATTGAAGAAGCTGCACTCCCTCCCATCCCGATACGCATACCAGGACCACCAAGCTGTATCAGCAAACTACCGACTGGCAAATCATCCTTTTTTGTATGCTTATCTGAAATGTTGCCAATACCACCGGCAATCATAATCGGCTTATGGTAGCCATAGACTTTAGAACCAACATTCTGCTCGTAAGTTCGGAAATACCCTCCGAGATTTGGACGACCAAATTCATTATTAAATGCAGCCCCGCCAATTGGCCCGTCAATCATGATCTGCAAGGCGGATGCAATACGATCAGGCTTGCCATAAACACGATCAGTCGCATTGGAGCCCAGTACATCTGATGCGTTTTCCCATGGCTGCAACGCGCCTGGCAACATCAGATTAGATACAGTAAAGCCAGCGAGTCCGGCTTTAGGTTTGGCGCCCCGGCCTGTAGCACCTTCATCACGGATCTCGCCACCCGCTCCAGTTGATGCACCAGGAAATGGGGAAATCGCTGTAGGGTGATTATGCGTTTCCACTTTCATCAAGGTGTGCGTCAACTCAGTCGTTGATTGATATACATTGCCACCAGCAGCACCATTTGGGTAGAAACGTGTGACAACTGCCCCTTCCATAATGGAGGAATTATCACTATAAGCAACGATCGTTCCCTTAGGCTGCAACTGATGGGTATTTTTAATCATCTGAAACAATGATTTTTCTTGCACCACGCCATCGATCGTCCAGTCCGCATTGAAAATTTTATGGCGACAATGTTCGCTATTTGCCTGAGCAAACATCATTAATTCAACATCGGTTGGATTCCGTTTTGCGGTGACAAACGCCTCTACCAGATAATCGATTTCATCATCTGACAACGCCAGACCCAATTCGGTATTTGCCAGCAACAACGCAGCTTTTCCGCCATGAAGTATATCCACAGTTTCCAGAGGTTTTGCAGTCAATTCGGAAAACAGATTTTGTGCCTGATAAGCATCAGACAATACCATCTCGGTCATTCGGTCATACAAGACGCCAGCAACGGCCTGGCGGGATGACTCTGAGAGTTTTTTTGCCCCACCTAACAAACCTGTTTTTACTTGAACAAAATAACCAATGCCACGTTCTACTCTGTGAATTTGCTGCATGCCACAATTATGGGCAATATCCGTCGCCTTACTTGCCCAAGGCGAAATGGTGCCAAAACGTGGAATGACTACAAAAACATCCCCCTCTTCGGAACCGTTAAATACATCACCATAAGTCAACAATGAATTTAAGCGTTGCACCTCGTCCTCAGATAAAGTAGAGGAAGTATCAACAAAATGCAGGTAACGGCCAGTTATACCAATAATGCTGGCATCAATCGCCTGCAAACGGGATAAAAGGCCGGAAGTACGGAACGCGGACAAGGCATTGGAGCCAGGCAATATCAACATGGTGAGATAGATAGTTGAGGCAAGACATAAATTATCATTTACATCATTGCAGGTTGGATCAGAAAGGCAGATTATACCTTGATGCCCATTTAGGCTCCAGATAAGGGAATGAAGAATTGCCCAGAAACATATTAATCAATTCAAAAATAGAGTGGCATTGCCGATTTTTTTATATTTTCTGAATTGTTTTAGATATATTTTGCTTTCGGCATCATCAATGTCTTGATTCATCACAATCAATGCAATTTTTTTTTGCTCCGACAAACGCACAAACTTATCAACCGTCCAGGTAATATCATTCCTGTGCAATCTATCGCCCCAAAATAAGTCACTGCTACGACTCTCCAGCACGTTCACTGTTTTTTTCAAATAAAATGGCAATGAAGATTTATTTTCGAAGATTTTATAAAAAAATACTTGGCGCTCAGACTGCTTGTTTTGCAACTCCTCCGCCAAGGGAAGCGCCGAAGTCCAGTCCGAGGATAGCTGCACGAGTTGCAGTAGCATTGCGGTTAAAATCGCCGGTACAATAGCATATGCCGCCACAAAAGTATTACTCCAGTGCACATTAAGCCAGCCAATCACCACCGTAACAACAAGCATCAGTCCCAGACAAAGCTGAACGAAATAGCGCCCACTTTGCCCAAGTACCAACACCGAATCCAGCCAAGGTTGATTTGAATACTGCAACCAATAAAGCAATCCAGCCAATACCCCGCCAAGAAACATCGCAGTGATCAACGCACCAATTCGGCCGCCATAATCACAATCCTCCAACCAATAGGAGAGCTGAAGTGCAGCAACAGGCATCACAACGACGAGATAGTAGTTTGCTTTTGCGCTGGATAAAGAAAAAAACAATACTGGCATAATCCATGCTGCCGCCAGAAACCATTGCAATGGCTTGAATTTATTCACGTTCGATTTAGCAAAAAAAAGAACCGGCAAAAAAAATGACCACGGAAATAAATACATAATCATTCTGGGTAAGTAATACCACCATGCCCCGGCATAATAATCATGAGGCTCGCGCTTTCCCAGAAAGCGCAGAATATGCTCATTAATAAAATAAAACCATGCGAACACTGGCTCTGCGAACATTGCAGCCATATGCCATGGAACAGCAATGACGCAAAAAATACCTAAAGCACGTCTATCAAACAAATTTGATATGCGCCTAAAGAAATCACCGACTGATGCAGAAATACATACGACATATGCACCAATCACTACAGAAAATAAAATAATCGCAACAAATCCCTTTGCCAGCAAGGCAAGCGCTAACATTGCCAAGGACCAGTACCACGATTTTTTTGATCCAGCTGTGAGAAAAAAATAAGCTCCCATTAACGAAGCTGTAAGCAATGCAGTCAGCAACATATCAAACATCAAAGTCCGAGACATCGCAGTCACGCCGAGACCACTGATAAACATGAGCGCAGCCAAGCGTCCCGCATAGACTCGCTCATTTTTTTTTGAAAACCACAAAATCAATGCTACACACGACAAAGACGATAATGCTGGCACTAAACGCGCACTCCACTCCGACTCGCCAAACAGAGCAAATGAAATAGCCGTCAACCAGTACAACAATGGCGGTTTTTCCATATAAGCGAGTCCATTCAAATGTGGAATCACCCAATAGTGCCAATCGCCGGAACGCAGCATCTCCCGCGGAATTTCTGCGTACAAACCTTCGTTATTATCTAAAATCGGATAGCTACCCAATTGAAAAGTCACGAAGAAAATAGCCAGAGCCCACACCAGCCATACTGGAATGGAAAAGCCTCGGTTCATTTGAGCAAATTGCATTGATTTGAATACAAAAAATAATGTGACTGAAACCAATCTTGATCGTGCAATACGAACAAAGTTATATATGACTTATGTCCGATTCGCCACAACCGAACAAAATCATTTACTCTTCGCAGGGAAACTCACAAACAACTAACAAACCAACAAAATATAATGCCAGTGAGACATATAAAAAAGGGCAAGCATAAAGCTTGCCCTTTTGCGCAAAGCGCAACCGCTCACACGACTATGCAGCAAGGCTAATATTTTTAGCCCACACCAATGCTGACAAATGCGCAGTATTCAGTTCATCAGAAGAAATTTTCAACGAATCCGCCAAAGAGCCGACAAGCGCACTATTCAACTCACATGCTTCCGCAAGAGCCAAATAACTGCCAAATGCCCCCCCACGAGAAATCAATGCTTCCGTTACCGACTCGGGTAACTGTATTGTTGCCAAGACCTCACTCATAGGTAAACCAAGCAATCGATCCAACAGAGAAAACATTCCCGCAACAAATAAATTCTCAGCCTCAGCTTTTGACATTTTTAACTGACCAAGTAACTCAGCAAAACGCCCCCTGACGATCGCTGTCTCAAGTAACACTGGAGAATAACCACTAGTACTAGCTGTGGCCAGCAACAGGGTCAACCAGCGATACAAAGGACTATAACCGAGCATCTGAACTGCATGCTTCAACGATTGAACTTCGGTACGCAATCCAAAGCCAGCAGAATTTATGTATCGCAATAATTTATATGCCAGTGTGGCATCACGTTTTACAACAGATTCCAGTTGTTGAATATCTGCATTTTTTCTGACCATTTCCATTAACTGCAAAATGGTGGTCTGTGATGTATTTAATGCTTTAGGTGCTGCGCTAGGCCTTGGTGTCAAATGCAATTTACCAACAAAACTATCTAAACCCAAGGCAGAACACGCATCAAAATCAGGCCAAGTCGATACATTCCGAGCGACCATGCGAACAGACGATCGCTTGAGTGAAGCGTACACTTTTGCCTGTGAAGCAAAATTAGCAGCATTTAACTTGACTTCAATATGAGAAATCTGCGAAAAAAAAGAACGTTCCAAGGTCGTAATTTCAGCACCACGCAAACAAATACCATAGCCAAGCTGACGTAGGTTTTTTACCGCCTCGAACGCTGTTTCGCTGGCAAAATATTTTTTTTGCAATATAAGGACTGTATTCCCAGGAGGCAATAAAGTCAGTGCATCAGCTTGCAACAATTCAGGAACTGCTTCTAAAAATAATAAACTGTCACCAAGTAAAAAACCTTTTTCATCATCATGCAAATGCTCTGCAACGAATGCTAACAGCAGGTTCAGGCTGTCAATACTGACTTCTGTAGATTGATCTGGGCTTTGCCAAGACAATTGAAAACCGATAACCCGCTGTTTAGGGTCAAGCAATGGTTCTCGAACGATGAAGTTGGCTTCATTCATTTAAATTTTTCAGTGAAAATTGACTTAAATAGTTAATAGAGCGAGTTAAAATTTACGACACAACCAAATAAGTCGTTAATTCGCCGTTGATCTATCGCCGATACTTAAGCCATTAGAAATTTTCTCATATCATTAGAAAACGAACGGTCAATAACAAATTCAGCTTTGCTCATTGAGCGCGTTAGTGATGCTTAAAAGCTTATTCGTTATTTGTACGCAGAATCATGACAAACACAAACATCGCGATCCTGCCTACAATGGGTCTTATCAATGACTCATTCAGCGACTAACAATCTTGCATGCTACGGTCAGGCCGTTTTACTCAATTTCTCAAAAATCTTAGACAGTTTTTCGTCAAGAGTGGCAGCAGTGAACGGTTTAACAACGTAACCATTCGCACCGGCCTGCGCTGCCGCAATAATATTTTCTTTTTTTGCCTCTGCCGTTACCATCAGCACGGGCATTTTTGACAGAGCTGGATCAGCACGGATATGCTGCAACATCGTCAAACCATCCATGTTTGGCATATTCCAGTCTGATATCACAAAATCGAAATCGCCATTTTTGAGCTTTGCAAGCCCCATTGCTCCATCCTCGGCTTCATCCACATTTGAATAGCCCAATTCTTTGAGCAAATTCCTGACAATACGCCGCATGGTAGAAAAGTCGTCAACAACTAAAAACTTGAGATTTTGATCGGCCATGAATCACTCCACTATTTCTTAAAATACAGTTGTCTCTATTATCGTTCAAATCTGAACTGAACGGTACTGAAATTGCACTACGGCATTGAAATCTGAATCAAACCCTCAAAGCACGGCTACCATGCAAAGCAAGATAGTGTAAAACTTTAGATGGCAATTCGTTTAAAGCAGCAACTTCGTGAGTTGCACCTATCGTGATTGCTTCTCTCGGCATTCCAAATACTACACAACTTGCTTCATCTTGGGCAAAATTGTATGCACCTGCATTTTTCATCTCGAGCATTCCAACAGCACCGTCTTTACCCATGCCTGTCAAAATGACGCCAACGGCATTTTTACCTGCATAAGTGGCAGCAGATTTAAACAACACATCGACAGATGGGCGATGCCGATTCACGGGTGGACCATCATCAAGTTGGGTGACATAGTTAGCACCGCTCCGTGCCAGCAGCAGGTGTGAATGACCGGGTGCAATATAGGCATGACCCGGCAAGACACGTTCACCACCACTTGCCTCTGAAACAGCTATTTTACAAAGCCCATCCAGACGTTTTGCAAATGAGCGAGTAAAACCTTCAGGCATATGCTGTGTAATCAAAATACCAGGGCAATCAGAAGGCATCTGAACCAAGAAATTTTTGATTGCTTCCGTTCCACCAGTGGATGCGCCTATGATGATTAGTTTCTCACTACTCGTCAGTGGGTTTCTAACCATAGGCAACGCCCCTGATGGCGTTGAGTGCGTCTCAGCAGCATGTAAGGTACGTGGTCTGATTTTCGCTTTTGATGCAATACGAATCTTGTCCGCAATCAGTTCTGTGTATTCCAGCATCCCACTCTGAATTGAGAGTTTTGGCTTAGTAATAAAATCAATTGCACCTAGTTCCAACGCACGCATAGTAATTTCAGAACCTCGCTCGGTCAGCGAAGATACCATGATCACAGGCATAGGTCGCAAACGCATAAGTCGCTCAAGAAAATCAAGCCCATCCATCTTAGGCATTTCGACATCCAGAGTCAGTACGTCAGGATTAGTCTGCTTGATCATCTCACGGGCAACCAGAGGATCAGGTGCTACACCAACAACCTCCATATCGGGTTGACTACCGATAATTTCACTCATCACACTTCTTATTAGCGCCGAGTCATCAACAATTAATACTTTTATTTTCATTCTATAACTCCGCGATAACTATTTTGAAATCGCCCGACATTCCAAATATCAAAACAAATCTACATCACCGCCGACAGATGTTGTTTTAAGACGACTTGCGTAATCTTGCTCACGCCTGCGTAAGGTATCGTTGTGCTCAACTTTCAGTTTTTTCACTAATACCTTCCCTGATTTTGGGAAGAAATATACCTTACGCGGATAAATGTCATTCAGATCTTCAGCAATGACACGCATTCTTTCTGCTCGAAGATACTCAAGAACGAATTTAGCGTTGCGCTCTCCTACATTAATAGCAGTAAAACCACGCAATACGTTACCCCCACCAAAAACTTTCGCCTCCATATTTTCTCGCTTGGCGCCAGCTTTCAGCAGTTCATTAATCAATACTTCCATTGCATAAGTGCCGTACCGCATGGAAGCGGAAACTGGATTATCTACATCCCCGCCAGTATCTGGAAGCATGAAATGATTCATCCCCCCAACACCCGAAACTCGATCACGAATACAAGCTGACACGCATGAACCCAAAACCGTGACAATGAGCATATCTTTATTTGTGAAATAGAATTCACCAGGCAAAATTTTTGCCGCATCACAATCAAATGTTCGATCGTAATACACATTGGTTGCAAAATGCTCTTCGCTAAGTTGGCTCATGGATTACCTTTATGCAGATGACGTGACATCGGCCTATGACCTGCCGGATGTGATGATGCGAGCTCGTATACAGTTTTACCACGCAATTTAAAATCATCTGACACGTATAAAAAATTTTCGGAATGCCCGGCGAACAACAAACCATCTGATTTCATCAAAGGAACAAATTTCTTCAAAATTTTCCCTTGTGTTGGCTTATCAAAATAGATCATTACATTCCGACAAAAAATAGCATCAAACTCGCCATTTAAAGGCCAGCTATCAGCTAGAAGATTTAATTGCTTAAATGTGATCATGTCTCTTAACTCTTGCCTGACACGTACCAACCCCTCTTGAGCACCCTTACCTTTTAAAAAAAATTTTCGCACTCTTTCTGGCGACATTTTTTCTATTCTGTCGATGTTATAAACTCCCCTGGATGCGGTGCTAAGAACATTCGTATCTATGTCTGTTGCAATGATATGTGCAGGTGGTTTCAGTGTGCCAAAAGCCTCGCAGATTGTCATTGCAATGGAATACGGCTCTTCTCCGGTAGAACTAGCAGAACACCATACAGTAACCGACTCCGTTTTTTTAGCGACATGCTCTTTCAAAATAGGAAAGTGATGTTCTTCTCGAAAAAATGAAGTCAGATTAGTAGTAAGAGCATTAGTAAAGGACTCCCACTCGGTATCTGACTGCTCACTTTCAAGATTATCAAGATATTCTGAAAATGAATTCAACCCAGTTGCCCTCAGTCGCCTTGCCAGACGACTGTAGACCATTTCTTGCTTACTATCTGCTAGAGAAATACCTGCTTTTTTATAAATTAAATCTCGAACACGATCAAAATCACGAGCATTAAAAGCAAATTCTTTTGATGTGTCTGATTTCATTTTTTGCAACCTTTATTTTCCAGCAGGAACTCTGCTATTCAATTACCTTTTCCTCTGCAGGAAACCAAAAGCAAGCTTATTTTAAAATTCTTCCCAGCCATCTTGAGCAGCATCAACTGCTACCTTTTGTTTATTTGGCGATTGCGCTTGTACCTTCTTTGGAGACGAAGATGATAAAGCAGGTTTGGAAAAATCAGCTTTTCTAGCTTTGATTTTAGGGTCAGCAGAAACTGCTTTCGCAATCGCCTTGACGCCAGAATTTGCTCCGGCATTAAGCTTAAACACACTAACAGCTTGCGCCAAAGCCAATGCTTGTTCTTCCATACTCTCCGCCGCCGCCGCTGCTTGCTCAACCAAGGCAGCATTCTGTTGCGTCATCTCATCCATTTGATTAATGGCCAGATTTACCTGCTCAATACCTGAGCTTTGTTCCTGACTAGCAGCCGTAATCTCACTCATGATGTCCGCAACATGCTGAACACTAGTGACAATCTCATCCATTGTTTTTCCAGCTTCATCAACCAGCTTACTTCCCTGGTCAACTTTATCAACTGAGTCACCAATCAACGATTTAATTTCTTTTGCTGCACTTGCACTTCGCTGGGCTAAGTTACGAACTTCTGCTGCAACAACAGCAAAGCCCCTGCCCTGTTCACCCGCTCTGGCTGCCTCAACGGCAGCGTTCAACGCAAGAATATTGGTTTGAAACGCGATGCCGTCAATAACACCGATGATATCGACAATTTTTCTGGAACTTTCTTTGATTGATCCCATTGTATTTACTACCTGCCCGACAACAGCACCACCTTTGACAGCGACACCGGTAGCAGAAACAACCAACTGATTTGCCTGTCTCGCGTTGTCAGCATTCTGTTTCACTGTACTGGTCAACTCTTCCATGGAGCTGGCTGTTTCTTCCAAAGAGCTTGCCTGAGACTCTGTGCGGCTAGAAAGATCCGCATTACCTGATGCAATTTCCTGAGCAGCGACAGTGATGGTTTCTGTACCGATACGGACTTGCCCCACCGTAGATGCAAGACTATCATTCATATTTTTCAATGCATGCATCAAGGAGGTAATTTCATCACTACCAGTCACATCAACCTGGCTGCGTAAATCACCACCAGCAACGGTCTCCGCCAGATTTAACGCGGCTTGTATCGGCCTTGTAATACTTCTCGTTAATATCCAGGCAAAAAACGCTGCCACACCTAATGCGACCGTCAAAATTACATATAACCAGAAACTTAATCTTGCTCCTGATGCTGAAAAAGATTCAAATACTTGTTTGGATTTTGAGTCCTGCAACTCAACTAAACGATTCATATTTTGAATCGACTTAGCACTCATAGGATCAATGACTGAAGAAATAATTTTGACAGCACCCTCACCATTAAATGCCAAAGCTTGGCCTACAGCATCTTTAAACGGTTGCTCAATATCTTTATCAAGTTTAGCAATGTCTCCAAGAATCTTCTTCTCATCATCACTTAACCCAAGAGTGGACAATTTGCTTTTTGATTCTTCATAACTTTTACGATATAACTTAACCTTCGCTTCTTCTTTTTGCATTTCAGAAACATCGGACTGAATACCGATATTGCGCATTGCAATACCGCTTTCAAACAAAGCACTCTTCATGTTATTAGCAAGCATTTGCTTTTGACTTGCCAATGTCAATCCTTCAACCATGGTATTTCTGTTGCTAGCACTTAATGTATTTGCCAAAACAAGAACCATAATCAAACCGCCCAGTATTACAGCAAATCCAACTCCAAGGCGAGTGCCAATTCGAAAATTTCTCAGTTCCATAGTGCCTCCAATTAATTCTTTTTTTATTTAATCTTATATTGCAACAAGGTATTGATGCTGCCGAAATATCTAATCAAGCGACCTGATCAACCAAACCCATCTCAGGACTAGACATCAATTTATCGATGTCCACTAAAATCAACATACGATCATCTAAAGTACCAAGACCAATCAAGAAGTCTGTGCTGAAAGTTGTTCCCATCTCAGGGGCAGGTCTGACTTGTTCAGGCAGCAATGTTGTGACGTCAGATACACTATCTACCACCATACCTACAATGCGGCCTTCGATATTGAGAATAATCACCACTGTGAATTGATCGTATGTCGGTGTGCCAAGATTAAACTTAATTCTCATATCAACTACTGGCACGATAATGCCGCGTAAATTAATCACACCTTTCAAAAATTCCGGTGCATTTGCGATACGAGTTACCGCCTCATAACCACGAATCTCCTGTACTTTCAAAATATCAATGCCATATTCCTCATTGCCCAAAGTGAACGCCAGAAATTCATGTCCAGCGATATCTGCGCCAGAGCCATTATTTGAATGAATGTCACCTGCAGTTTGTGAAATATTTGCCATATTTTTCCTTACACTAAGAATTTATATCCGATCTTTATCGCGAGGAGCGCAAAAGCGCCGCGACGTCCAGAATCAATGCTACACCACCATCGCCAAGAATAGTTGCCCCAGAGACACCCGGAATCTTTTTATAATTTGATTCGATGTTTTTCACAACGACTTGTTGCTGCCCAACCAAATCATCTACAAATAATGCAGCTTTTTTGCCATCAACCTCAACGATAACGACTATGCCATCCGATGGGTCAGTAAACTTAGGTTCTATATCAAAACATCTGTATAACGCAATTAAAGGTAAATACTCATCCCGTACTTTCACAACCTTGCCCTGTCCATTAACTTCCTTGACATCGCTCACCGCTGGCTGCAGCGACTCCATGACAAAACCAAGAGGTAAGATATAAATTTCCTCACCAAGTTTGATTGACATGCCATCAAGAATCGCGAGGGTTAGTGGCAATGAAATAGTAATCGTGGTACCCAATCCTTTAGCAGAACGAATATCAACAATCCCTCCCATGGCTGTAATGTTCCGCTTAACCACATCCATTCCCACACCACGTCCAGAGACATCAGTAACGATATCTGCGGTGGAAAATCCTGGAGCAAAAATCAATTGCCATACATCGCTATCTGACATTGAATCAGATACTGGCAAGCCATTTTGTTTTGCCTTGGCAAGAATTTTGTCTCTGTGCAACCCGCCACCATCGTCAGTTACTTCAATAACGATGTTCCCCCCCTGATGTACGGCGGAGAGCGATAATTTTCCAATCTCGCCCTTGCCAGCCTGCGTTCTTGTCTGAGGCATTTCTATGCCATGATCAATACTATTACGCACAAGATGAGTCAAAGGATCAACGATTCGCTCAATCAAACCTTTATCAAGCTCGGTAGATGCACCGTAGGTGATCAATTCGACTTTCTTACCAAGTTTCGTTGCCAAATCCCTGACCATCCGAGGAAATCGCGAAAAAACATAATCCATAGGCATCATGCGAATTGACATGACAGCCTCCTGGAGGTCTCGGGTATTTCTAGTAAGGTGAGCTACGCTATTTAATAGGCGCTCGTGAATAATGGGGTCTAAATCTTGAGTTCGCTGCTCAAGCATCGCCTGCGTAATGACGAGTTCACCAATGAGATTGATGAGTTGGTCTACTTTCTCAATACCCACACGAATCGTCGACGATTCTTGAGATGCTGTAACTTTCTCCGCTTCTTTCTTCGCCGATGTTTTCTTTTCAGAAACAACTTGCGCAATAACAGGTGGCGATGGTTCTACTGTTGTTTTATTTACGTCATTTGCGAATGGAGTTGACGAGGACTCTGGTGGAAACATAGTCTCTATAGGCTCAAAGAATCCATATCCAAGATCATCTTCAGATTCTTTGGTCGCATTCACCGCTGCAGTAGTTTCTTCTTGTGTAATTTTCAAACATGAGGGATCCAAAATAAATGAGCATATAGAAACTATGTCATCCGACCCTTCATTTGTTTTTAATTGAAACACTACTTTATCGGTGCTCGATTCAATTTGAGAAATTGCCCCCAACAATCCCAATTCAGACATCAGCGCACTGGAATCGCGCGCTGAAAGACCGGGTATTTCTATCCTGAACGCAACAGCATAATCTGCTGCATCATGTAACGCCGCGGCATCTGTAAAACTAGCAACTGGAGCGACTGCCAGTACAGTATCACTTGACAAGGATTGCAATAACATTCGCACATCAGCAACAGCATCTTGATCAACAACACTACCAAGTTTATGGCCATCAACCTGGGTTTTAATAATATCTTTTGCTGTCAGAAACGCGTCTACGTGCTCAGATGTGAGTGCCATTTCTCCTTTTCGAATTTTATCCAGCAAGGACTCGAGAATGTGCGTGACTTCGGTGATATCACTTAACCCGAAAGTGGATGCACCACCTTTTATCGAGTGTGCGGCACGAAAAATCGCATTTAAATCTTCGGGATCCGGCGACGTAATATCGACCGCTAGCAACAATTTTTCCATCTCAGCGAGAAGCTCATATGCTTCATCGAAGAACACTTGGAAAAACTGACTCATGTCAATCGTCATTATTTAGCTCCGTGCTGTACATGCTATTCATTAAATTATGCAGGCGATAACCTAGCCAATCACTTTTTTAACAACTTCAGTTAACTTTTGTGGATCAAATGGCTTTACTAACCAGCCATTCGCGCCAGCGGCACGACCTTTAGTCTTCATTTCGTCGCTAGATTCGGTAGTCAGCATTAAAATGGGTACGCGCTGATAACTAGGCAATCCACGTAATGATTTAATCAGGGTTAATCCATCCATTCTTGGCATATTCTGGTCGGTTAACACCAAATCCACGACTTGCACTTTTGCTTTCTCGAGACCATCCTGCCCATCCACGGCCTCTATTACTTGATAACCAGCCGCTTTCAAACTAAATGCCACCATCTGCCTCAATGAGCCAGAATCATCTACTGCTAAAATTGTCTTGGCCATAATTACTCCGTTATACAAATTAAAGGCAACATGCCTAAGATTTCTTGCTCTTAAAACAGTTCGATATCACCGCTCTCCAGATGATTTTGATGAACAGCTTTTCGCAATAAATTATTGAGGTCGGCGCTTTGTTTTTCTAATCTCGCCGTCGTATCTTTAAGCACTCCTGCAATCTGATCCATTTCGCTATCAGTGCTAATGTCGTTGCCTACAACGCCGAGAGCGCTGAGAACTTCTCGCAAACCTTCACAGCGCTGCATTGTTCTGGAAATAAGCTGACTGGTCAGATCTTGAAACTGCAAACTGGTAACTGCAGCATTAATATGCACAGCTATGTCGTCCTGAATATGCTTTAAACGCTCAACACTATCTTCGGATACACCGCCAGAATCGATGATTAAAGTAATTTCATCCTGCTCTCGCATCACTGCGGCATGCAATGCCATGAAGCTTACCCCAAGTTTCTCTATGGCATCACCCAGAAGTATCATTGTTTGCGCAAGGTCAGTTTCAACTTCTAACAAATGCTCATTGCCATGATCAGAAACACCTGACAAAAGTTGCTTAACGTGAGAACCCAACAGTTTTTTTTTGGACATCTTAAGCATCCTATGTATGCAATTTATATCGACAGTTCTGCGTCAGATGTTACTTTTCCGTCTTCACTGAAATTTCAGTACTTGAGTCTTTTTGGTTGTTGACTTCTATTTCCCCACCATCCTGAGAGGCAGATTGTTCTGCTTTTTTATTCATGACAATAATACTGATACGCCGATTAATGGGATTGACTGGGTCTTGTTTATCAAATAAAACGGAAGAGGATAATCCAACGACTCGCAACACCTTGGACTCATCCATCCCACCATAAATCAATTCCCGACGAGATGCATTGGCTCTGTCAGCAGACAATTCCCAATTGCTATAACCCTTTTCACCACTACCGTAAGGTATTGCGTCGGTATGACCTGATAAGCTGATCTTATTTGGCACGTCGTTTAAAGCCTTGCCAATTTCATGCAGAATTTCACGGGTATAAGGTTGCAATTCTGCTTTTGCGGAGGCAAACATTGGTCTATTTTGCTCGTCAACCATTTGAATACGCAAACCTTCGGTCGTTATATCCAAAAGAAGTTGTTTTTTGTATTGTTTCAGTGTTGCATTTGACTCAATCGCCGCTTCAATTTTACTCTTTAAGCCCTTCAATCTCTCGGCATCCACCTTCGCCAAAGCCGCCTCAGCTGCCTGTAAGTTGTAAGTTTTTTTGGCGGAGTCAAGATCACCTTTTTTATTCTGACCTTCTCTCAGACTCAGATCTTTCCCTCCACCTTTAATCACACTGGAACTATCACCGCTACCATCCCCGCCAGCCATTGCAACCTTTAATGGTGTCTGGAAGTATTCAGCTATCCCCTGCAGATTTCCTTTTGCTGTGGAACCAAGTAGCCACATCAGCAGAAAAAACGCCATCATGGCAGTCACAAAATCAGCATATGCGATCTTCCAAGCTCCACCATGGTGTCCGCCTGCAACTTTTTTAATGCGTTTTACAATGATTGGTCTTAATTCTTCATTTGCCATGATGGAACCCTGCCTAAATCTTACTTAGATTTAGATTGCTTAATATGCTCTTCCAACTCACTGAAAGTTGGCCGTTCGGTTGAGTACAAAACTTTTCGCCCAAATTCAACTGCTAACGCGGGAGCATAGCCATTCAGACTTGCGAGCAATGTCACTTTAATACATTGAAAAGTTTTTGAAGACTCATCCAATTGCTGCTCCATTAAGCCAGCCAAAGGACCAACGAAACCATATGCCAGCAAAATACCAAGGAAAGTACCGACCAATGCATGTGCAATCAATATACCTAACTCCGCAGGAGGAATACCAACAGACTCCATTGTATGCACAACCCCCATTACAGCAGCGACGATACCAAAAGCAGGTAAGCCATCGCCTAATTTGGCAATAAAATGTGCAGGCACAGCACCCTCATGGTGGTGCGTGTCCAGCTCGTTATCCATCAGATTTTCAATCTGAAAAGCATCCATATTCCCGGAAACCATCAGACGAAGATAGTCGCAAATAAATTCCATTAAATGATGGTCATGAACGATTGCCGCGTACTTACTGAACAAAGGGCTATCTTCAGGTTTTTCAATGTCACCTTCGATCGACATCAGCCCCTCTTTCCGGACTTTCGTCAACACATCAAACAACATCGTCATCAGCTCCATATAAAGAGCCTTGGTGTATTTAGAACCTTTAAAAACGCTAGGAACAGCTTTTAATGTTGCCTTTAGGCTCTTCGCGTTATTACCAACCAGTGACGCACCAACTGCCGCACCACCAATCATCAATAATTCCAAAGGTTGAAATAAGACGGCAAGATGTCCACCTGACATGACAAAGCCACCAAACACAGATCCCATGACAACAACATAGCCAACAATGACTAACACGGCGGCTTACTCCTCTCAAAAAACGGATTACTTACATTGAACGTGCCTGATCATACCAGCATGGAATTACCTCAAAGCGACCAGTTCAAATAAAACACAGAAAAACATTGCCAAACAAATATATTCCATACATACAATTATATGCGCCAGACATACAGAACGGGACTGTTCTCGCCGGTATTTATCTCCATATCAGGGGGAACATCGGGAATAATGAACTCGTAACTCATCAGCATTGCACCAGATCTCATCTCTGAACGTGCTTTCTCCCACAAACCAGGCATAACAGCAGGAGATAGATAAGCAAACACGACGTCATACTGAGAAAAATCACACCTCACATAATCACGCATTCTCAGTTTGATATCTGATCTTAAAAGCCACACCCTGATAAGACTGATAACCCAAGGAAGCGGTGCTATTTCAACCCCTTCAAATCGACTTTCAGGTCGTAATTTTTTCAGATCAATTAACAGCCCCCCCAAGCCGCTTCCTATATCAACAAAACTGAAAGGCAAGGTAGGGGGAAGCAACTCCAAAATTATCGGAGGCAAATTCGACTTAGACGGGAAATAAGGAACCTGTGTTCGGAACGTTGACCAAAACAACAGAAGCATCAGAACGAAAGCAAAGAAACTGAAAGAGGCAGATAGACCAAATAATAAAGAAGCCACTACCGCAGGAGGGAAAATAAATTCAATTAATACCCACCACCAATCCATCCCACGAATCAAAGACAGAGCTGAAGCAAAAATTGAATGAAATAAAAGCAGAGGAATCGCTGGCAGCACAAAATTAAAAATAAATTTTGCGGCGCTAAAAATGAACAAGGACAGCACTAAAGCAGCAACTTGTATTAATAAGGCGTGGAAAGCTGGTGGATATAGAGCCATATCCGCCTGAGGTTGTTTGCTTTCGCGGTCATTGACAGACGCTACTTCCAAAACACCCCCTTTATTTAGTTATGCCACCATTTGCAAAGCCATATCGACATCTTTGGATTTTTTTGTTTTGCCTGCTCGCGATGGAACATTGCACAAACCACATGCGTAATCATTATGCAAATCCAATGTGTGCGCAACAAAATGTCCACCACACTTACTACATTTTGCAAATGTTAGCATTTTACCGTCAAAAAACCTCACAAGAGTCCAAGCTCGAGTCAACGATAACACCGGATCATCACCTGCAGGCACTGCCATTTGCTCCAAGTACAAACGATAAGCCTTGATCACAGCATCAATACCCTTAACATCGGCATGCTCGACAAGATATTTATAAATATTCATAAATAAAGAGGAATGAATATTAGGCTGCCAGGTTGTAAACCAATCTGTAGAGAATGGGAGCATACCTTTAGGTGGAGAAACACCTTTCAGTTCTTTATATATTTTCAACAATCTTTCACGGGACAAAGAAGTTTCAGACTCAAGCAACTGCAATCTTGCACCCAAGTTAACCAACTCAATAGCCAGTTGAATCTCTTGCGCTTCATTAACAACGCTTTTAATTGCCATGATAATTCTCCTTAATACCCAATGAATATTCGAAATGTCGATCAGTGAATTTCTTCCACTGCTTGACCTGCCATCAAAATAGCAGCGTGAGAATGGGCAAGAGAGCGCTCTTTATTGTAGTTAGTCAACATACACAGAATAGAGCTATCTTCGAATCGAAAACGCGCCAGCATCATATTGGAACCTGCAAGCTTCAAGATCTGAGAGTTATTTAAGCCCTCGATCAAATCGGCAATTTCCTTACCAATACCCAAACGGAAAATTGCAGTAGCCTTATCAGCACGAATCATTTGTTGAGCGAGCATCAAGTAGCTTAAATTTGCATCGCGAATTTCAGCCATCATATCGTTCGGTGTCATGTTTCTACCCTCCAGTTTTCGTTATCTGCGGCATTGTTTCCGTTGCCAGTGAGATACATTGTGAGACCGGAGAAAATACTGGTGTATAGGTAAAATTAGGGATTTAAACCAAGAAAAAGCAGAAGCTGCGCGTAAGTCAAATACCTACGCGCAATATTTTTGACATTTACGATAAAAACTTCGTAAAAAATGTGAATTTTGAAAATCTACTTCTAAAACAAAAAAACTCAATAGAAACAAATAGTTAAATAAAAAAGATAAATACTTTTTCACTTTCTTAAATACATTAACGGCAGTGAAAACGAAAACTTTAGGGTTTTTAAAAAATATTTTTAATATTTATTCCTACAAATACTTATCGACTGAAATACAAAAAACTTTAGGCTTGAGTAAAGTTTTTTGCAAAAAACTGACAAATAAAAATATTTTTGACCTCACCACAAAGAATTATTTGTCTTTAATGAAACTAAAATACGCCTGTTTTACCAACCTGTATGTGCTTAGCGCGACGTACGTCATCCATTTGAATTAAATAATCATCGAATAACGCAGCTTAAAGATGCTTTGTTTTACATATCCAAGGATGCAAATATTCAAATATTTGGCAAAAAATGTATTTTAGATAAATTTAGATAAAATTTACTGCATGACAGTTTTGTATCAGTTAATAAGGAAAGCTGAATTGAGTGTGCATTTTGGAAATGCTTAAAATATGCAAACCGAGGCGCCACATTGAATCGACCATGATGCAAAGCACCAAAGCACATATGGCAACAAAAAATCATGCGTACACATAGTTTCTTTATGACTAATGCAAAAAACCCCTGCTGCATTGCGCAAACAGGGGGTTTTATCTCTTTGACTACGAAAATTGAGCTATTCAGCTCAGTGCAGTAGTCTTATTGTGCGGAGGAAGTTGGTTTACTTTTTGTCGCTGTCATTGCTTCAGACTTAGTTGCGGCATTTGCTTTGGCTAATTCTGCGCGTTGTGCCGGATACCAGGAAAAGCCTTCCATTCCAATCTCTTCCCCCTGAGCACGTGCTTGTTTCAGCTCTGCAATCACCTCAGCCCGAGTTTTAGGCGATGTTGCTGCGTCTTCAGCAAATGCCATATTTGCTGCGCTCAAAGATAACAAAGCCACAGCCAAAAGAGTTTTCGTATTCATTATTCATCCCATCATTAACAAGTTATAAAAATCATACTTACTAACAACTCTTGCAATTAACATGAGGAGTGATGTTTTGAATTCACTTCTCATACGAACTGCGGTGCTAATAAGTATGTTTGATAAACAATTTTTATAGCTGTTTATCAATGAAGTGATTTTATGCTTTTCCCATTTAACAAAAAAGATTCCAATCAGGAATATACTATTGCGAAAAATGGAACAATAAGGGACTTGAAAATGGATCGACTGCAATCAATGCGGATTTTTTCCAAAGTAGTTGAGCAAGGCGGCTTTGCAAAAGCAGCAAATGCATTAGACATGTCGAATGCCGTCGTTACTCGCTCCATAGCAGACTTAGAGACTCATCTTGGAACACGATTACTAAACAGAACTACCCGCAAGTTATCTCTGACAGAAACAGGACAAATTTATCTGGAAAGAGTTCGGCAAATTTTGGCAGATATTGACGATGCCGATGCAGTAGCGTCTTATTCAGCCAAAAAACCAAGTGGAACGCTACGCATATATTCGGTACCCAGTTTCGGAAAAACCCAACTGGCGCCAATTTTGCCTCAGTTCATCAAAGAATTTCCTGATGTCATTTTAGACATCAAAATATCAGCGCACCAAGCGGATCTGGTCGAAGAAGGAATTGATGTCGGTTTTTTTCTGGATTTACAAAAAATTGATAGCAGCATGATCGCCAGAAAATTATCGACATCAGAAATTTTGTTATGTGCCTCTCCTGAATATGTCAGAACACATGGTGCACCAATACATATAGAAGATATATCCGATCACCAATGCCTTAATTTTGGTTTTGACTTTATGCGCGATCAATGGACAATCAAGTACAAAAATGAACCATCATTGCCGCCAAGAGAAATCCCAATTCACACTGCAGTGGTTTCCAATAGCGCGGACATTCTCAAGGAATGCGCTCTAAATGGAATGGGACTTGTGCTTGGCTCATCATTTGCGCTTGGTGACGATTTGCGTACAGGACGTCTGATCAGGTTGTTTCCTGAATATTTTTTTGGCAGCATCTCCGTTTCTATGGCCTACCCCAGCCGGAGATTGCTGTCTGCTAAAGTCCGAAATTTCGTCAACTTCGTCGTCGCTCAATTTCCTCATCCCGATACTGATTGCTGGATACTGAAGCAAGAGTAAGAGTTAATAGATAAAAATCTATCGTACTTAAAAGAAATCAGATAGGTACACTACATTAATGCGGATGGTCATCATCAGGACGATAGGCTGGGTCAATGTGCGTCATCAGATTTAATACTCTATGTCGCTGCATTACCCGTTCACGGGCTAACACTGCAATATGATGCCCGGCTTCAACAGTAATATCTGCATCTACTTCAATATGAGCATCAACGATAATCATGTCACCCATTTTGCGTGCGCGCACATCATGGCTTCCTAAAACGCCTGGAGTCTCAAGCAAAGTCTGGCGGATGGACTCGACTTCCTGATTATCGATTGATCTATCCATCAGATCATGCAAAGCATCCCAGCTGAATTCCCATCCCATTTTGACAATCATCAGTCCAACAATAAGCGCAGCAATCGGATCAAAAATTGGGTACCCCATTAGATTACCAATGATCCCCAGTCCAACAACCAGTGATGACGCTGCATCAGAGCGTGCGTGCCAAGCATTGGCAACTAGCATACTGGATTTTACTTGTTGAGCAATCTTCAACATATAGCGGAATAAACACTCTTTTGCCAATAACGCACCGATTGCTACGTATAAGGCAGTGATATGAACAGCTTGTATGGACTCAGGTGTTGTCAGTTTCAAAAAAGCTGCCCACAGCATGCCTAGTCCAACTCCAAGCAACAACAAACCGATGAACAAAGAAGCGCCAGTTTCAAAACGCTGGTGTCCATACGGGTGATCATCATCTGCTTCTTTTTGGCTATGATGATTGGCAAACAACACGACAATATCGGCAACAAGATCAGACAAAGAATGGATACCGTCTGCAATCAAGCCCTGAGAGCGCGCCAATATACCGATCAAAATTTGCAGAGATGCCAGTAAAACATTCACTACCACACTAACCCACGTACTACGCGCAGCGGCCTTGGCTCGGGCAGACTGAATCTCCTGACTATCTTCAGTATTTGTCTCAAAGTCGATATTTTGCATGTGAATTTTAGTGTGGGTGTTTATTAAAGCATTTTAGCGATAGTCAAATACATCTCGATGACAACATTGACAATGCGGTGGCGTATCGTTAAAACAATTCCGTACTGAGATAAATAGGTCAGATAAAAGGCTGCGCATATTATCTCAAAATTGCGCTATGAAGTTACTCACCAACGGCAAATGCTGCGAAACCCCATGTACTTATTACAGCCCACCCATCGCCTTCACACATATAAATAGACTTTATCTGGGATAATAAATGCATAGTCCATCATCTTCCACCATTTCTGCCAACCAATGAGCTGTTTATGAAATATCCCGCTGTACTCTCGTTTCGAGATGTTCTGCCCAATCTCGCACAATTCGACACGATCATTGATGTACGCAGCCCTGGCGAGTTTGCTGAAGATCATATACCCGGTGCCGTCAATTATCCGGTATTGGATGATGAACAGCGGGTAAAGATTGGCACTATGTACAAACAATGCGGCTCCTTTGAGGCAAAAAAACTCGGCGCGGCGCTGGTTGCACGCAATATTGCCAATCATATAGAAACTCAACTACTCAAACATCCCCATCATTGGAAACCATTGGTTTATTGCTGGCGTGGCGGCAACCGTAGCGGCTCTATGGCACATATTCTTGCAAAAATCGGCTGGCCAGTTGTGCAAGTAGACGGTGGATACAAAGCCTACCGACATCATGTGAACGAAATGATGAGTACCTTGCCACAAACACTCCACTTTATTGTTTTGTGTGGACCAACTGGTAGCGGTAAAAGTCATATGCTGCGAAAGCTGAACGAAAAAGGGGCGCAAGTATTGGATTTGGAAAAAATCGCAGCGCATAGAGGTTCTGTGCTGGGCTCTTTACCGACATGTCCACAACCATCTCAGAAAAAATTTGAAACGATGTTGTGGGATCACCTGCGCAATTTCGATCCAGCCTTACCGGTATTCATTGAATCTGAAAGTAAAAAAGTAGGAAACCTGCGCGTCCCGGAAGCACTGATGACACAGATGCGCACATCCCTGTGCGTGAATATTGATTTGAGCATGCCAAACAGGGTGCAACTACTCATGAATGAATACGATCACTTCGTTCATGATCCCGTTGGACTGAATAAGCGTCTCAATTATCTGACCCAATTACATGGCAAAGACAAAGTAGAACAATGGCACCAATGGGCAACGGAGGGGCGAATGGATACTCTGGTAGAAGATTTGCTGTTCCGACATTATGATCCTGCCTATTCAAAATCGATCAGACAAAATTTTGATTGCTTCGCTCATGCGCTGAACATTACCATCAAAGATATTTCCGATCAGGCGTTTGAGGAGGCGATAACGACTTTGCTGGCGAAAACATCTTCCGTACATCACGCCTGATCTTGCCTGATTTCAGTTTATTTCCGATTATTCTTTTTATAAAAACATACAATGTCAGAGCTTATTACGCCTCAGATCAGATTGACAGAATTTTCCCATGGCGGCGGCTGTGGCTGCAAAATTGCACCAGGTATATTGTCGCAAATTTTAAAAAATACCGGTGGACTTCCACTTCCGAAAGAATTACTGGTTGGCATAGAAACATCAGATGATGCAGCTGTTTATCAATTAAATGATGAACAGGCATTAATCGCTACCACCGATTTTTTTATGCCTATCGTTGACGATCCGTTTGATTTTGGGCGGATCGCTGCGACGAATGCCATCTCAGACGTCTATGCAATGGGCGGCACCCCCATCATGGCGCTTGCGCTGGTTGGCATGCCGATTAATCTGCTTCCCATCGACGTTATCGGGCAAATTCTCAAAGGTGGAGAGTCTATCTGCACCGCTGCAGGCATTCCGATCGCAGGTGGACACACGATTGATTCGGTAGAGCCGATTTATGGATTGGTTGTCATGGGTTTGGTGCATCCCAAAAATATCAAACGTAATGCAGATGCTCAGGCAGGTGATCAGCTCATTTTAGGTAAGTCACTTGGCGTCGGCATTCTGTCTGCTGCTTTAAAAAAGAACGCGCTAAATACCTCCGGATATGAAGCACTCATCAGCAATACGACCAAACTGAATACTCCCGGAAAAAAGCTGGCACTACTTCCTGGAGTACATGCCATGACAGATGTAACAGGGTTTGGCTTATTAGGACACCTGCTTGAGCTGGCTCGTGGCTCCGGATTGTCCGCTACTGTCGACATCAAATCGGTCCCCCTGCTGCCTCATGTACGTGATCTGGCAGCCAGTAACTATATTACTGGCGCGTCTGGCCGTAACTGGCAAGGATATGGTCACGAGGTAAAATTATCATCAAGCATCACTTCACTAGAGCAAGCACTGCTGACAGACCCGCAAACAGCAGGAGGCCTGCTAGTTGCTTGTTCACCTGAGACTGTTGAACAGGTACTGGCAATTTTTAAAGAAGAAGGTTTTTCTGACGCTACCGTCATTGGCAATATGCAAAAAGGAATTCCTGAAGTATCTGTTATCTGAAGCAGACAACAAGTCGATATTTGCCTGATGCATTTCGCAAACAATAGGCAGGTTCATCAAACTGAAAAATTCAGTATATTCATCAGGACTTACGCAGAATTGTCCCGACAAGATGTCGCGACGAGGGCAGTAAGCGCTTTCGCGTCAGTCCTGTTCATTTTCCAATCAACATGAGGTATGTATGGCTCGTCCTTTTATGATCAATCTTCGTTCAGCGCTTACGACTGTTACGATAGCAATCGCCGCAAGCATGGCCGCCGGCGTAACTCATCTGGCCAACGCGCAGCAAGTATTACGTGTATCTGCCATCCCCGATGAAGCGCCAACGGAACTGCAACGTAAATTCAAACCACTGGGAGCGTACCTCGAGCAAAAACTGGGGATGAAGGTAGAATTTACTCCTGTCACAGATTATGCGGCGTCTGTTGAAGGTCTGATCAACAATAAACTGGATATGGTCTGGTTTGGCGGCTTTACATTTGTCCAGGCAAAAGTTCGCAGCGGTGGCAAAGTTATCCCATTGGTGCAGCGTGAAGAAGACGAAAAATTTAAATCTGTGTTTATTACAACAGATAAATCGATCAATAAACTGGAAGATCTGAAAGGTAAAAATTTCAGTTTCGGCTCTGAATCATCCACATCGGGCCATTTAATGCCTCGCTCGTATTTGCTGGCAGCCAAAATAAACCCGGATACTGATTTGAAGCGCATCGCATTTTCTGGCGCACATGATGCCACTGTCGCTGCGGTATCTGGTGGCAAAGTCGATGCTGGCGTATTGAATATTTCTGTCTGGGAGAAACTGGTTGCAGCAGGAAAGGTTGATACGCAGAACGTACGCGTGTTCTACACCACACCGGGATTTTACGATTACAACTGGAGCGTTCGCTCAGATATGAACCCCGTGGTACGTAAAAAAATTACGGATGCTTTTCTGGCATTGAGCAAAAATGATCCGCAAGGCAAAGAAATACTGGAATTGCAGCGCGCCAGTAAATTCATTCCAACCAAAACAGAAAACTACGCAGCCATTGAAGCAGCAGCACATAATGCCGGTTTACTGAAATAATTCTTCATCCGTTCACCACTCGCCAGCTTTGCGTCGTCGCTGATGCAAAGCTGGCGTCTTTGATATTTCCATTTCCAGGCATGACATTCCAACTCCAGGCAATTTGCGTTCAACATCCGGAAGCACAACAAGTGCTGGCACTACAAGACATCACGCTATCCATACAAGCAGGAGAGCAGTTGGCGTTGATAGGACCATCGGGCGCAGGAAAAACCAGTTTGTTGCACACACTGGCTTGCGCCATTCAACCGACCTTGGGGAATATGCATGCGTTTGAAACAGAACCTTGGAAGGTGAAGAATAAGGAGCGTCATCAATTACGTTCGCGTTTATTTCTGGCACCACAAACACCACCGCTGCCACCTCGCCAACGTGTCATTAATGCGGTACTGGCAGGCAAACTGCCACAATGGAGTACGTGGAAAGCCTTATGTTCGCTCATCAAGCCTGCAGAACCATTGCTTGCCTATGAAGCCCTATCCCATTTTCATTTACAAGAAAAACTCTATGCACGAGTGGACAGGCTCTCAGGGGGAGAACGCCAGCGCTGCTCGATGGCACGCGCCTTAGTGTCGAACGCAGAAGCTTTTCTGATGGATGAGCCATTGTCGGCGCTTGATCCTGTGTTAGCAATACAAACCCTGAATGTACTGCAAACCGAAGCACGTCAGAGGCAGGCGGTGCTTGTTTGCAGCCTGCATCAGGTCGAATTGGCACGGCAGTATTTCCCTAGAATAATAGGACTATGTCATGGTCGCATTGTATTTGATGAATCTAGCAATAACGTTACGGATGAGATGATTGCGTCGCTATATAAGATGGGTAATCAACAGCAAATAATGCCCTCGCCTCCATCAGAGCCTTCGCACACACTGAAGGCCAATTCTGTAATTTCACGCTGCTGATCTATCAATTCGGACAGCTATCTAACATGATCCATAAGAAATTGAACCAACATGGCTACGACCATGACCCTGCGTGGCGAGGTCGTGTAACGGCGGTGATATTTTCCTGCATACTGCTCTGGCCCATGCTGGTCATGACCGAATTTTCACCGTGGGTGCTACTGGACAAACAAAGCTTGCACGCAAGCGCTAAATTTATTATCAGTTTTTTTCCTCCCGCACATTCAATAGAATTTCTACAGTTGGCCCTGACAGCCTGCTGGGAAACCGTTGCCATGGCAACAGCGGGTATGACGCTAGCACTATTGGGCGCGATTCCGATGAGCTTACTGATCACGGAAAATTTTTCGCTGTCCCGTTTAGGTACCGGAAAAGTTGCTCTGCTTCCTTCGATGTTCCGCCAACTGATTCGCTGGTTCCTCATACTGTTACGCAGCGTACCGGAATTGGTGTGGGCACTATTATTAGTCAGAATTGTAGGATTAGGGCCAACGGCAGGTGTTGTCGCAATCGCACTTAGCTACTGCGGCATGCTCGGCAAAGTCTATGCAGAAATATTAGAATCAAGCGACGATAATGCTTGCAATAGCCTTTTACGGAATGGCTGTGGTCGAATGACAGCATTACTTTACGGCGCATTACCCGAATGCGCCGCTGAACTCACCTCCTACACTGTATATCGCTGGGAATGTGCAATCCGAGGTTCCGTTGTCATGGGTTTTGTCGGCGCAGGTGGGCTTGGACAGCGCATGGAAGAATCCATCAAAATGATGGCCGGTGGAGAGCTGTCGAGCATGCTCATCATGTTTATTGCTCTGGTTGCCGTTGCCGATGGTGTATCAGGTATGTTGCGCAGGAGACTTGTCTGATGGCGCCGATTCAAACTCATCTTCCTGCTGCACCCGGCATACAATGGTCCACACGATTATTGCTTCTGGGCCTGGTGCTTTTGATCGCTGCGAGTTTTCTCTCTCTGTCTCTGCATTGGTCTGATTTTTTCAAACTGGAAGCAATTCAAACTACCAAAGAATTTTTATCTGGTTTTTCTCCACCTGAAACAGACGCTGGATTGTTGAAAAAAACGGCCTTAGCGACATTAGAGACGCTATCCATGTCTGCGATCGGGACACTGATTGCCGCTCTGGTTGGCATTTTAATTGCCTTACCTGCCAGCGGACGACTTGGCAAAGCAGCTCATTTTTGTACTCGTGGAATACTTAACATATTGCGCTCCATTCCTGAACTGGTCTGGGCATCGATATTGCTGATCACCGCCGGACTAGGACCTTTTGCTGGCACCCTCGCTCTCGCAGTACATACAACAGGCGTGCTTGGCAGATTATTTGCAGATGCATTTGAAAACTGCCCTCCTTTACCTGAAGCCAGCCTGAGGATCAATGGTACACATCCGATCGCTGCTTTTTTGTATGCCACTCTGCCTCAAAACATCCCGCAAATGCTTTCGTACAGTTTATATCGCTGGGAAAACAATATCAGAGCCGCAGCTATTTTAGGCGTAGTCGGCGCAGGCGGTCTGGGACAAATGCTGAAATACCACCTCTCGCTGTTTCAAATGCACCAGGCAGCAACTGTGATTCTGGCAATGCTGGGAATGGTCGCGATAGTAGATGCCATCAGCTTTGCTCTACGTAAAAAAATGATGTCCTAACAATTGTTGACATTAGGCAACAATGATTTGTAATAACCTTGCTACTCGCTAGGTATGCTAGGTATACAAGTGATCGATAAGTGCTTGCTCCTCTCATTCGCTTTATCAACGATGTATCAAAACATCATATGTTGTATTGCGTATTGGTTGCCATCAGTAAAACTTGACCTATTTCTATAAAAGAGTATTTTGAAATTCAATCAGTGCTTTTCGGTCAGTATCGGCGAAAACCATTTTTCATATCAAGATTGCACTCTTCAGATTATGAATTTATTTTCCTGAACAAAGCAAGGTCGGTTATCTAGTCATACCAAGCACTTTAATCAAGCCGGCGAAAAATAAATAACATGCGATTAAATGTTTTTGTCAGTCCTTCGTCAAATCACACTGGAAAATAAATTATGTTGAAGAATATTGCGATCAGAACCAGGCTTATTTTCGTACTCTCAACGCTCAGCGCTTTGGTGTTCGCGATTAGTCTCGCTGGTTTTTACAGTCTTAGCTCCAGTAATGCCTCGATCAAAACAGTGTATGACGACCGTTTGGTCGCGATGGGGCAACTGGATGTTGTTATCAGATTGATTCTTCAAAATCAATTAATTGCTGCCAAAGCCGTTATTGACGCACCTGAAAAAACTCCTCAGGCTTTGGAAAAAATAGAAGCCAACAAAGTCAGAGCAAACAAGGTCTGGGACGAATATATGGCGACCTATCTGACTGAGGAAGAAAAAGTATTGGCAGACAAATTTGCGAGCCAACGCAAACAGTTCCTTGAGCAAGGACTTAATCCAGCCGTTGAAGCATTACGCGCAAATAATTCAGAAGAAGCAAAAAAACTGATCCTAGGCCCGGCAGAAGAAAAGTTTCAGCTCATGCGCGAAACAATGAATCAACTAATACAATTACAGCTGACAGAAGGTAAATCTGAATATGATAAATCACAAGATTTTTATGCTACTTTTCGCCTGACAGCAATCAGTTTTCTTGTATTTGCGATTGCCATCGCCATCATCATCGGTACCTGGCTCATCAAAAGTATTTCCAATCCTCTTGATTATGCGGTTCGCATTGCACGCAATATCGCAGCCGGAGATCTGGGGCAAACCATTCACGTTGATTCCCGCAATGAAACTGGTGTATTGCTATCAGCGCTATCAGATATGAATCAGAGTCTGATCAGTATCGTTGGTGAAGTCAGATTGAGCACAGATACCATTGCCACAGCCTCCAGCGAAATTGCCACCGGCAATATGGATTTATCTCAACGGACAGAGTCTCAGGCAAGCTCGCTGGAGGAAACTGCCTCGTCGATGGAAGAGTTGACCTCCACAGTTAATCAAAATGCCGACAACGCACGACAAGCAAACCAACTGGTGATATCGGCGTCGCAATATGCCAGCAAAGGTGGTGAAGTTGTCAGTCAGGTAGTGTCCACAATGGGGGCGATTAAAGAAAGCTCTCGCAAAATTGTTGATATTATCGGTGTCATTGATGGAATTGCGTTTCAGACGAATATTCTTGCATTGAACGCCGCAGTAGAGGCAGCGCGGGCAGGTGAGCAGGGACGCGGCTTTGCGGTGGTCGCCTCAGAAGTACGCAATCTGGCACAACGCTCCGCCAGTGCGGCCAAAGAGATAAAACAGTTAATTGATGACTCTGTGATCAAAGTCAACGCCGGCGGTGTATTAGTTGATGAAACTGGCAGTACCATGGGGCAAATTGTCACCTCAGTCAAACAAGTCGCAGACATTATGAATGAAATATCTGCTGCCAGTAGCGAACAAAGTAATGGTATCGAACAAGTCAACATTGCCATCACGCAAATTGATCAAGTCACACAACACAACGCTGCGCTGGTCGAAGAAGCTGCTGCTGCCGCTCAAAGCCTGCAGGAACAAGCTGACAAACTTACCAATGTTGTTAGTATCTTCAAAATAAACCAGACAGGCACATCTCCCGCCCCTTTGTCAGGCTCGCAATCCAGGCATGAACAACAAAGCAAGGTAATACGGATTGGCATGTCTTAACCAGATCGTTCCTCTGCATAGCTGCCGGCTCAACGCTTGGGCCGGTCAATGTAGTAAAGCTTGCCGTGAACAGTAAAATAATGCCGGCAATGATCATTTCCATCACGATGGACCGCCTCAATGGTGCAAAAGCTTCTCGCTCACCGTGACGTAACCGGGGCGTCAGACGATATTTGTTGTAAGCGGCAAGTCCTAACAGTAGTGATACGAAGATCAACTTCAGCATCATCAATTGACCATATTCTGTCTGCCAGGCATTAATAGAAAATCCCTGCAATACCCATAACACACTTATTCCGGCAAATAACAGAATGCCGACGACGAACATCGCATACTTGCCAAACTGATGGACAATCAATGCGCCCTTTTCCGCGTGCTGCTGACGTGCAATGTGCAATAACGGCCATAAGCTTCCTAACCAAAAACTCACTGACAGTAAGTGCAGCATAATGAGTAATTGCGCCATCATACTCGCCGCACCTTCGACTTCATTCACATGCCCGACCATCGCAAATGATACGGGTATCAGAATGGCGCTTAGCAGTGGCACAGCAACATGGAGTTTTCGTGCACCAGAATTCGCCCAGACTGCCAGCAACAGCAAACAGGGCAAGCGCCACATCAATGCCAATCCTTCTTTGGAAGCGAGCACCATTTGCAGAAATTGAACATTCCAAAGGCCCTTGAGATCGTCGCTGAGCATGGCGCTCATCAAAAAAATGCGCGAGATGGAAAGCACTGCGGCGATGAGTGCCATGAAACCAATAAAGCGTCTCATCTTATGGACTTCGGAGGTGCTCAGATGAACAGCGAATATCATTAAAAAGAAGACAGTTCCGCTCGCGGTGAGGCAGCTGCCATAGGTCACAGTTTTGGTCAGGATGGAGCATATTTGCCATCCATCTATAGTGACCAATAATTGTGTGAGCGAAGTAGTCAAACCTATTTTCCGGTGATCGTAAAGGAGATACTTCCTTTCATCGGATGTCCGTCATCAGACAAGGTGCTCCATGTGGCAAGGTATTTCCCTGAAGTCAGCGCAGGCAATACAACTGCGAAATTCTTCGCGCTTTGACCACTTTCAACTTTTAACGGGATGGCATCCTGTCCATTCTGTAATTTCAACATCACCAACTTGGTTGGATGCGCAAAGTTCAGATGAATTGCTTTCGGCGCAGTGGAAAGCACAACGTTATTGGCTGGCGAAGTATTTTCCAGCATGGCATGGGCAGTTGCTTGCCCTGAATGCATCGCGCAAAAAATAACCATTACCATCCAGATATGTTTCATCATCGTATTACTCCATTCGTACTGAATATGATTTTAATATGATTAAAATATGGCTTATTGAATGTGGACTATTTTGCTGGCAAGAATCGCCACCCTCTGCAACATCCAAAGAAATTACTCAAAGCGATGACTTGTCAGCGGGGAGATTGATGGGATATTGATATCAGTGACGCGTCAACAGTCAACATACTGCAGAATTCATACTGCGTGAAAATTTTCTTTGCAGGCAAACTCGATTCAATATACCTCCCCCCCATTTACCACGCTAACAACCAGAAACAATGCTGAGAAATTCTATTCTCAGCAAGACATGCGCTATTTGAGTTTTACAATCATGTTCCGAAAATTACAGATCGCCCCATCAATACAAAATAGTATATATTTCTACAAATATGTTAAATACTCTTCAAAATGAAATGGATACTACTGATCACCAGCCTGCCTACCGAAAACGCTACGGTCAGAATGCGCGCCTGGCGGGCACTTAAAACCTCTGGTGCTGTCGTTTTACGCGATGGCGTTTATTTGCTGCCAGACCTACATCAGTGCCGAGCAACGTTGGATACGGTTGCAGGAGATGTGATTTCCGGCGGAGGCACAGCAATGGTTTTGCTTGTAGACCAACCGGATGAGGTGAATTTTGCCGATCTATTCAAGCGCCATCAAGAATTCAGCGCTTTATTAGCCGATATAGCCAAAGCGCAAGATGCCTTATCGCATGACTCTGCACATGATGCGCTGAAGCAAGCTCGCAAATTACGCAAAGGATTTGCAACGCTGGCAGAAATTGATTTTTTCCCCGGAGAGGCACAGGCACACGCCAATGCAGCGCTACAAACACTGGAACTCAATATTGCCAGAGCTCTTACGCCAGATGAACCACATGCTACTACGGCAACCATTCCACGATTATCCATTGATGATTTTCAACGACGTCGCTGGGCCACACGTCGCAGACCTTGGGTAGACCGCCTTGCCTGTGCCTGGTTAATACGTCGCTTTATCGATCCGTATGCGCAATTTCTTTGGCTAACATCTCCGGAAGATTGTCCAACCGATGTGCTGGGTTTTGATTTTGACGGTGCAACTTTCAGCCACACCACAAATTACGTTAGCGTAGAAGTCATGTTAGAGAGCTTTGGATTAACTTCTCCGGCGTTACAACAATTAGGCGCTTTAGTACATTACCTTGATGTAGGCGGCGTCGAAACACCAGAATCAGCCGGAATAGAAAGCGTGCTGGCAGGTTTACGCTCAACGATCACAGACGATGATCAATTAGTGCAAGCCGCCAACAGCGTCTTTGATGGCCTACTGGCGACATTTCAAACCAAGGAAAACAGCAAAGGAAAAATCTCGTGACTGCCCCTAATCCATCGGCTATATCCGATTCTGTGACTCCAGCGATATCTCCCCACCCCGCCAGCGCTGATCCTTTAGTGCCTATGCATCACCCTCTCTATACTCTATGGCAACTGACGATATATTTTTTGCGTCTGGGCGCTCTCGGTTTTGGCGGCCCCGTAGCATTAGTAGGCTATATGCACAGAGATCTCGTTGGTGAACGTCAGTGGATCACGGAGGAAGATTACAAAGAAGGATTAGCGTTAGCACAGCTTGCACCGGGGCCGCTGGCTGCACAATTAGCAATCTATCTTGGCTATGTACACTATCGCATAACAGGCGCGACGCTGGTCGGCATTGCCTTCGTACTGCCTTCGTTTCTGATGGTGGTCGGTCTGGGTTGGGCTTATATACATTTTGGTGGATTGCCATGGATGCAATCTGTGTTTTATGGCGTGGGGGCGGCAGTAATCGGTATCATCGTCATGAGCACAAAAAAACTGACGCAAAAAAGTGTAGGCAAAGACAAACTACTCTGGACAATCTATCTCATACTGGCCGCGGTGACGGTCATCACCGAATCAGAAATAGCTTGGTTATTTATTGCCGCCGGTATTCTGGTATGGCTCCTGCGCGCGCCACCAGCATGGCTGCGTTCAGGTAAATTAAACGCAGCTGGCTTGACACAAATACCGCTGACATTCGCATTACTTGGCAATGTTGAGTTGTCACTGCTATCGCAAATTGCCGTATTTTTTGCCAAGGCAGGCGCATTTGTATTTGGTTCAGGTCTGGCGATTGTTCCTTTTTTGTACGGTGGCGTAGTCACCGTACATCACTGGCTGAACGATAAACAATTCGTTGATGCAGTTGCTGTTGCCATGATCACGCCAGGCCCGGTTGTCATTACAGTAGGCTTCATCGGCTATCTGGTAGCAGGCTTACCAGGCGCGACGGTAGCGGCTTTGGCAACCTTTCTCCCCTGCTATCTGTTCACCGTAATTCCAGCACCGTATTTCAAGAAATACGGAAAAATCCCCGCAGTACTGGCTTTTGTCGATGGCATTACTGCTGCTGCAATTGGCGCAATTGCGGGTTCCGTTATTGTGATCGCCAAACGCTCCATCATCGATATGCCGACAGCATTAATCGCACTGACAACGATTGTGCTGTTATGGAAATTTAAAAAACTTCAAGAGCCTATGGTCGTTGCAGTAGCAGCTATTTGTGGACTATTGATATTTCCACTACTTTCGCATTAACTACAACTCGCTCTATAGACACTGGCGAGAAGTCACTTCAATATAGTGACCGCTATGAAAGCGAATATAAGTAAGAACCTAAATGTTGATTTGGCAATTAAAAATTATTCGCCATAAGATTCGTCATTGTCAGATAACGAGAAGTAGCCTCCTCATAGTCACGGTTATGTATATAAAAGACGTGACATGACAGATTTTTATCATGTCACGATGATGGCATGAATGATTAAAAAATTTTGCTAATTGTCATCACCAAAGCAGTTCTCCCTAGAAACTTCCCGTTCGCAGGAGACGCATAGCTTGTCTCACTGGCATTCGTACCAACTACCGCCAAAGCCCCTGTCAAGACACCAAAATCTTTGGTGAGACCGATTTTCCAATCCGTATAACTGCTGGCACTGTTGTTTTTCACCTGTTGACGCCCTGCATGGATGTTCAACGTCAGCCCTGTCGCGACGTCGATGTTAGCCCCCAGATCGAGATAGCCACTGTTTTTACTGTCAGCAATACCGAATAAATTGGTGACGGCATGTGAATACTTCACGTATGCCGGACCATAGCTCAGTTGCCCGTAAACCTCGGTGGTATTCGCATCAGTGGCCAATCCATTGGAAGGATAAACATAAGTCAGAACACCAATGTCGTAGCTGATGTCTTTGTTTATCTCACCACGGCGACCAGCATACAGATCCGCTTCAAGATTACCGCCGCCGCCAGCATCTTTCGTCCACTTAATGCTGGAAAACCATGCACCCGCATACAATCCGCTAGGATTATGAACGTAATCAGCACCGCCTTGCAAAGCTGCTTGCAGACGTGTTTGCGAAATACCGCGATAACGGTAGTCGGAAGTCAGCGCAGCATTAAAACTGACTTCGTTGTCCGGCTTCATTTCAGGTTTGACTTCCTGCGCCTGGACATAGCCCACAGAAAATAAGGTCGGGAAAATTGCTGCAACAAGTATTTTTTTCATAGCACTTCCTTTCATGATAACGACAATGTCGTTCTGGTTGATGTTCGTCGTCCATCGCAAAATTCAATTAGCTGAGTGACGAAAAACATATAAAAACTTAAATTACAGGCGTGCAGACGCCCCTCCGGCGAGCAGATTCTGGCGCCGGATACTCAAAAAAAAATGGAAAATCAGCTAGGTAATAACAATCGGTAACCAACCGCTGTTTCGGTCAGCAGATAACGTGGCTGGGTCGGATCATCTTCTAATTTATGTCGCAGATAGCGCATGTAAATGCGCAGATAATGGCCACTTTCTGCATGCGATGGTCCCCACACTTCGCGTAATAATTGCGGGTTAGTCACGACCCGGCCAGCACTATTGATTAGCGCACTCAGCAGACGAAATTCAGTCGGGGTGAGTTTGACGATGATGCCTGCTTTCGTGACCATACGCGCCTGCACATCAACTTTAACGTCGCCAAACTGAACGACACCATCTGGTGTACTACCGGGTTGACGCTGACGCCGCAAAGTTGCCCGCACCCTCGCCTGCAATTCACCGACACCAAATGGTTTCGTCAGATAGTCGTCGGCGCCAGCATCCAGTGCTTTGATTTTTTCCGCTTCGCTCACTCTGGCTGACAACACGATAATGGGAACGCCTGACCATCTGCGTACGTCCTTAATAAAGTCGATACCGTCACCGTCAGGCAGCCCAAGATCAAGAATAATCAGATCAGGCTGGCGGGTACCGGCATCGATCAACCCGCGTTGTAAAGTACCGGACTCAAACACCTGCCAGCCACCTTCTTCTAAAGAGCTGCGGACGAAGCGGCGGATTTGCGGTTCATCTTCCACCAGCAAAGCGGTGGGCAGAGTGGCATTGTGTTCTGACATAGGCGGCGTCGATGCTGATGTGTTCATACGGATAATGGTCATATCGGATTGCTGCTGCCGATGGTGTGTGCTTCTTGGTTCATGAGGCTCATGATTTCCATGTCCGGCATATCTGGCGGATTTCCTAATGGCAGAGAAATGATAATACAGGCACCGCCATCGGGCGACACACCAGCGTGGATACGCCCTTTATGGGCTTCAACGATAGCGCGACAGATGGCCAGCCCAAGACCCACACCCGGTTTAGAGGATTCTCTTTCACCACGGGTGAATTTTTCAAACACGGCCTCTTCTCTGCCCTGTGGCAGACCCGGCCCATTATCAAATACCTTGATATCGATGTCGGCTCCGCTGGTTTCAGCACTGAGGGTAATACGGGAACCAGCCGGTGTATATTTCGCTGCATTTTCCAGCAGATTACAAAGCACACGTTCTATCAGCACGGCATCAAAATGAATTAACGGCAAATCCTCTGCCATGATAGTCTGCACCTGATGCTCTTTCAGTTGTGGTGCGCAGATACGGATAGAGCTGCCGATCACCTCTTCCAGTGGCTGCCATTGCAGATCCAGTTTGATTTCACCACTCTGTATGCGTGCCATATCTAACAGATTGGAGACCAGCGCACTCATACGCAAGGTTTCATCATGTAAGGCATGCGCCATTTCTTTCTGGCGATCACTGAGCGGCGGTGTTGACATCGTCAGCGATTCGGAAATTCCTACCAGCGAGGTCAGCGGCGTACGTAAATCATGTGACAGCGCGGCCAGCAAGGAATTACGTAAACGCTCGGACTCCATGTGCACCAGCGCATTCTGTGCCACCTCAATGTAATGCAGACGCTCCAGCGCAATCGCCGCCAGCGCAGCAAATGTATCCAGCTGCTGCCTTTGTTCGGGTATCAGTATCCAGCGACGATTATCAGGTTGTATCGCTAATAATCCGCGTGTACGCATAGGTGCCACCAATGGCAGATAAAAGAAATTGCTGGCAGGCAGAGTGTCGGTGCCGATACCTGCGGTTTCGGCTTTATCAAAAGCCCATTGCGCTATCCCCATATCCAGACCGGGAACTTCAGGTGACGGCGGCTGTAATCGGCCTTCATCGTCAGGTAACAAGAGTGTCGCGTTCGCCCGGAACGCACGCTGTATGATGGCCTGGGTTTTATCAGAGATCTGCTCGCCCTGTAAAACGCCAGATAAATCACGGGCAAATTCGTATAAGGCGCGGGAGCGGGATTCTCTGCGTGAAGCGACTTTCGCCTGATACCGCAAACCCGCAGTGAGATGTCCGGTAATCAGCCCCACCACTAACATCACGACAAACGTCATGGCGAATTGCAGATCACTAACGGCAAATGAAAAACGCGGTGGCACAAAAAAGAAATCGAATGCCAATACGCCCACCACCGTTGCCAGCACAGATGGCCCCCGGCCAAAACGCACAGCGACCAGCACGACCGTCAATAAAAACAACATCGCAATATTGACCAGATTAAAAATGTCGAGCAATGGCGTCGCCACCAGCGCTGTCGCTATACTTGCCAGCGCGGCCAGCAGATAACTCCGTATCTGGTTTCGGTTGTATCGATTGGCAGCCGGAATGCGTTTATCCGGTGAGTGCATCGCAACAGATTCCGCCGCCATCTCTGACAGCGAATCCTCATGATCTGATGCAGCGCGACCAATTTCTATCAGATCAATATGCGGCGCTAATGCAGCGACTGTCCTCGCATACGACGTCGTCCACGGTAACCGACGTGACAGGCGTGACTGCCGCCCCATCACGACACGTGAAAAATTCTGTCCGTTCGCATAATCAACAATTGCCTGCGCAATGTCATTACTGAATAACACCGCAGTGTTGGCACCCAGATCCTGCGCCAGCTTCAGACTTTTTAAAATGCGTTCACGCTGCGCTGCCGGTAACTTTTGCAATGCTGGTGTTTCGATATAAATGGCATGCCAGACTGCATTCATCTGCCCCGCCAGTCTGGCCACACTACGGATCAGATGATCTGCGCCACGCCCAGATCCAACACAAGCAAGCAATGCGGCATCCGTTTTCCAGACCGTGTTGATCGATTTTTCAATTTTATAGGCGCGGACGTCGTCCTCTACCCTGTCGGCAGTGCGGCGCAAGGCCAGCTCACGCAACGCGATCAGATTTCCTTTGCGAAAAAAATTCTTCGCAGCGCGCTCTGCCTGCGGTATCTGATATACCCGCCCTGATTTCAGCCTGGCTAACAGTTCATCGGCAGGAATATCGACCAGCACCACTTCATCGGCTTCATCAAACACGGTGTCCGGCACGGTTTCTGCCACCCGTATACCGGTAATACTGCCGACCACATCATTCAGACTTTCTAAATGCTGGACATTCAGGGTCGTGTAGACATCGATGCCAGCATCCAGCAATTCTTCGACATCTTGCCAACGTTTAGGATGGCGGGAACCGGATGCATTCGAGTGTGCCAGCTCATCCATCAGTATCAGTGGCGGATGTCGCTCAAGCGCAGCGTCGATGTCAAACTCGGACAGCACTTTGTCGCGATAAGGAATATTCCGGAGCGGTAAGACATCCAGACCATGAAGCAATGCAGCGGTTTCTTCCCTGCCGTGGGTTTCTATCACGCCGACTAATACCTGACGACCATCCGCTATCAGTTTCCGCGCGGCGGTCAGCATTGCATAGGTTTTACCAACACCGGCAGACGCGCCGAAGTAGATGCGCAACTTACCACGCGCAGCACGGCGCTCCTGCGCCTGCACATGTGCCAGCAAGGTATCGGGGTTAGGACGCTGATCGCTATTGATGGCCATCGTTATTGTATTTCTCTTGAAAATCAGTCAAAGCAGCTGAGTGACAGAATTGACGGAAGCGCAGCATTCGCGCACTTCCGTATCACATCAAATTTCTGCAACATGTTGCACTATTTATTTTTCTTCTGATCCAGCGCCAGGTTTAACGCCAGAACATTGACCCGTGCTTCGCCAAATAAACCGATCACCGGATGTTCGGCAAGTTCATCAATCAGGTTACGCACCTGGTCTGTTCCTATCTGACGCGCATGCGCCACACGAGACGCCTGATAATACGCTGCAGCAAGGCTGATGTCAGGATCCAGCCCACTAGCAGAGGCCGTTACCAGATCGACCGGTATTTTGGCCGTGTTTGCAGGATCTGCTACTTTCAGGGCATCGATACGTGCTTTGACGGCATCCGTCTGAGCCTGATTGCTCGGACCAAAATTGCTACCGCTGGAAGCAAGAGGGTTGTTTGGCATAGGGCCAGTAGCGGAAGGACGCCCCCAAAAATACTGTGGCGAGCTGAAAGCTTGTCCTATCAGAGAGGAGCCAACAATTTTCCCCTCTTTCCGGATCAGACTACCTTCCGCTTTATCTGCAAAAGCGATCTTACCGACGCCGGTCAGTGCAACTGGATAGAGCACGCCAACCAGAATTGACAGGCTGCAAAAAAGCATGAATGCAGGACGCAGGGTGTTAGTGAATGAGTTCATAAATATTCTCGATTTCTACGTTAAGCCAATTGCAATGCGGTCAGAATCACATCGATCAGTTTGATACCGGCAAATGGCAAGAGAATGCCGCCAAGGCCATAAATCAACAGATTGCGACGCAATAACAGCGATGCACCGATCGCACGGTATTTCACGCCTTTGAGCGCCAGCGGAATCAGAAACACGATGATCAGGGCATTAAATATCACCGCAGACATGATGGCAGATGACGGGCTGGTCAGATGCATGATGTCCAGCGCTTTTAATTCCGGATAAGTCGCTACAAATGCGGCCGGAATAATCGCAAAATATTTAGCGATATCGTTGGCGATAGAAAAAGTCGTCAGGGAGCCACGCGTCATCAGCATCTGTTTACCGATTTCCACGATCTCCAGCAACTTGGTCGGATTCGAATCCAGGTCCACCATGTTTCCCGCCTCTTTGGCGGCCTGCGTACCGGAATTCATTGCCACCGCCACATCCGCCTGTGCCAATGCGGGCGCATCATTAGTTCCATCACCAGTCATGGCCACAAGGCGACCGTCGGACTGATAACTGCGTATCAGTTTGAGCTTATCTTCCGGCGTCGCTTCTGCCAGAAAATCATCGACACCCGCCTCTGCCGCAATCGCTGCTGCCGTCAGCTTATTGTCGCCGGTAATCATGATGGTTTTAATTCCCATACGACGCAACTCGGCAAAGCGTTCCTTGATGCCACCCTTGACGATGTCTTTCAGCTCTATCGTTCCCATCACCCGGCCATCGTCCACCACAACCAGCGGCGTACTGCCGCGACGGGAAATGTCATCGACGGTTTTCGCGACTTCCAGCGGAAAGGAACGTCCCATCGCCTCGACAAATTTTCTGACTGCGTCAGCAGCACCCTTGCGTACGATGCGTTCGCCGATATCAACGCCACTCATACGGCTTTGCGCAGTGAACTGAACAAACTGTGCGTGGAGTGAAGACATTTCCCTTTCACGCAAATTAAAGCGTTGCTTTGCCAGCACCACGATACTGCGTCCTTCCGGTGTTTCGTCGGCCAGCGATGCGAGTTGCGCTGTGTCTGCAAGTTCGGAAGGCGTTACGCCGGGTGCAGGGAAAAACTCAGACGCCTGACGATTGCCTAAAGTAATCGTGCCAGTTTTGTCGAGTAACAGAATATCCACGTCCCCGGCTGCTTCAACCGCACGACCTGAGGTAGCGATCACATTTGCCTGCATCATGCGACTCATGCCCGCCACACCAATGGCTGACAACAAGCCACCGATGGTTGTTGGGATCAGGCACACTAACAGCGCAATGAGTACCGTGATAGAAATGGGCTGTGAGGTCATTCCCAGCGCTTTGGCCGCATCGACACTGAACAATGAGAACGGCAGCAGGCTTACCGTCACCACCAGGAAAATAATGGTTAAGGCAATCAGTAAAATAGTCAGCGCAACCTCGTTTGGTGTTTTCTGACGTTTAGCGCCTTCGACCATGGCGATCATACGATCGATAAAGCCCTCGCCCGGATTCGACGTCACACGCACCACCAGCCAGTCGGATAACACCCGGGTACCGCCCGTTACGGCAGAAAAATCGCCACCAGATTCACGTATCACTGGGGCAGACTCGCCTGTGATTGCGCTCTCGTCAACGGTGGCAACACCCTCTATCACTTCGCCATCGACCGGAATAACATCGTTGGCTTCGACTAAAAAGACATTGTCTTTACGCAGATCTTCCACCGCCGCTGGCAGCCAGGTGGTGCCATGTTTAGGAATGGCCAGCTTTTTGGCCATGACCGTTTGCTTCAGCGCCCGCAATGAGGCTGCCTGTGCTTTGCTGCGCCCCTCTGCCAGCGACTCAGCAAAATTGGCGAACAGGACAGTGAACCATAGCCATACGGAAATGGCCAGAATGAATCCGGAACTGGCTTCCCCCTGACCAAACAGGGATTGCAAAAATAACAGACTCGTCATCACACTGCCCACATAGACGACAAACATGACCGGGCTGCGCAACTGTGTACGTGGGCTGAGTTTTCTGAAAGAGTCGGCAATTGCCGGGCCTATCAGACTCGCATCAAAGAGCGGAAGACGAGGCTTGCCGCCGGTTTGTACTGCATAGTCAGTCCCTATGCTGGTGCGATCGTTGCTGTGATCCGCGGAACCGGCTTTGTTATCAGAACTTCTTTTGACATTGGTACTGGACATCAGATTTCCCCTCAATTCTTAGCGTGGTGCAACATTTGCAGATGTTCGGCGACCGGCCCTAAAGCCAGTGCTGGCACATAGTTCAATACGCTGATCAGAACCACGGTGCCTGCCAACAAGGCGATAAACATCAAGCCATGCGTAGGCATCGTGCCAGCATTCACTTCCAGACGTTTTTTAGCCGCCAGCGAACCGGCAATTGCCAATACGGGCACAATCATGGCGAAGCGCCCAAACCACATCGCAATCGCCAGCATGATGTTGTAGAAAGGTGTGTTGGCACTGATACCGGCAAATGCGCTACCGTTATTGTTGGCGGCAGAGGTAAATGCATACAACACTTCAGAAAAACCATGCGCTCCCGGATTCAGAATGCCGGCACGACCAGCCTCTGTCATGACTGCAATCGCGGTACCTGCTAACACCAGTACAGGCGTAACCAATATGGCGACCGAGGTCATTTTCATTTCATACGACTGGATTTTTTTACCCAGATATTCAGGCGTACGACCTATCATCAGACCAGCAATAAATACCGCGAGGATGGCAAAAATCAGCATGCCGTACAAACCCGAGCCAACCCCGCCGAATACAACTTCACCAAATTGCATCAGTGCGACAGGGACAAGACCGCCGAGTGGCATTAAGGAGTCATGCATGGCATTCACCGCGCCACAAGAAGCAGCAGTAGTCACTGCGACAAAAAGTGAAGATGCACTGATACCAAAGCGGGTTTCCTTGCCTTCCATGTTGCCACCTGACTGCAGGGCGCTGCTGGCCTGATCAACATTCATCGCTGCCAAAACAGGATGTGTCTGCTGCTCGGCCACCATCACACCGACCGTCATCACAACGAACAGTAATGTCATCGTCGCCAATACGGCCCAGCCTTGTCGCTGATCGCCGACCATGCGGCCAAATGCAAAACACAAGGCTGCCGGTATCAGAAAAATTGCGATCATCTGAAAGAAATTGCTCAAAGGCGTAGGATTTTCATAAGGATGTGCAGAGTTCACATTGAAGAAGCCGCCACCGTTGGTTCCCAACAGCTTGATCGCTTCTTGCGAGGCAACTGGCCCCATCGCCAGTGTCTGTGCGCGGGTTGTCATCTCTTCCGTTACAGGTGCGCCTTTGCTGTCTTTTAAAGGCTGACCATCCGCGCCAGTCTTAGGCATGCTATAGGTCACGGCATCGGCTAACTGCACGTCTTTGTATGCCGAGAAATTCTGCACCACGCCTTGTCCCATCAGGAAAACAGCGAAGATTACAGACAAAGGCAGCAACAGATATAAGGTCGAGCGCGTGAGATCGACCCAGAAATTACCTATGGATTTGGATGAGTGCGCAGCGAAACCGCGTATCAGGGCGAAGACCACGGCAATGCCAGTCGCCGCTGAGAAAAAATTCTGCCCGGCCAACGCCAGCATCTGCGTCAGGTAACTCATCGTTCCTTCACCGACGTATCCTTGCCAGTTCGTGTTACTGACAAAACTGACCGCTGTGTTAAAGGACGAATCAGCACTGACATTCGGCATCGCTTGCGGATTCAGCGGCAACCATAATTGCAATCGCTGTATCGCATAAACAAACAAGGTACCGAGTACATTAAATACCAGTAAGGCTAAGGTATACCCTTTCCAGGACATACCTTCGTCTGCTTTGACTCCAGCGAGTTTATACATGCCTCGCTCTAACCAGGCCAGCCATCGCATTCCGGGCACTGACGCTTTGCCATCAGCAATTTTTGCAATCAGTATCCCTAAGGGATACGACAACACCAGTAATCCCGCTAAAAATACGATTAATAGAATAAGCGCTTGTGTCGTCATCACAGTTCCTCTGCGTTCAATAACGCGATCACCAGATACACCAACAAACCTGCGGCAATCACAGCACCGCCGATATAAAACATGTTCATGACTTCGCTCCTAATTTTTCACACACCAACATCAGGATCCAGATCATCAAAAAACAGATGACTATCCCGCCTGTATAAAGAATGTCCATCAACACTTCCATCACTTCTCTCTCCCGGTTTTTCTACACAATGGAGAATAGACAAAAGTACCTAAGAATTTTGTTAAAACTCAGGACGAAGCTGTAAACAAACTGTAAAAATTGGGCTAAAGGCCAGGTGAACGTAGCATTTAATTAGTATCGAACAACCGCATATTGCGGTGAACCATAGAACGACACCTTACGTGTTGAACATAGCGAAGTATGTTGGAGTAACTAAATGGTATTTCCCTCAATAACCAATATCCTTATAAATCAATGAATTAAAAATTAATTACCTTTTACATTACCTAAAGCTTCTGGCACTCACCAGGTCACGGCAAACGCAAGCCTGGCCTGATCTTAAGCACTGACGCATATTTGAGTCAAAAGCGCCCCATTTTGAGGGCAGACGTGGGGGGGGGATGTCTGCGCGCCAAGGATTCCAATGTATATAGGGTTTACGCATAACTGACTCGGCAAGGCGCGAGCGACACAGGCAGTACTTGTTAGCTGCGGCTTAGTTGGGGCGGTTTTGCGTAAGTCCTATCAGCTTTGAAACGTGATAGAGCAACTATCAAAGTCAAACAGTCAGTACAAGTCCACTTACACTTTGTTGCGCATTGATATAAAATACACAATTAATTGATTGACATGATTTTTACGGTCATGCACCATCATCCGGCTTAATGCAGCAATTGCACACTGTCTTCATGCCTGGCGCATGTGGATATGCGGCTTCGTTCATCCACCCTATTCAACTTCATTTGCTTACATGAAAAAATCAACTACCTTTGGCGCTATTCGTTTGTTGTCAGCAAGTCTGGCACTGTCTTGTCTGGCAGCACCTGTGCTGGCGGCGGACTATAGTCCTTATCCCAAGGCCGGTATTTATGATGCCAGCGATAAAGGTTTTGAGCGTCTGCTAACAGTCAAACCTGACGGCAAATTCACACTCGAAGTTTCTGAAAAAGGTAAGCCAGGCAATTTGCGCAGCGGGGCCGGGGAAGGCAAATTATCCGATGCACCTGGCGGATGGAACTTTAGCGAGGGACGTTGCACCATGACCTTGAAACGTGCTGCCGGTGGCATGCAATTGCATGTAGAGGCATGTGCAAGTTCTTGGGGGGATGTACCCTTTGATGGTAAATATGCATTCCAGGGTGAGGAAGTTGCTGCCGCTCCTGTCAAACCAGCATTAGTTACTGCACCGTCACCCAAAGCAGCTGCACCAGCTCCTGTCGCAAGCACTATGCCCGCCCCGGTTGCTGAGCACGGTGGCGCGGCGACGACAGCCACCGCCCCCACCAGCACGATGTCACTGTCGCGCAAGGAATGGAAAGATAAATGGGGCAACGTTACGGCCGAATTCATCACGGGCCACTTTGTGCAGGTATTGGCGCAACGGTCCGGTGACACCCCGACAGGCCCTGGACTTGATCATTATTCAAATGCGGCAGTTATTGTCGATACCATTAACGACTATGAAAAGGCCACTGCTGCAGAGATGGCAAAACCGCCTTTGAAACAGTACGCACTTCCTTTGCCAGTTGTCACAGCCAAAGAAGGCGTAAAATTTGAAACCGAATGCAGTTATGGCAAATCTGCCATGGCCTTTGTAATCAGTATCGACAGCTTTGGGAAAGGGAATATTCTCACCCGCAAGCGTGTCAGTGGTTGGATGCTGGATAACAAGCTGCAACTGACTGAAGTGAAACCCGCCAGCAAGGTCAAATGCCCACAAACAAGTGCTTTCTATTGAAGAGCCCTTGCAAGCCATCATAAAAATTTGACATGATCGTCACAATCTGCTGCCACATCTTGTCCTCGCCAGTGAACCCGCTGGCCAGCCGCTGATGGTTCACATCAATATTCACCTGGTCTTTTTTAGGCCGCCGCTTATTGAAGAGTTCGCCGATGAATTACGAAAAGCAGTATTTCGAACGGCTGGCGAGTGTCCAGGGAACTTGTGGCGATTCATGCGGGCCAATTGTCGGCTCGGATCCGTTACGCATTGATAATGTCTGGGCGACGCATGAATTGCGGCTGTGGGTGCGCAGCCCGAACGGACTATCGGTGCAGGCGCGCCAGCTGCTGTCCTACCTGACCGATAGCGTACATCCCTAGCGCGACCGAACTTGGGCAATCACTGCATCTACGAAAGGATTCGATCTTGTTGTATTCCATGCAATAGCTGTGGTTACAACGTCCACCCTTTCTTGAAGAGGTCGGACCATCACGTTTTCCGGAGCCAGTTTTTTCAATATCACTGGCACCAGTGCTATGCCTTGACCGCATCCGACGAAAGCAATCTGGGAAGCTACCGAACTGACTTCGTGCACTATGCGCGGTGAAAATCCGCGTGCTTGGCACGACGCGATCAAGTGATCGAAGTAGAGCGGGCTTACCCGGCGCGCAAACATCACAAAGTCTTCTTCGGCGAGCGATGCAAGACTGATGCGCGGTTTTTCAGCGTAAGGATGTGTGCGTGGGAGTGCTACTGCGAGGCGTTCCTGCATCAATGGCAGGACTTGCACCGTCTCACCCAAGTCACCCTCCAGGCGGGCGAAAGCCAAATCGATCTCGCCCGTAAGCAATGACGGAACCGCATCCACGCTATCAATTTCCCTTACCGAAACCGTGAGCTGCGGATACCCGGACTTGAGTTTTGCGATGATGTCGGGAAGTACGTCCAGCATTGCGGAGGTGATGGCGCCAATGGTTAATACGCCGGATTGTCCAGCGGCGGCTTCCCGCACAACGAACTCGAGGCGCTCCAGTTGCTCGGCCAGCTTCTGCACGGCAGGGAAAATCGCAGCCCCGACCGGAGTGAGTTGAGCGCCACGCCGTGACCGCTCAAACAATTTCACCTTGAGGGATTGTTCGAGGACTTGAATTTGCTCGGTCAGCGGCGGTTGAGACATCCCCAGGCGCTCTGCAGCCTTTCTGAAGGACTTCTCTTCGGCAACAACGAGAAAAAGCCATAGGTGTCGTATCAGGCGAAAGTTGATCATGTTAGTGATAGGTTTTTCAGAAGAATATGATCTGTTCTTTGGAATTTACGTATCATATCTTATACCTCAGAGTAAGGCTTACGCAACCAACCTGAGGATACTCTTATGACCCAAGTAAGCCTGCTCGAACGCCTGTCGGCTCTTGATACCAACACGGTGTCGGATGCCCTGGACTTTCTCAATCTTCCCGGAACGACCTTCGGCATTCGCCCCCTGTGGAACTGTCCGAAAATCGTCGGCCGTGCCAGTACGATTCAGTTGGGACCGAAGACCGACTCGGCACCCACGGCTCACCTGATTTCGCCCGTCATCTCAGACATCACCACCGATGATCGCATTCTGGTGATTGCCGGCGGTCTCGACGGAATTTCCTGCTGGGGCGACATCCTTGCTAATGCAGCTCAAGTGAAGAGCATTCGTGGCTCCATTATTGATGGCAACAGCCGGGACATCGAAGGAAGTGAATCCATTGCCTATCCTGTCTACGGCCGCGGGGTCACGATGATCAGTGCTCGCAACCGTGTCGTGCAAGTATCATCCGGTCGGCCAGTCGACGTAGCGGGAGTTACAGTGCGGGAGAACGATTACGTGATCGCCGATCGCTGCGGCACTGTCTTCGTACCTGCAGACTGCATTGCCGAAGTTATTGATCTCGGCGAGCGTATCGCGCGACGCCAGAATGGCATGGTCCAAGCCGTGCGATCGGGACGCTCTGTCGCCGACGTCATGCACGACAAGGAATTCGAGGCCATACAGTCAGGGAGCGTGAAATGAATCACGAAGACAAGGAAATCGCTGCCTTGTTCGAAGGCTTGGACACGCCGGGAGTCTCGGATGCCATGGACAAGCTGGGCTTGCCCGGCCAATGCCTTGGCATCGCGCCGCTGGATAATTACAAGGACGTCGTTATTGGCCCGGCCTTCACGGTTAAGTACGTTTCGGCCAGCACACCACCCGGGACAGTGGGCGATTTTATCGATGATGTCGCTGAGGGCGATGTGGTCGTGATCGACAACGATGCTCGTACCGACTGCACGGTCTGGGGCGACATCATGACCCAGTATGCCGGCGCCAAAAAGATTGCCGGCACCGTTATTGACGGCGTCTGCCGCGACGTTTCGAAAGCACTCGGAGACGCCTACCCGATATTCAGCCGGGGGCGCTTCATGCGCACTGGGAAGGATAGAGTGCAGGTCGAGGCCACGAACGTGCCGGTGTCAGTAGGCATGGCACGCGTTTTCCCGCGTGACATCGTCATCGCTGATGCCAACGGCGTCGTTGTCGTTCCCCGCGTACGCGCCAGGGAGGTTGCAGAGACGGCGCGCAAGATCGAGCAGGTGGAAGCACACATTCGGGCTCAGCTTGAGCAGGGAAAGACTCTCAGAGAGGCCCGTGAGGTACTGGGCTATCACACATTGCAAAGGAAAGGATCATGATGACCCTCACTGCAAACGTAACCGCGCGCTGCAAACAGCTCGGAAGTTCAACACTCTATGAGGCTTCTGGCCTGCCTTGTTCCGTCGATCCTGATATCCGCAGCATCTGGGCCGGCGCTGCTATTGCTGCACCAGCGTTTCCCCTGGTCTGCTCACCCGGTGACAATCTCTCCATTCACCTCGCCATGGAACGCGCGCCGCGCGGCAGCGTTCTGGTTGTCGGCACTAGCAATTTCGTTGCCGGGTATTGGGGAGAAGTGCTGACTGTTGCAGCGGAAGCGGCGGGAATTGCGGGACTAGTTATTGACGGTGGCGTACGGGATGTAGCCGCCATGACCCGGCGCCAATTTCCAGTTTTCACACGAGGCGTAAGTGTGCGTGGAACAATCAAGGCGAGCAGTCCTTCGGTCGGACAGACTATGTACTTCGGTGGCATGTTAATTCATGCCGGCGATCTGGTCGTTGCCGATGACGACGGCGTTATCATCATCCCTGCCGGAGATATTGAGCGCACCATCGCTACGGCAGAAGCCAGGGCGAGCAAGGAAGCCGACATGATGAAGCAATTGTCGCAGGGTGCGACCACGCTGGATTTGTTGGGTCTTTCTGCATGGAGGACAGGTTCGTGAACAACTCTTTACAAACTTTGAACGTCAATCTGGCCCTGGCGCAGCCCTCGGCTACCTACCGCATGATCGACCGTGTCGCCGCGCGCCGGGCGTCAGGTGCCAGGATCATTTCCCTGAGTGCTGGCGAGCCGGATTTCGATACGCCTTTACATATCCGGGAGGCTGCCATCGCTGCGATTGGTGCCGGACACACGCGTTACACTCCGGTAGCCGGCATGCGATCTCTGCGCGAGGCAGTCGCAGCCAAATTCCGCAATGAAAACGGTATTGACACGACTTGGGAAGACACCATCGTCTGCAGCGGCGGCAAACAGGTGATCTACAACGCATTGGCAGCGACACTTAATACCGGTGATGAAGTGATCGTTCCGGCGCCATACTGGGTCAGTTACCCGGAGATGGTGCAACTGTGTGGCGCTGCCCCTGTCATTATTCCTTGTGGCAGTGCAAGTGGCTTCAAGCTCACGCCTGAAGCCTTGCGCGAGGCTATTGGGCTCAAAACACGCTGGCTGATCCTCAATTCGCCATCCAATCCCACGGGCGCCGTCTATACCCGGGATGAACTCGTTGCCTTGGCTGAAGTATTGCTCGCTCATCCGCAGATACTTGTGCTCTCGGACGATATCTATGAGCACTTGATCTTCGACGGTATTGCATTCCATACGATGGCTCAGGTCGAACCGCGCCTGCAAGCCAGAACGCTGACCATGAACGGCGTATCCAAGGCCTATGCCATGACAGGTTGGCGCATCGGCTACGGCACCGGCCCCCGGTGGCTGATCGAGGCCATGGAAAAACTCCAGGGGCAGCAAACCTCGGGAGCTTCTTCGATCTCTCAGCATGCGGCACTCGCCGCGCTTACCGGGCCGCAGGATTTTATTCAGGAATCGAGATCGGCATTTGAAGCACGGCGCGATATGGTAGTGCAGATGCTTAACGATACGCCGGGTTTGAAATGTGAAAATCCTGGCGGCGCATTCTACGCGTTCGCCTCTTGCGAGGAGCTGATCGGTAGAATCACTGCGGCTGGAACCATACTGTCGACCGATGAGGATGTCGCCTATGCATTGCTCGACGAAGCCGGCGTGGCTGTGGTCCATGGCAGCGCGTTCGGATTAGGGCCTTACATTCGCATCGCTTACGCGCTGGACAATGAATCTCTGCGCCAGGCGTGTGCAGCGATCAAGCGGTTCTGCCAGACACTGCGGTAAGCGTCATGACAAGTAGGTAATCAACGAAATCAACGAAAAAATGTGGAATATGCGATTACTTTCAAGGGCAGGCAAATCCCTCGCCTGCACTTTCGCATCAACGATCTTTTCTCAACTTAGGAGCAGTACGTGCCAGCGCAAAAAGAATTCATAAAGACCCACCTGCCGTTTTCTATGGCAGGTGTTGAAGTCGACGTTGCAACGATTCAGCGCGATGGCGACCTCGCCCCAATCGTGTTTCTGCATGGCTTTGGCTCTACCAAAGAAGACTATGCGGATATCGTTCGGCACACCGCCTTTACTGGCCGTCCGTTCCTTGCCTACGACGCACCCGGCTGCGGTGAGAGCACCTGCTCCGACCTTTCGCAGATATCCATCCCTTTGTTGGTGAACACTGCATTGGAAGTACTTGAGCGGTTCGAAATAAAGAGCTTTCACCTTGTCGGCCATTCCATGGGAGGTTTGACAGCCCTGATGCTCGCGCACCAGAACCCGGGCAGAGTGCTCAGTTTTGTCGATATCGAAGGAAATATTGCGCCCGAGGACTGTTTCCTGAGCAGGCAAATTGTCAACTATCCGGAAGCGAATCCGGAGCGATTCTTTGACGAGTTCATTGAGCGGACTCTTCACGCTCCGGCCTATGCCAGTGCCTTGTATGCATCAAGTCTGCGTCACAAAGTCCGAGCCGGTGCCGTGCGCGGCATATTTCAATCCATGGTCGAACTGTCCGACAACGGTGACCTGATGAACAAGTTCCTCGATCTTGCTTGTCCCAAAATGTTCATGTATGGCGAACAGAACCGATCGCTCTCCTATTTGAACCACATCGAAACGAACGGCGTCCGTCTTGCCGAGATTCCCAAATGCGGCCACTTTCCCATGTATTCCAACCCAGTGGCTATGTGGGAAGAGATCGCGGATTTCCATGCTGCGGCTGAAGAGGTTTGAGGCACGAAACCTGATGCTTATAGGTCTGGACGTTGGGTCAACCCGCCTGCATGGCGTCCTGTATCTGCGCGCGATGACAAGATGCCCCGAAAGCGCCCACACATCACATGTGTTTTCCGGAAACTGCAACTGAGATTGAGATGACTATGTCGACGCTGACGATGATAAAACAGTTCAATATAGTCAAAAATATCAGCTTTGGTATTGCCACCAATATTCTCGATCAGACTGCTGAAATTAAGTTAGTCCTTTCGGATCTATATCTGAAGAACAGGCACTTTTAAGTATCTTCAATTGACTTTTCAATTCAAGAATCATGAGTTCTTGTGATTCAATTTTCTCTTGATATTTCGCAATTGATTCGCCTTGGAACAACACGTCCCCCGTATCATTTGAAGATGTACTTATCAGATCAATCGGTATATTTTTTTTATATTCCCCCTTTATCAAATCTTTTAAATGCTCCGCCCTCCATCTTCGAATAAATATTTCTATCGTAGCTTTTCTTATCCATTTTCCGATTAAGGGACTCACACTCTCAACATTAATTGGCTTGTCTTCAGCAATTAATTTATCAATAGCGGCTTGTACATCGACATAGCGTATCTTCATCCTGGTCATACAATGTCTCACCGATATAGCTTAGATCTAACGACAATACAATCTTAAAAAGATTAAAGAACAAAATAGCAAATCTGTCATTTCATCTTTGGCGATATCAAAAAAATAAATCCGACACCAAATTTTTATCCCTATTTCTATAGCGCCCGAGAATGGATGCAGTGACACCCAAACTGGTATTTTTGCGGCGGACTTTTTCAACCGAAATCGTCGCTAGAATCATCATTACAATTTTTATAGCTGAAAACTCCCAAGAACCTGCCTTCCGATCTATAGCAAACAACGACTAACATGATCGACCCATATGAAACGCAACATGCTTATACATGTGCATTTTGCGCTGCATACAGACCTCGATCACACAAGCTAAGAACGTAATCAAGTTCTCATCGCAGGTAGATTTTTTTCAAAAACAACAGGTTCAGAATCGATAATTATAAGCCGCGCTGATCATATGCAGTCGAGTTTGCCAGGTGCCCTGGGTGAGTTCCCCGTTGCCAGTGCATCCGCTGATCAAAGGTGAACAGGAATTTTTGTAGCTTCCACTGGCATCCTGAAAGTGCAAATAGGAATACGCCAGATCCACGGATGAGTTGTCGTTCAGCTTCCAGTTTGTACCAAATGACAGTTGCACACGGTTCGCATCTGGTAACGCCGGGTGACGCAGTGTAACGCCCGCAACTGGTGACTGGTCGTATGATACACCGCCACGTAGCGTCAATTTTTCGTCCAGTTTGTAGCTCGATCCAACAGAGAAGCGCCAGGTATTTTTCCAGTTCTGAAGTATCACCTCGTCACCCTGCACTGTTCCGGGAAACTGAATGTTCAGATTTTTCAAGCGCGAAGTACGGGTCCAGGTGGCGTCCCCCATGACGGCCCACTTCGGATCGATCTGTCGGAAACCATTGATAGAGAAAGTCTCAGGTGTGCGGATGCTCAGCAATACAGCAGAGTTGTTCTTGCCTGAGTTAGCCGCAATAATCTTGTTGACGACCGCATCGGTGGTGATGTTAAAGTCCCAAACGGCGCTGCCTGTCAGTGAATGCGAGATCGGCGAACGGTAGGCCAGGCCAAAGCGCGTGTCCTTGTCGAGCTGGAACAGATAGCCCAGATTCCAGCCATAACCCCAGTCCTCGCCATCCATAGTACCTCGCCCATCCTTGACGCCGGCAAGAGTGGCTGGGTTGCCGCCAGCCACCACAATAGTGCGTAGCAAAGCAGCAGAAGCAGGTGTGCCAGTCAAAGCGGCAATCGACCCTGGTACGTCTACGCCCTGCCCCAGACTCGCTTTCATCAACTGCGCGCTCACGCCAAAGCCAAACGAATGCTGTTCATTGAGCTTGAAGCTGAGCGATGGATTCAGGTTGATCGATTCCAGCTTTATATTCGTCATCGCGTAACGACCAGACCAGTTGTTGTCGTAGTCCAGCTTGCTACCGTAAGGCACGAACAGGCCAAAGCCAGCGACCCACTGGTCGTTGATCTTTCTGCTGACATACAAGGATGGTGCCGCCACCACGCCCGGTGTGTAGCTGTCCTGAGTAGTCGGGCCGCCAGAACTGGTACCTGTAAAGCGCCTGGAGCCGCTGTCAGTGAAACTCGAATTCGGTATGACAGCGGTGACGCCACCGACGATCTGAGTGCCTTCCAGACGACTCAGGCCGGCTGGGTTGGCGAAAATCGTGGATGCGTCAATTGCTTCGGCACCATTGGCTTCGGCAGTACTTTGTGCCGACACACTTTGCGATCCGAAACGATAGCCAGATGCGTGCGAGGACAGGGATGCAGCACCTAAGGCTGCAGCGATGCTCAGAGTAATAAATTTAGGCTTCATGATGTAGTCTCCGTCATTGTTGATAAATCTGTTGATGCGATTGTTAACCAAATTGTTATGGGTACTCATGTATTTCATTTCTGCAGCGACGTCGCCACAGTCTCTCTACAAAATCAGCTGGCCAGCCCGAACGTCTTTCGCAGACCTTTCTCGACAGGAGCGGCGGGCATGAAGCGGCGCAACCTGGCAAGAAGAGACGCCTCGCCTTTGGGCGTATGGCGCATCTTCCATGCACCTAGCGCGGCGTTGACAATCGTGGTGGCAACGCCATCGGGCGCAGGTGCTTTTTGGACGTTGTTTTGGATAGCCTGGGAAACGATGCCAAGTTCTTTGCTGTAGTCAGGAATTCTGGAGATGGTCTGGGGTGCGTTGAGATCCAGGTTGGTTTTTGTAAAGGATGGTTCAACAAGCGCAACGCGGATGCCAAATTGACGTACCTCGTGATCCAGGGTCTCGGACAGTCCTTCAACGGCATGCTTGGACGCCGAATAGAGCGCCATGTATGGCGCAGGCAAAAAACCCAGAACTGAGCTGACGTTGACGATGCGCCCAGAACCTTGCTCGCGCATGTGCGGCAGCACGGCCTTGATCGTACGCAAGAGGCCGAAGAGATTGGTATCAAACAAGGTCTGCGCTTCAGCAATCGAGGTTTCTTCCGTCGCGCCGAGCAAAGTCACACCTGCACTATTGACCAGCACATCGATGCGTTTGGCCTGAGCGATGATGGTCTGGATACCGCGCTCAATCGACGCTTCGTCACGGATATCCATCTCAATGAGTGCAACGCCTGGTATTGCTTGCGCTTTTGCCGGGTTGCGCACGGTACCAAATACCCGGCAACCAAGCTTGGCAAATTTCTCCGCAGTGGCGCGCCCAATGCCTGATGACACGCCGGTAACAACGACAACTTTAGAATTCGACATGGTAGTTCCTTTTGTCTAAGTGAATGAGGACGGGCAGCACATCAGCTTTGCGATGGACTTGGCCTGATCTTGAACCAGATGGAATGCATCGCTGGCAAGAACACCAGAGTCAGAATTGTTCCTGCTAATGTGCCGCCAATCAGCGTGTAGGCAAGCGTCCCCCAGAACACGGAATGGGTCAGTGGAATGAAGGCCAGTACTGCTGCCAATGCCGTCAGGACCACAGGTCGGGCACGCTGCACGGTGGCTTCGACAACGGCGCGGAAAGGGTCCAGCCCGGCCTCTTCGTTTTCACGAATCTGTCCGATCAGTATCAACGTGTTGCGCATCAGGATGCCTGACAGCGCAATCAGCCCAACCAGTGCATTGATGCCGAATGGTTGCTGGAACAACAGCAGCGTCGGCACCACACCGATCAACCCTAATGGACTGGTCAGGAACACCATGACCATCCCCGAGATCGAGCGGACCTGCAGAATGATGACGAGCAGCGTGAGCGCTATCATGATAGGGAACAGCGGTAGCATCGCCGTAGAAGCCTTGCCGGATTCTTCGATCGAGCCAGCCTGTTCAATCCGGTAGCCCGAAGGAAGCTGGTCAATGACAGGCTGTAACTGCTTGATGATGGCGCTGGAAACGTCCGGCGGTTGCAGCCCTTCGGCGATGTCGCCGCGCACCGTAATGGTCGGTGTACGGTCACGACGGCGCAGAATGGGATCTTCTATGCGAACCTCGACCTTGCCTACTTGGGACAGCGGGATGCGTTGTCCCGCCGATCCGACCAGTGTAAAGCCTGCGATTTTCGCGGGGTCGAGACGGATATTGCCGGCTGCACGACCAACCACCTGCACGGAACGGATATCCTCGCGGACCTCCGTCATCGTTGCTCCGCTTAACAGAAACTGTAACTGTAAGGCGACCGATGACGAACTCAGCCCAACGCTTTGTAAGCGGTCCTGTTCCAGCGTTAAGTGTAAGGCAGGTACGCGTGGTCCCCAATCCGTGTTGACGGTACGCATCATCGGACTCGCATGCATGATGGCCTCGATTTGCGAAGAGATCGCACGCAGCTTGTCCGGATCAGGTCCCATGACACGGTAGGCCACGGGGAATGGCGAAGGCGGACCAAATACGATCTGGGTAACACGCACCCGCGCCTCAGAAGCCAGACCGTCAGCCGCTGCCTGGCGCAGTCTGAGCTTGAGAGCTTCGCGTTCTTTGTCGTCACCTGTGAGCACGACGATCTTGGCAAACGAAGGATCAGGCAACTCAGGAGCCATCGCCAGAAAGAAACGTGGAGCACCCTGACCGATGTAAGACGTCACGATTCTGGCTTCTTTCTGTTTGGCGAGCCAGGCTTCAACCTTTGCCGTCGCGGCACTGGTTTGCTCAATCGAAGTGCCATACGGCATCTGCACTTCTACCAGCACTTCTGGCCGGTCGGAGGTTGGGAAGAACTGCTTCTTGACCAGAGCCATGCCAGCAACGGCCAGCACGAATGTCGCGACGACAGCGCCGGCTACCAGCCATTTACGCGCGATGACCCGCCCTAATACCAGCCGGAAGCGATTGTAGTGGCGGGTATTGTAAATAGCGGCATGCCCACCCTCGACTTTTTTAATGTCAGGCAACATCTTCACACCCAGATAAGGCGTGAATACAACGGCCACAATCCAGGATGCAATCAGGGCGATGCCAACGATCCAGAACATATTGCTGGTGTATTCGCCTGCAGTAGAGCGCGCGAATCCATTCGGCATGAAGCCGATGGCGGTGACCAGCGTGCCGGACAACATGGGCGCCGCCGTGTGGCTCCATGCGTACGCTGATGCGGCAATACGGTCATACCCTTCCTCCATTTTCACCACCATCATTTCGATGGCGATGATGGCGTCGTCCACCAGCAGGCCCAGTGCCAGAATCAGCGAGCCTAGCGTGATGCGGTCGAAGTTTTTGCCGGTGGCCGCCATGATGATGAATACAGCAGCCAAGGTCAGCGGTACCGCCGCTGCGACCACGATACCGACACGCCACCCCATGCTGACAAAGCAAACGACCAGCACGACGAGCAAGGCCACGAAAAACTTGACCATGAATTCGTCCACTGCCGAGCTGATGTTGACGGACTGATCGGTCACCTTGGTCAGGGACATTCCGAGTGGCAGACTGGTGTTGATTTTTTTGATTTCCGCTTCAAGTGCCTTACCCAGATCGAGTCCGTTCCAGTCGTCGCGCATCACGACGCCCAGCAGCAATGCCGGTTCACCATGATTGCGGACCTGGAAAGTGGCTGGATCCTCATAACCACGTTCGACAGTCGCCACATCTGACAGCTTCAGTGTCCGCCCCTGCGCAGTAATTGGAGTCTGGCGAATCTTTTCCAGATTATCGAACGCGCCATCGATGCGAAGGAAAACCTGCGGCCCCTTGGTCTCGATAGAACCAGCGGGAGTCAGCACGTTCTGATTGTTGAGTGCAGTGAAAATATCCTGCGGCAGGATGCCCAGTGTGGCAAGGCGGTCGTGCGAAAACGAGATGAAAATGCGTTCGGGTTGCTCGCCGATGATATTAACTTTTTTCACACCTGCGACATGCAGCAGTTGCTGACGCAGTGTTTCTGCATCGCGCACCAGCAAGCGTTGTGGCTCGCCCTTGGCTTTAAGCGCAAGCAGTGCAAACGTGACGTCGGCATATTCGTCATTGACGATGGGCCCGATTACCCCGGCTGGAAGTTTTTTTGCTTCGTCGCCAAGCTTTTTACGTGCCTGATAAAACTGCTCCTGAACCTCTGACGGCGGCGTTTTATCGAGCAGGGAAATCATGCTGAACGCCATGCCTGGACGAGTATAGGTTTCGGTCTTATCGTACCAGCGCAACTCTTGCAGACGTTTTTCCAGTGGTTCAGCGACCTGATCCTGCATCTCTCTGGCTGTCGCCCCGGGCCATACAGTAACGACAGTCATCTGCTTGATCGTAAACGGCGGGTCTTCCGCGCGACCGAGCTTGAAGAAGGCAAGAATGCCTGCGGCGGAAATCAGGAAAATCAGGAACAGTGTGATAGCTCGCTCGCGTACCGCAAGCGCAGATAAGTTGAAACGACCTTCACTCATGGCGTCACTCCTGACGTTGTGGCTGCGGCCTGACTGGCCACCCGTACCAACTCACCTTCGCGCAATAAGTGCGTACCAAGTGCGACAATCCGGTCACTCTGTTTGATTTGACCGGTGACATACCCACCATCGTCATCCAGACGCAGAAGCGTGACGGCACGCCTCGAAACCTTTGCCGGTTCTCCCTCGATAACCCAGACGCCAGGCCCCTTGCCTGCGTCAAATACGGAAGCAATCGGCACCCGCAAGGCGTCCTGTATGACAGCAGGTCCGCCCTGAATCTGAATGGTAACGGTCGCGCCCAGCGGAGCGTCAGACAGATCGCCATCGAGTACATAGCGCGCTTCATAAGTGCGGGTCAGCTTATCTGCCACCTCGGAGAGTTGCCTGAGTTTTGCAGTAACCGCATGACCCTCTTTACCAAATAAGCTGGCCTTGGCAAACGAACCGACAGCAGGACGCAAAGTCTCAGGTAACTGGATGATGGCTTCGCGGCGTCCGGCGCGGGCAACGCGTACCACGACCTGCCCTGCGCTGATAACCTGGCCAGGTTCAGCCAGTGTTTCCATGATGACGCCATCGGCATCGGCCACTAACTCTGCATAATGACTCGCATTGCGCGCAACTTCCGCCTGGGCTTCGCTTGCATTGAGCTGAGCTTTGGCGGCATCTGCCGCAGCCTTGATCTGATCGTAGGCTGACGACGAAATTGCACCGGTTCCACGCAGGTCGCGGTAGCGGGCTTCATCTTCTGCTGTTTGTAATGCCCGTGCACGGGCCGCTGCTACGGCTTCTTGCTGAGCATGCGCTGCCAGCTTCAGATCGGCGGGATCAATGCGCATCAGCACCTGACCGCGCTTGACGGTTTGCCCGGTATCCACAAGTCGCTCCAATACCTTGCCAGAAACCCGGAAGCCAAGATCGCTTTGTACGCGGGCGGCGATGGTACCCGAAAAAGCACGCGATGCAGCGACCGCGCTCTGGACGGTCGCTGCCCTCACCAGCGGTGCTTCGGTGCGCGGATCAGATTGCTGTTTTACGCCACACGCAACCAGTGCAAACGGCAATGTTGAGATGGCAGCAGAAAAAACGATGTGACGGAACATAGGAATCCCATATGTGACTGAACAGGATTCCTATTTTGGTACCAGTGACCAAATATGTCAATGGTCACTTTAAAATATCGCGTTTACGGGGATAGACTTCGCAGGATTAAACTGGATAGTTGTGCTGGTGCATCAGTTGTGGAGTCGAGGCTATACTGCAGGATAAGGGGATTGAGATAAGGGCGGATGACAAGATAAATTGCTGCCGCCGCCTCATCAAGCGGTGTCTTGCGCTCAAACTCACCTGTCTCGCGCCCCTGACGTAAGACGTCTTGCAGCAGCATTTTGATGCGATCTTCATAGGTGCGCACCGATTCCCAGTTTTCAGTGGCGGCAGAGGCGGCAATGTCATACAGCTTGCGGTCTTCAAAAAACAAGCGAAGGCTGGACTCCACGATCGTTTTAAGCATGCGCCGTAATTTTTCCGACGGGTGCTTCACTCCTTCCATAGCGGTTCTGACGTCTGATTCAATCTCGCGCAGACAATTTGCGCAAATTAGCTCACCGATCGCTTGTTTGGACTCGAAGAACTTATATATGTAGGCCTTGGAAAAACCAATGGCCTTGGCAAGATCGGAAACAGTGGTTTTTTCGTAACCATATAGACGAAAGTGTCCGGTAGCCGCGACGACAATCTGATCCCGCACTTCATGATCGACCGGCCCCCGGGCTGTGCTTGGATGCGTGGCCGCCGTGGTCGGCGTAATGCTTGCAGTGGCTATGGTGGTTGTGGTGGTTGTTTTGCTCATGCCCGATAGCTTACCCCTTAAATTTGATTTGTACAACATGTGACCATTTCATGATATAGTCACCAGATACTTCACCCTTTTTCACTTCACGGAAGATGCCCATGTCAATCAAACGCTCTCTCTTGATGTTCATCGCCACCGGTCTTGCAGCAGGTTGCGCTGTCGGACCGGATTACCATCAACCTGCCCTCGCAATGCCAGACCGCTACTTGGGCCAAACCACGATTGAGCAGCGACATTCCAAAGTCACCGCAGACTTCATCGCCTGGTGGGAGGGCTTTGGCGATCCACAATTGACTCGCTATGTAACACTGGCGCTGGCGCAAAATCTGGATCTCGCCCAGGCGTCCGCTCGTGTCGCCCAGACGCGCGCAGGACTGGGGGCCGCGAATGCCGCACTGCTGCCTTCCGGCAATATCAATGCCCAGGGCGCACGTGCCTATCAATCGCTTGAAACACCGCTGGGGCAAATCATGAATTCAAAGCCCAATTTCGATCGCCACGGCAACGCCTATGAGGTCGACCTCGGTGCAGGCTGGGAATTGGATGTATTCGGTGGTTTGCGTCGTGGCCGGGAAGCTGCACTTGCTGAATATCAGGCCTCTGAAGCGGGTACCACGGCAACACAACTGGCAGTAGCAGCACAAACCGCCGATATCTATATTAGTATCCGCGGACTGCAAGCCCGCCTTGACATCGCTCGCAAGCAAGTGCAAACGCAACAAGACCTGCTCGCCACCGTCAATCTGCTGTACGGCAAGGGGCTGACGGCTGAACTTCAAGTGCGTCAGGCCGAAGCTGCGCTGGCTCAGGTGCGGGCATCGGTACCGATTCTCGAAACAGGGCTAGATACGGCTACGAATGCGCTGGATGTCATGTTAGGCAAACCACCCGGCACTTACCGGGTGGAACTTGCTCATACTGGCGCTATTCCGGCCGCCCCGCAAATTGCATCTAGCGGTTCGCCAGGTGATTTACTCAGGCGCAGGCCCGATCTGATCGTGGCAGAACGCCGCCTGGCTGCATCGAACGCCCGTATCGGCATGGCGATAGCCGAGTACTATCCCAAGCTTTCCTTTAGCGGATTGATAGGCAGCGCGACATCGGTATCTGGCGGCAACCTGTTCACCAGTGGTGCAAGCCAGGCAGCAGGTGTGTTGGGTCTTCGCTGGCGTCTGTTCGATTTTGGCCGCATCAACGCACAGATTGATCTGGCCAAAGGGCAGGAAGCAGAAGCGCTGGCGGCTTATCGGCTCGCCGTGCTGCGAGCAACCGAAGATGTAGAAAATGCGTTCTCGGCCCTGGTCAAACGTGAGGATCAGGCTGACATACTCACCCAGGGTGTGGGCTCGCTCAGTCGGGCGAGAGGTGCCTCGTTTGCGGCATACCAGAAAGGAGTCGTCAGCCTGATCGAAGTCCTGCAAGCCGACGAAAACTTGCTACGCGCGACCGATATGCAAGCGCAAGCACAAACCGAATCAGCCCGCGCAGCAGTCGCCGCATTCAAGGCACTAGGTGGCGGTTGGCAACCCCGCCAATCCGAAGCGGTAGCAATGAAATAGCTACGGCATCTGCAAACGGCTGTGAAATTGTATTGCTACGCCATCTTGGGTATGCTGCCCTCACTTGTAAGGCAGCAACTATATCTAACGTCCGTGAGGATACGAAAACGGTGTGCCGAAGCAAAAGCTACCGAGCGTAGAACACATCGCTGAAAAACATGTCAGCTCAACTGGCACACTTGTGAGATTTGTTTGGCGCCCCGCTACCAATGACCTCCGCAAGTGGGCGCAGTATAGCTTTCCAACAATACCCCTACCCCAACCTGCTGCCGCTGTTCAATCGACCCGATTGGTGGTGAACTTGATCACTCATGAAAAGTATAGGCAACGGATCAAGGTAACTGGCGTGTACGCTATGCATCAACATCGCTTTCAAAGATGCCATAAAAATGTCACGGTGATTCACCCCACCCGGTATTGGGATCTGTGGCGATGTATATTTTCCATTTTCGGGTTTAAATAATGTAGAGATTGTGGATCTGACACATCACTTTCTGGCACAAAAAAATTTCGATTAGCATTAAAGAAAACAAGTTTAACCATGAAAGAACGTAAACCTCAGTCAACTGAATGTGCAATAAAAATACGGCCATGATCATTAAAACGGAGGCAAAGGTTTTCCACAAAATAGAACCAGAGAAAATTCTGAAAGTAAAAAGCTAAACTAAAAAAGCAACAGTCTGACTTCCGGAAAGTGTTGATTTGCACTGAAAATTGATCCACGTTTAGCACACAATCCTACTCCTCAGAATGAGTAGGTGATCGGAGTGATTGACGTGGCACTACTAGGAATAATCAGACGCTGACACCTTCGTGACCAGGTCCCGCTCTGAGAAATCGCCAAGAGACTCGGCATCTCACGCAACACCGTCCGACGCTATCTGCGCTCGGAAATCACTGAACCCGCCTATGCGGAGCGCCAATCCAACAGCGCCATCGATCCATACGCCGTCCAGCTTTCCGGCTGACTCAAGACCGAGGCGGCCAAATCCCGTAAGCAGAGACGCAACCTCAAGCAGCTCCACGAGGAGCTTACCAATTTAGGATTCAAGTGGCCCGCCCCCCAAAAAAATTAGTACGATAAAGATGTAGAGTTTGCCTATCGAGGCAGCATGAAAAAGCGATTTACGGGAACACAAATCATTGGGGTGTTAAAGGAAGCGGAGGTCGGCGTGAAG